>JBNLAU010000421.1:0-7728 GCA_050302295.1 Roseibium sp. | reverse complement strand
ATGGTGGCAATCGTCAAGGATCTGAACCAAGCCGATGCCTTTGGCTTCAAGACGGGCGAGGCGCAATTAGGAGATGTGGAAATCGGGATTGGTCTCAACAGCGGGCCAGGCTGTGTCGGCAATATGGGTTCGGCAACACGCTTCAACTATTCCGTGGTCGGGGATGCGGTCAATGTTGCAGCCAGGATTGAAACCGCCTGCAAGGAAATCGGCTGGCCGATCCTCTTGTCTGAAGCCACGGCCCGGGCCTGCGAAGGATTTGCCTTGTTGGAGGCCGGGGCCATCGCACTCAAGGGCAAAAGCCAGCCTGCGCGTCTGTTCGCCCTCATTGGCGACGAGCAGCTCGCCGGCTTGCCCGAATGGCAGGAACTGGAGTGCCGTCACAAGGCACTGATGGCCAGGCGTGCCGCCGGCGCGCCCCGCGCCGAAATCGAAGCCCTTGCAGCCGACTGCCTTACCGCGGCCCCGATCGACCTTACGCGCTTTTATGCCGGATTGTGCCAACGCCGGACCGGAATGGTGGCGGCTGATACCAAACGTAACAAATAGGAACACATCTGATGGCACTGATCCAGTTTGCTGGCAAGGCGCGTTGCGCAGGGCGGCCTGGTTGGCCGTTCAAGCAACGCCACGCAGTCCCAGCGGGCTGGAACAGGCCACCGAAGGCCGTGTTTGGAGACTGTTCTGCCGCGTCGTAGGTCTTGAACGATAACCCATATCACCCTGCGACCAGCTCCTTGCTGAACAGTCTCCAAACACGGTCAGATGAGTTCCTATTTGTTGCGATTGGTATGACTAGGTGACTGACCTATTGCGGACCTGCCGGGAGTTGCCGTCCTCCGGCGGAGGCTATCGCGCCAATTCCTTCATGGCTTCGCTCAGCCCTTCGACGGTCATCGGGAACATGCGGCCTTCCATCAGTTCGTTGAGCATCTCGATGGAGTGGGTGAAGTGCCAGTGTTCCTGGCGTACCGGATTGAGCCAGACCGCGCTTTTGTAAAGACCGGTGATACGCTGCATCCAGGCAGCCCCGGCTTCCTCGTTCCAGTGTTCCACCGAACCGCCGGGATAGGCGATTTCATAAGGGCTCATGGACGCATCGCCGACGAAGATGATCTTGTAGTCAGCAGGGTATTTGTGCAGCACGTCCATGGTCGGCATGCGCTCGGTGTGGCGCCGCCGGTTTTCCTTCCAGACATATTCGTAAAGGCAATTGTGGAAGTAGAAGTGCTCCATCACCTTGAATTCGGACCGGGCGGCGGAGAAGAGTTCCTCGCAGACACGAATGTGATCGTCCATCGAGCCGCCGATGTCGAAGAAAAGCAGCACCTTGACCGCATTATGCCGTTCCGGGCGCATCTGAATGTCGAGAAGGCCCTTGTGGGCGGTTGAGCGGATCGTGCTGTCGAGATCCAGCTCTTCTGCCGCGCCGGTCCGGGCGAAATTCCTGAGGCGCTTCAGGGCCACCTGGATGTTGCGGGTGCCGAGCAGCTGGGTGTCGTCGAGATCCTTGAACTCACGCTTGTCCCAGACCTTGACCGCCCGCCGGTGGCGGCTTTCCTGCTGTCCGATGCGCACGCCTTCCGGGTTGTATCCATAAGCCCCGAAAGGAGAGGTTCCGGCAGTGCCGATCCACTTGTTGCCGCCCTGATGGCGTTTTTCCTGTTCGCTTAATCGCTCGCGCAGGGTTTCCATCAGCTTTTCAAAGCCGCCAAGCGCTTCGATCTGCGCTTTTTCCTCTTCCGTAAGGTGTTTTTCCGCCAGTTTCCTCAGCCATTCGTCCGGAATGTCGGTCGTGGGCACTTCGCTCAGGAGATCCAGCCCCTTGAAAACATGGCTGAACACCCGGTCGAACTTATCCAGATTGCTTTCGTCCTTCACCAGGGAAAGGCGGGCGAGATAATAGAAGTCTTCGACGCTTTTCTCCGCCAGATCCTTGTCCAGCGCTTCCATCAGCGTCAGGTATTCCCTCAAGGAAACCGGTATGCCCGCGGATTTGAGCTGAGTGAAGAATTCGATGAACATGCAGGGAAATTAACCGGGAGGCCCGGCCCTGTCGAGGAGGCTATCAGATGCACCGATGCAGGCTGGAGGATCGTGCCCGGCAGGCGTGTCAGAAACGGATCTTCGCCCCAAGCCGACCGGTTGCCGACAGGGTGCCGGCACTGTCGTAGCCGCTTTCGACACCTGCGAGGAACATCGTGCCGTTCTCTTTCTGCCATACGGCGTCCGCCTTCGCGAAGCCGCGCACAATTGCATCGCCATTTCCGGTGGAGAGGTTCAACGCGGTTCCCGCAAAGCTGCCGTCAACGCTGTCTCCGAGTGTGAAGATGCCGTCGAGGCCCGCCTTCAAACCGACGTGGAACGTGCCGCTCTCCCTGGGAACCGGAGCAAAGTCATAAGCCGTTTGGGCGCGCACTTCCAGGATATGCAACGACCGACCTGAAACGGAAAAGGACGTTGTCGTTTCCTCCGCATCGCCGGTCTGCCACAGGCCGGAATACCGGGCCCTGATGCTGGGGGTCAGTGTTGCCGTTTGAAGCGCGAATTCGTGCCCGAGCCGGACCGACGGGTTCACGAAGACATAATCGTAGTCGATGGAAAGATCCTGCAGGCCACCGGATACCATGTTGTTGAGGATCGTGACGGTTTCATCGCTTTTCAGATATCCGCCGATAAGGCTGGCCTGCATGAAGGTCGCCTGCCAGTTCTGGTTCAGATAACCGCCTGCAAAGAAGCTGTAGCTGTCGGCGCTGTGAATGTCGTCGTCACTGTTCGTATGGCCAGCGGAAAAGCCTGCCGCTACACCCGCCTTCAGGCCTGGGGCGAGCGAAGTGTCGGCGCCCGCCATCAGACCGCCGAATACATGATCGAACCCGTTGTCTTTCCAGCGGTGGAGGCCGCCGCCATAGGGCGATGCCCAGAGGGACCATCGCGAAGCCACGGTCTCCGCCGGTGTACCGTGGGTGGCCACCAGGGCAGGGGCTTCCAGCCGGTCCGGCGCCATTTGCCGCTCCACGCCGTCCGAGATTTCGCGCGTCAGCGCGGTAAAGACCGGCGCGAGGGTGTCGAGCCGGTAGTCATCCGGATTGAAGATGGTGAGGGTGTTTCCGCTTGTGCGATAGGCAAGGCCGCCGGTTTCCAGTGTTCCGGGAAGGCCGCTGAAAGTCAGTATGGCGGTTCGGTTTCTGTTGTAGGTGAAGTCGGCCGAGGACGGTTCGGTCAGGGTTACAATGCCCTGCAGCAGGGCGTTGCCGTCGATCGTAACGATTGCATCGGAGCCGTCGACGTAGATGGATGATCCGTTGGTGCTGAAAACCGTGCCGGACACTGTCACCGTAGCGTTGTTGCCTTCGACGGAAATTCCGTGACCGGCAGCTGGATCGCTTCCCGAGATTGGGCCCGTGGTTTCAACGCTGCCGCTGCTTCTCACGATCACATTGTTGCCCGTCACCTCAATGCCGTTGCTGTCTTCACCCGAAACCGTGATCGTGCCGCTGTTGGTAATGTCGCCATTGGCGCCGTGGACATCGATGCCGTTGCCTTGGCTGCCGAACTGAGTGAGGGTTCCTGAATTGATGACGGTGACGTCGTTGCCGTCATTGTCGATCCCGTCGCTGCCTTCGCCGGTTGTGACGACTGTCCCGGTGTTCGTGACGACCGTGCGGTTGCCGTCCGTATTGATGGCGTTGGAGCGGTCACCCTCTGTCGTGATGGTGCCGGTGTTGGTTACTTCCGAGTCGTCACCCGCCGATCCGATGCCGTGTGTGTCTTCGCCCGTCGTGGTGATGGTCCCGGAGTTGGTGGCGCTGGAATCTTCCCCGGCTATGTTGATGCCGTCCGCATCCTCGCCGGTGGTGGAAATTGAACCGGAGTTTGAGACAACAGCGTCATCACCGTTGGCGCCGATCCCAAAAGAGACATCGCCGGTTGTGGTGATGGTATCGTTATTGATCAGCGTTGATGCGGCGCCGTTGGAATAGATCCCGAAAGCATTTTCTCCGGTTGTCTCGATTGTGCCGCTGTTTGTGACCGACCCGTTGTCACCGAAAACGGACATGCCATCGGACAGTAAGCCGTTGGTGAATATGCTGCCTGAGTTTTCGGCACTGGAATCGTCGCCGTCCAGCTCGATGCCGGTGTTGAAATCGCCGTCCAGATCGATCGTGCCTGAATTGACGACAACCGCGTCTTCCTGGGTTGTGACGATTGCGAAGATGCCTTCGCCAGTGCCGGTTATGGTGCCGTTGTTGGTGATGTCCGAGTTGGCGCCGAGGGAACCTATACCTGCCAGCGACGCTCCTCCGGTCCGTTCGACAAAGATGTCGCCATTGTTGACAGCGGTCTGATCATCATTGTCCAGGACCAGGCCGTCCTCGTCGGTGACATCGATGGCGCCGCTGCTGTCGATGGTGCCGGTGTCGCCGACATCGGTGAGCGTTTGCGTCGTGGTGACCGTCGTGCCGGACGGTATGGTGATGTCACCGGCGTGTCCGGCGACGGGTGCCAACAGAAACAGGGCACAACCTGACATGAGTGTGCGTTTCAGGATGATTGGTTTTAAGCGGCCGGAACGGCTCGATCTATCCGGAAAATGGTCGGTTGACACAACACGGTCTCACTGGAGGCGGCTTGGTTTTAGTGTCCCGCGGTTCCGCTGCTGCGCTCCTTGGGAAACGAGTGTCCGTCGTGCATAGGAGGTATCGTCATTAATTGCAATATTCTCTGATAAAAACTCTTTAACCATTAGCTATAGTGCAAGTATTATCAATAACTTATTAGGGTTTTGAGCTTTCCTCCTCCTTCTTGGCAAATGAGATGAGTTCGCCCATGAAATCCGAAACGGCCGGGCTGGTGCCGGCGGTGAAGGGCGCCGGACGGCAGACGGCGATTGCGGCGATGCCGATCCGGGCGGTGAGCAAGCCATTGACCACCCCTTCGCCAAGTCGGGCGGACAGGCGCGCTGCCAGGCCGTGGCCGAGTACCTGCGAGACCAGGCTGTCGCCCGCGGCCATGCCGCCGGTGACCGCCAGATGTGTCATGACCTGTTTGGCAAGGCGCAGAAAGCCCAGAGTACCGGGGCGCCCGCCGTAAAGCGCCGACAGGCGCCGGATCGTTCTCAGGTTTTCAAAGAGGACCGCCAGGAGGTCCACCAGCGCGCGCGGGCTGACGGCTGTCACCACTGAAACCCGCTTGGCACTGTTCATGACGATCCGCCGGGCTTCCAGGTCGAGGGGGGCGAGCAGATCGCGCTCTGCCAGCTTGACCAGATCGGTGCCGTCAATGACCTCACGCATGTGCGCGGCGAGTGCCTTGCGTCCCTGTGCGGTTTCCGGCCGGTCGCGGTAGAGTGCGAGGAGATCTTTCAAGCCGGCCCTTGCCGCCTTTGCGTCGTCTGTCCTGGCGGCATGCAGCAGCCGGTCCCGCAGGTGATCGATCCTGCCCAGGCGCATCAGACCGGCAACCTCCCGGGCCGCCAGTCCGAGCAGTCCCAGGGCCGCCAGGCCGGCAAGGGCAACGCCCAGCCAGCCCAGCCAGTCGGTACGGGCAAAAAGGTCCCTGATCAGGCTGTCGATCGCCAGACCGATGGCAAGCGAAACCAGACCCGACAGGCCGATCATCAGCCATTTGCCGAAGCCCAGGCGGGATTTCGGTGTACTGGCGGCGCGCGGCAGCCGGGGCTCCTCGTCTTCCTGAAATGCCTGGGCGATCAGGGCTTCGTCCGCTGAAGGTATCCTCGTTTCGTCATCGGTCAGCCGCACCTTGGTGTCGTCGAGGCGGAAAGCTGCCGGTTTGCGGCCGGAAGGAGTGTTAGATCCGGTCATGCCAGTCGGTCTCCGATCAGGAATTCAAGGGCGCGGTCCAGGCGGATATGCGGCAACGACAGTGTGAGGCCTTCGGCGGTGGTGTCCAGTTCGGGAGGGCGAAACCGGAGAAATTGCAGATCTGCCTGGGCGGATTGAAAATCGGGCTGGGTCTCTTCACAAAAAGATTCATCTTTGTGGAAGATTGATTCAGGATCCTGAGGCAAGTCCCCGGGAAACATGGCAATTTCCGTTTTGCCGTCGTAGGTGTCGCCGTTGAGGCGCTCCCCTGGTAGTGGTGTTCCCAGGATCGCGGGCAGCTCCTGTCCACGGTGCTTGACCGTGGCTTCCCGGGTTGCGCGAACGGCGGCCATGGCAATAACGTCGACCTCCGCCCCCTTGAAACGAGCCCGTTCTTCGGCCCGGCTCACCAAACGCGTCAGGATCGCTTCCAGCCGGTCGTGGTCGGAGCTGTGCAGGTGGTCGGCCTTTGTGGCGGCAAACAGGATCCTGTCGATCCGGCGGGTCAGGATAGAAGACAGCCAGCTGCGTTTTCCCGGCCGGAAGGCACTGAGAACTTCGCCAAGCGCACTCTCCAGGTCCGCAATCGCATGCGGGCCGGCATTGAGGGCGTGAAGCACATCAACCAGCACGATCTGACGGTCGAGCCGGGCAAAGTGATTGCGAAAGAACGGTCGAACCACGTGGGTCTTATAGGCCTCGAAACGCCGCTCCATCATGGCCCGCAAGGTGCCCGCACGCGCTGGGGCCGCGTTGAACGGAATATCAAGCGGGGCGAAGGTGAGGGCAGGGGAACCGTCAAGATCGCCCGGCATCAGGAAACGGCCGGGCGGAAGCATCGATAGCGCATGGGCATCGGCACGGCAGGCAGCCAGATAGGTTTTGAAAGTTGCTGCCAGGTCCTGGGCCGTCTGTTCGTTTTCGGCGGCATCGGGATCGGTCCGGTGCAACGCTTCCAGGAAAGGCGCAACGATCTCCTTTCTGTTGCCGGCGCGCGCCCGTTTCAAGGCGTCGGCTGAAAACTCCGCATAATCCTTGTTGAGCAGAGGCAGGTCCAGAAGCCACTCGCCGGGATAGTCGATCAGGTCAACATGCAGCCGCCCGGGGCCAAGCTTGCGGTAAAGGTAAGATGCGCTTTCGTAGTCGATCGTCAGGCGCAGTTCCGAGACGTGGCGGGTGGAGTCCGGCCAGATGCGTTCATTGACGAGGGCGCGCACATGCGCCTCGTAGTCGAAACGCGGCACGTCGTCGTCAGGCTGGGGCTGTAGACGGGCTGCGGTCATCCGGTGGCCGGCAGCAGCACTGAAGACCGGCAGGCGGCCGCCATGAACCAGATTGTGGACGAGGGCGGTCAGAAACACCGTCTTTCCGGACCGTGCAAGGCCCGTAACGCCAAGCCGGACGCTCGGAACAGCCAGGTCCGTTGCCGTGTCCGCCAGGTTGGCAAGGGCTAGCCGCGCTTCTTCCGTCAGAGTGGTCAATGAATTCACAGGCACCTCCAGCGCGTTCATGTAAGCGCGGAGAGGGGGCATATCAACGAATTATACCAGCCACTACAAATAGGAACTCATATCAGACGGGATCATCCTTGATCTCGCGCGGTTTGACGAAGCGTTCCAGGTGACCTGTCTTTGCACCGAGTTCGGACCAGTCGGCAATATCGAAGTCGAGAACAGCAAGGGCCGCCGTCGGAAATTTTTCTTCCATTTCCGCCAGCGTGTCCGGGGACGAAGTGCCTGTCAGGCTGAATGCCGTGTCCTCGGTTGCCGGATTGTGGCCGATCACCATCAGGTTCTGCGCCCGGCCGCCATGTTTGCGGATGAGGTGGGTATAGTCGTCCTCGCTCTTCAGGTAGAGATCCGACATCAGGTAGACCTGCGCTTCCTGAGACATGAACGGCAGA
>JBNLAU010000420.1:0-23772 GCA_050302295.1 Roseibium sp. | reverse complement strand
CGGACGAAGTAGATGACGATGGCGCCGGGAATGATGGTCAGGGTCCCGGCGGCCGCCAGAAGCCCGAGTTCGTAACCGGCGGAGGAAGCGGTCCGGGTCATCACGGCGGCGATAGGTTTGGCTTCAACGGCCGTCAGGGTCTTGGACAGCAGCATCTCCACCCAGGAGAACATGAAGCAGAAGAATGCGGCCACACCGACACCGGATTTGATCGCCGGCAGGAAGATCGTCATGAAGAAACGCGGGAAGGAATAGCCGTCCACATAGGCTGTCTCGTCCAGCTCCTTCGGCACACCGCTCATGAAGCCTTCCAGGATCCACACGGCCAGCGGCACGTTGAAGAGGCAGTGCGCCAGCGCCACGGCGAAATGGGTGTCGAACAGGCCGACGGCAGAGTAGAGCTGGAAGAACGGCAGCGCGAAAACGGCGGCCGGCGCCATCCGGTTGGTCAGAAGCCAGAAGAACAGGTGCTTGTCGCCCACGAAGGAATAGCGGGAGAAGGCATAGGCCGCCGGCAGGGCCACGGTGATCGAAATGACCGTGTTGATGGTCACGTAGATGATCGAGTTGATGTAGCCCCAATACCAGGTGGGGTCGGTGAAGATGTCGATATAGTTGGCGAAGGTCCAGGTCTGCGGGAACAGGGTGAACCCGGCGAGGATCTCGTTGGTGGTCTTGAAGCTCATCGCGACGAGCCAGTAGATCGGCAGCATCAGGAAGAGGATGTAGAGGGCCGGAACCAGGCTTTTCATGCGCATGACGGTTCTCCTCAGGACTTGTTATCGTTCATCGTCATCAGCGTGTAGAACAGCCAGGAGGCGAACAGCGTGATGGCGAAGTAGATGAGGGACATGGCGGCTGCCGGTCCGAGGTCGAACTGACCCAGGGCGATCTTCACGAGGTCGATCGAGAGCAGCGTCGTGGAGTTACCCGGTCCGCCGCCGGTGAGGACGAACGGTTCGGTATAGATGTTGAAGCTGTCCATGAAGCGCAGCAGCACGGCAATGGTCAGCACCGTCTTCATTTTCGGAAGCTGGATGAACCGGAACACGGCCCAGTTGGACGCGCCGTCGATTTCCGCGGCCTGGTAATAAGCGTTCGGGATGGACACCAGGCCGGCATAGGCCAAGAGCACCACCAGCGACGTCCAGTGCCAGACATCCATGACGATGATGGTCACCCAGGCGGCTACAGGGTCCTGGGTCATGTCATAGGAAATGCCCAGCGTGTGGTTCATGAAGTAGCCCAGCAGGCCGATATCCGGCAGGGTAAAGATGTTCCACATGGCGCCGACAACATTCCACGGGATCAGCATCGGCAGCGCCATGGTGATCAGGCAGAACGGCACCCAGAACCCCTTTTTGGGCATGGCGAGCGCGATCGCGACACCAAGCGGCACCTCGATGATCAGGATCATCACCGTGAAGAAGAGCTGCCGGCCGAGAGCGGCATGGAACCGGTCCGAGCGCAGGATCTGCTCGAACCAGCCAAGGCCTTCCCAGAAGAACAGGTTGTCGCCGAATGTTTCCTGGACCGAGTAGTTCACCACGGTCATCATCGGAATGAGTGCGTTGAAGGCGACCAGCAGAAGCACCGGGGTGACGAACAGCCAGGCGCGTTGGTTTTGCGTTTTCATCAGGCACCCCCTCCCGGCGTGCTAGCCAGCCAGCCGTCCTTGTAGAGCCGGGTCTGGGTTTGTTTGAAGTCGAGCTTGACGGCGTCGCCCGCGTTCGGGGCCTCGCCTTCCAGGATCGCGTGAATGCGCTGGTCATGAGCCACTGTCTCGACCACCTTGTGGCGGCCGATATCGGAGACCTTCTGCACGGTCGCGGCAACACCGTGACCATTGGACGAGATCGAAACGAATTCCGGGCGGATGCCGATTTGCGCCGCACCATCACCGCCCCCCTGAACCGGGCCTTCCAGATCCACTTTTTCACCGCCGAAGAAGGCCGCGCCGCCCTTCACCTCGCAAGGCAGGACATTCATGCCCGGCGAGCCGATGAAGTGGCCGACAAAGGTATGCGCGGGCCGTTCGAACAGTTCGACCGGTGTGCCGATCTGGACTACCTCGCCGTCCTGCATGACCACCACCTGGTCGGCGAAGGTGAGCGCTTCAGTCTGGTCGTGGGTCACGTAGATCATGGTCGCCTTGATCCGCAGATGCAGTTCTTTCAGCTTGGAGCGCAGCTTCCATTTCAGATGCGGGTCGATCACCGTCAGCGGCTCGTCGAACATGACGACATTGACGTCCTGGCGGACCAAGCCGCGGCCCATGGAAATCTTCTGCTTGTTGTCCGGGGAAAGGTTCGCCGCCCGGGTGGTCAGCATGTTCTGGACCTCCAGCATTTCGGCGATCGCCATGACACGCTGCTTGACGATGTCCTCGTCCCGGCCCCGGTTGCGCAGCGGGAAGGCCAGATTGTCGTAGACGGTCATGGTGTCGTAAATGACCGGGAACTGGAACACCTGGGCAATGTTGCGCTGTGCCGGCGGCAGGGCGGTCACGTCCTGATCATCGAACAGGATCTGCCCTTCCGAAGGGTGCAGCAGGCCGGAAATGATGTTGAGAAGCGTGGACTTGCCGCAACCGGACGGTCCGAGCAGCGCGTAGGCACCTCCATCATCCCAGGTCAGGTCGATTTTTTTCAACGCGTAGTCCGCGTCACTCTTCGGCGACGGGGTGTAGCTGTGTCGCAGATTGGAGAGTTTTATTTGTGCCATGAAGTCTTCTCCTCAGGCCGCCAGGTCGCCATTGGGCGCAAAGAAGAAACAATGGCTCGGGTCCAGATAGAACGTGTGGAGCTCGCCGACAAAATAGGGATGAACACCGTGTGACAGCGACACCCAGGACTGGCCGTGCACGTCGAAATGGGCACTGCTTTCCGAGCCGCTCAACTCTGTCACCAGGACATGGCCCTGCAGCCGCACGCTGTGCCGCGGGCTTTCCAGCGGCAGGACATGGTGCGGCCGGATCGCCAGCGTGTAGGGTCCGTCGCGCAGTCCCGCCGCCGCGCCGGATGCCGTCCAGCGGACATCGTCATTCAGAATGATTGAATCGCCCTGTTTGTTCACCGAGGCGGTGTTGATCGGCGGATTGGAAAACACTTTCGCCGATTCCAAATCTTTCGGCTTGCGGTAGATGTCCGCGGTCGGTCCGAACTGGACCACGTGGCCGTCGCTCATCAGCGCCGTGTGACCGCCGAGCAGGAGCGCTTCTTCGGGCTCCGACGTAGCATAGACCACCACCGCGCCGCGGCCGGCAAAAAGCTCGGGCAGCTGATCGCGCAATTCCTCGCGCAGCTTGTAATCGAGGTTCGCCAGAGGCTCGTCCAGAAACACGGCGTCGCTTTCCTTGACGATGGCGCGGGCAAGCGCCGTGCGCTGCTGCTGGCCGCCGGAAAGTTCATGCGGTTTGCGATTCAGAAATGGCTTCAGCTTGAGCAGCTCGGCGGCTTCTTCCACCCGGCCTTCGATTTCCGATTTCGCGACACCGCCCACCTTGAGGGGCGAGGCGATATTGTCGAAGACCGACATGTGCGGGTAGTTCACGAAGAACTGGTGCACCAGGCTGATGTTGCGTTTCTGCGCCGACAGGCGCGACACATCCCGGCCGTTCAGGATGATCTGCCCGGAGGCCAGTTTGTCGAGGCCCGCCATCAGCTTGATCAGCGAGGTCTTGCCCGAGCCGGTCTCCCCGAGAAGAACATTGAAGTGGCCTGGCTGGAGCGTCAGGCTCGTGTCCTTGACATGGGTAATGCCCTGCACACGCTTGCTGGCATTTTTGAGTTCTAGAGACATGTAATGATCGCCCGCGTCCGGACAGGTCTTTAAAGGCCGAACTTAGGTTCAGCAGCCTGTCGCATTCGGATCGGTAATGGACCGGGGACATGCCCCGGTCCGGTTTTGGGGTGATGAACGTCCGGCTTACTTGCCTGCCCAGCGGGCAACCAGCTCGTCGTAGTTCACAGTCTGACCCTGAGGCTTCTCGTTTTCGAGCTTCGCCTTCGGAGCACCCGGCTTGGACAGCCACTCTTGCGGATCCGACTCTTCGTTGAGACGCGGACCACAGCCACCGTAGACATTGGCGCGTTCGTCGGCCTGCTGCATGCGGGCCATGACGATGTCCATTTCTTCCGCCAGACGGTCCATGGCTTCCTGCGGCGTAAAGGCGCCGGAGTTCACGTCACCGATCTGCTGCCACCAGATCTGGGCCAGCTTCGGATAGTCAGGCACGTTGATGCCCGTAGGTGACCAGCGCACCCGGTCCGGCGAGCGATAGAACTCGACCAGGCCGCCGAGATTCGGAGCGCGCTCGGTGAAGCTTTCGTCGTGGATCGTGCTGTCGCGGATGAAGGTCAGACCGACATGGCTCTTCTTCACGTCGACGGTCTTGGACACGACGAACTGTGCATAGAGCCAGGCGGCTTTCGCGCGGTCTTCCGGAGTGGAGTTCAGGAACGTCCAGGACCCCACGTCCTGATATCCGACCTTCTGGCCGTCTTCCCAATAGGGACCATGCGGGCTCGGTGCCATGCGCCACTGCGGCTTGCCGGCATCGTCCACCGTGTTGTTGCCTTCGGACTTCGGCTTCACCATGTCTGCGGTGAAAGCGGTGTACCAGAAGATCTGCTGGGCGACGTTGCCCTGGCTGAGCGCCGGCAGGGACTGGTAGAAGTCGTAGGACGCGGCACCCGGAGGCGCATAGTTGCGCAGCCATTCGTCCCATTTGCGGATCGCGTAGACGGCCGCCGGGCCGTTTGCAGCACCGCCGCGGGACACCGAAGCGCCGGCCGGGTTGCAGGACCCATCTTCCATGCGGATGCCCCACTCGTCGACCGGACGGCCGTTCGGCTCACCCTTGTCGCCTTCGCCGGCCATCGACAGCCAGGCATCGGTCATGCGCCAGCCGAGATCCGGTGCGCGCTTGCCGTAATCCATATGGCCGTAGACGCGGACACCGTCGATTTCCTTCACGTCGTTGGTGAAGAACTCGGCGATATCCTCATAGGCGGACCAGTTCACCGGAACGCCGAGATCGTAGCCATATTTTTCCTTGAAGGCCTTCTGCAGGTCTTCGCGGTCGAACCAGTCCTTGCGGAACCAGTAGAGGTTCGCGAACTGCTGGTCGGGCAGCTGATAGAGCTTGCCGTCCGGACCGGTGGTGAAGCTCGTACCGATGAAGTCGTCGATATCGAGGCCCGGGTTGGTCACGTCAGCCCACTCGCCGGCCATCTTGTCGCCCAGCGGATAGGCCAACTGCAGTCGGGAATGGGTCCCGATGAGGTCGGAGTCGTTGACATAGCCGTCATAGAGGTTCCGACCGGTCTGCATCTGGGTCTGCACGGCCTGCACCACTTCCCCTTCGCCGAGGATCTGGTGGTTGACCTTGATGCCAGTGATTTCCTCAAACGCCTTGGTCAGGACTTCCGACTCATAAGAGTGCGTCGGAATGCCTTCGGACAGGACGTTGATCTCCATACCAGCATAGGGTTCGGCCGCTTTGATGAACCATTGCATTTCAGAAAGCTGCTCGTCTTTCGACAGAACAGATGGCTGGAATTCCTGGTCGATCCATTTTTGGGCCGCTGCCTCGTCGGCAAAAGCGGACCCTGCTCCCGCAAGCACAGCACCAGCTGCGACTGCGCAGAGTAGATACTTACGCATCTGCATCTCCTCCCGTGAGATAAATAACGCCGTTCTTATCCGGCTGACCATACTTGGACACACCGTCGCCACGTTGTCAAACTAATTTTTTAGTAGATTTTCGTAGGATCTAGAGATGATCTTATCTATATGAAATATATGGCTTTTTAAAATGACACATGTCGTTTTCCGGTCTCTAACCGCTGCCGTATCCACCCACCCGAGAACCGCAGTGTGGCACAAATTTGACAGCAATTGGAGTCAGAAATGAAGTTTCGCTTCTTTCATATTTATAGACACCAAGCTTCTGATTACGCGCGTTTGCACTGCAAAACGAAAGCAATTGGCAACCCTCGCAACGCAGCACAGTCGTTTGAACCCGCGTCACGGTGTGATCGCAAATGGAGCAGAGCCGTTTTCTGGGACACGGCGCAGCCCTTGCCAATATGAGTTGCAAGGATCTCCCGCTCGAGATTGACGCACGGCCCGCCCGGTAATACCAACCGGAATGCGCAAGACGCCTGACGGGGACCGACCATGAACATTCCGACCGATGCACCTGTCCTCGTTACCGGAGCCACAGGATATGTTGCCGGATGGGTGGTGAAGGAGCTGCTCGACGCCGGCGTGACCGTACACGCAGCGGTGCGCGATCCCGACAACATGGCCAAGCTGGAACACCTGGCCGCACTCGCAGCGGCGGCGCCCGGCGACATCAGGTTCTTCAAGGCGGACCTACTGGAAGACGGCTCCTATGCGGACGCCATAAAGGGCTGCTCCGTCGTGTTCCACACCGCGTCCCCCTTCACGGTCACCGTCAGGGATCCGCAACGGGAACTGATCGACCCGGCTGTCGAAGGCACGCGCAATGTTCTCAAAACAGCGGCCCAGACACCGGGAGTGAAGCGGGTCGTCGTAACCAGTTCCTGTGCCGCGATCTACACCGACGCGACTGATTGCGGCAAGGCTCCGGGAGGCCTTCTGACCGAAGACATCTGGAACACCACCGCCTCCCTTTCCTATCAGCCCTACAGCTATTCCAAGACGCTGGCCGAAAGGGAAGCCTGGAAAATCGCCGATGCTCAGGAGCAATTCCGGCTGGTGACCGTCAATCCCTCCCTGGTGATCGGGCCGGCACTTACCGGCAGGCCGACCTCGGAAAGCTTCAATATTGTCCGCCAGATGGGCGACGGCACCCTGAAACAGGGCGCGCCGAAACTCGGCATCGGCGTAGTCGACGTGCGCGATCTCGCCAGAGCTCATATCGCCGCAGGCTTCACGGAAGAAGCTGAAGGCCGCCACATCATCAGCGGTCACAACACCAATCTTCTGGAACTGGGCAAAGCCCTGATCGGCAAATACGGCGACACTTATCCGGTTCCCCGCAAGTCCCTGCCCAAATGGCTGGTCTGGCTGCTCGGCCCGGTGATGAACGACATTCCGCGCCGGTTCGTCGCCAACAATGTCGATGTGAAGTGGCGGGCCGACAACTCCAAAAGCAGGCAGGCCCTCGGCGTGACCTACCGGCCGCTCAAAGAGTCCATGGAAGACATGTTCCAGCAGATGATCGATGCCGGGATGTTCAAAAAGTAGCCGCCGCGATCAAATTCGCGCCGCCAAGACCTGAGTGCGGCTAGACCCCCAGGTACCTGTCCGCGATCTCAGGTGTGAGCGCGTCGAAGGCATCCGCCCAGACATCCTTGCCACGCTCCAGGATGACGGCCCTGTCGGCAATCCGGCCCAGCTCCTTCAGCGACTTGTCGATGATCAGGATCGAGATCCCGGTCTGCCGCTTGAGTTCTTCGATCGCGGACCAGATCTCCTGCCGCACCACAGGCGCCAGTCCTTCGGTCGCCTCATCCAGGATCAACAGCCGCGGATTGGTCATCAGGGCCCGGCCGATGGCAAGCATCTGCTGTTCACCGCCTGAAAGCGAGATTGCCCTCTGGGAACGGCGCTCGGATAGTCTTGGAAACAGCGCGGCCACCTTGTCGAAATCCCATTCGCCTTTCCGGCCGGCGGCAATCAGGTTTTCCTCCACGCTCAAGCTCGGGAAACAGCGCCGGCCTTCGGGCACAAGGCCGACCCCAAGCCTGGCGATCCTGTGGCTGGGCAGACCGTTGATCCGGCGTCCGGAAAAGCGGATGCCCCCAGTGGCCGACAGCATGCCGCAGATGGTCTTGACCGTCGTGGACTTGCCCATGCCGTTGCGCCCCATCAGGGCAACTGCCTTGCCTTCCTCAATCTCCAGAGAGACGCCGAAAAGCGCCTGGATCGGACCATAGGACGCTTCCACCTGATCGAGGGACAGTATGGCTGTCATGCGGCGTCTCCCAGATAGGCCTCACGAACACCCGGATCGGCACGGATTTCATCGACCGTACCGCTAGCGATGATGCTGCCATAAACCAGCACGCTGATCCGGTCGGCCAACGCAAACACCGCGTCCATATCATGTTCGACAAGCAGGATCGGCGCTTCGTCCCTCAGCGTGCCCAGAAATTCCGTCATCCTTTTGGAGCCCTCCACCCCGAGACCGGCCATCGGCTCATCCATGACAAAGGCTTTGGGCGACAAGGTCAGCGCGACCGCGACTTCCAGCTGCCGGCGCTCTCCATGGCTAAGATCGGCGGTCCGCTTTTGCGCCGCATCGCTAAGGCCGACACGCTCCAGAGCCGATCTCGCCTTTTCCAGAAGCTCCGGATCCTTCAAAACCGGCCGGAGCATGCGGAACGCTTTGCCGGACGCACCAGCCGCGCCAAGGACAACGTTCTCCAGCACGCTGTCTTCCATGGCGAGCGCGGAGACCTGGAAAGTCCGCGCCAGTCCGGCCCGCGCCCGTGCTTCTGTGGGTTTGCGGGTCACGTCCTCGCCCAGGAGATGAATGCTGCCGAAGTCCGGCTGCACACTGCCGCAGATCTGATGGATCAGGGTGGACTTTCCCGCCCCGTTCGGCCCGATCACCGCGTGAACCTCGCCCTCGGTGAGGGTGATGGAGACATTCCGGCTGACCTCCAGGGCACCGAAGTTCTTGCAAAGCCCTCTGGTTTCCAGAACCACATCAGCCATGGGCAACCCTCCGGCCGCTCATGGCACCGACAAGCCCGCCTTTGACAAAGAGCACCACCACCAGCAGCAGAAGGCCAAGGTAAATGTGCCAATAGTCCGAGAGATCGCCCAGAACATGTTCCAGCAGAACATAGACAATGGCACCGGCCACCGGGCCGTAAAGCCGCCCCACGCCGCCGAGGATCACCAGGATCATGATCTCTCCCGACATCTGCCAGGAGAACATGGACGGACTGACAAAGCGATTGAGATCTGCAAAAAGCGCACCGGCCAGACCGGTGACCGCCCCAGAAAGCACAAAGGCGGCAAGGCGCAGGCGAAACGGGGTCACACCGACCGCCTTGACGCGTGCCTCCGACTGGCGGGCCGCGTTCAGCGCCAGACCGAAAGGCGAGCGGGCCAGACGCGAGGTGAACTGAAGCACCAGCAGAAGAAGCGCCAGGCACAGGCCGTAGAACTGGATCGGGTCGAGCGTGTTGAGGCCGGGAAAACCGTTGCGCAGATAGATCGAGACACCGTCCTCGCCGCCATAAGCGCTCCAGCTGATCGAAAAGAAATAGAACATCTGGCCGAAGGCGAGCGTGATCATGATGAAATAGGCCCCGGACGTGCGCAGGGACAGGAGCCCGATCACAAAGGCCGCCAGCGCCGACAGCACCACTGCCACCAGCCAGATCACCGGCATGGACTTCGTGCCCTCGATCAGAAACTGCCACTCTAGGAGAGGGGTATAGGTCTGGGCGTGATAGGCCAGAATGCCCATCGCGTAACCGCCGAGACCGAAAAACACCGCATGGCCCAGACTGATGAGCCCGCCGAGGCCGAGCGCGATGTTCAGCCCCACGGCTGCCATTGCCAGGATAATCGCACGGGTCGCCAGCGTGATGGTGAACGGCTCTCCGGCATATTGGGCCCAGAGCGGCACCAGAACCAGAACCGCCAGCAGCAGAGCATTGATGCCTCTTTCGCGGGTCATGCGCGCACCCCGAACAGTCCGGTCGGCTTCAGGATCAGCACGGCCGCCATCAGAATGTAGATCGCCATCGAAGCGAGAGAGGCGCCAATGGAAGTCGCCGCGGACGGCTCCATGAAGAGTTTCATCAGTTCGGGCAGAAAGATGCCGCCCAGCGTGTTGGTGAGGCCGACCAGCAAAGCACCGATCAGCGCGCCCCTGATTGATCCTATCCCGCCGATCACGATCACGACGAAGGCGAGAATCAGGACAGGCTCGCCCATGCCGACCTGAACCGACTGGATCGCCCCCACAAGGGCACCCGCAAGCCCGGCCAGTGCGGCGCCGAGCGCAAAGACGATGGTATAAAGCCGGCCGATATCGACCCCGAGCGCGGCGATCATTTCCCGGTCGTTTTCTCCCGCGCGGATCTGGATGCCGATCCGTGTCTTTGAAATCAGCAGAAACAGTCCCAGCGCCACCAGCAGCCCGGCGGCAATCAGGGCCAGCCGGTAAAGCGGGTATTCGATGCCGCCCGGAAGTGTCACCGAACCGGACAGGGCATCGGGCACATCGAGATAGAGCGGAAACGAGCCGAACAGCCAGCGCGTGCCTTCGGAAAAGATCAGGATGAGAGCGAAGGTTGCGAGCACCTGGTCCAGGTGGTCCTTGGCATAAAGACGCCGGATCACCAGAATTTCCACAAGAGCCCCGGCAAGCGCGGCCCCGGCGAGTGCGGCAACCAGCGCCAGCAGAAAGGAGCCCGTCACACCGGCAACCGCCGCCGCGCAAAAGGCCCCGATCATGTAGAGCGACCCATGGGCCAGATTGATCAGCCCCATGACACCGAAAATCAGCGTCAGCCCCGCAGCCATCAGAAACAGCATGACGCCGAACTGCAGGCCGTTCAGAACCTGCTCGGCAATCAAAATCAATGACATGAATTGTCCATTCGAAAGAACCGGCGCGGGCGTGCTGCCGCGCCAGTCAATTTCCCCACCGGGTTACATCTTGCACTCTGCCGCGTAGGCATCGACATGATCGGACATCGCCGTGCCGATGATCTTGTTGGTGTAGACATCACCTTCCTTGATCACCTCACGGACGTAAATGTCCTGTACCGGATGATGGTTCGGGCCGAACTTGAAATCGCCCCGCGTGGACTTGAAGTCAGCCGCTTCCAGAGCCTTGCGGAAGGCGTCCGCGTCCTTCACATCCGCCTGGGCCATTGCCGACAGCAGCAAGTTGGCGGTGTCGAAACCTTGCGAGGCATAGAGCGACGGCAGGCGTCCGTATTCGGCCTCGAAGCTCTCGACAAAGGCCTTGTTGGTGTCGTTGTCGATATCCTTGTTCCACTGGCTGGTGTTCTTAACACCAAGCGCAGCATCGCCAACCGCCTGCAAAATCCCCTGATCGAAGGAGAAGGCCGGACCGACAACCGGCAGGTCGACACCGCTGTCCGCATATTGTTTCAGGAAGGAGATCCCCATGCCGCCGGGCAGGAAGAAGAAGACACTGTCGGCGCCGGACGCGCGGATCTGTGCGATTTCGGCGGCATAGTCGGTCTGGCCGAGCTTGGTGTAGATTTCACCTGCCAGCTCGCCGTCGTAAAAGCGCTTGTAACCGGTCAGAGCGTCTTTGCCGGCGGGATAGTTCGGTGCCAGGATGAAGCTCTTCTTGTAGCCCGTTTCCTTGGCATAAGCCCCGGCGGCCTCATGCAGATTGTCGTTCTGCCAGGCGACATTGAAGTAGTTCGGATGGCAGCCCTTGCCCGCAAGCGCGGACGGACCGGCATTCGGCGACAGATAGAACTTGCCCTGCGCCGTCACCGACGGCACCACGGCCATGGCCAGATTCGACCAGATAATGCCGGTGAGCACGTCGACCTTTTCAGACTGCACCAGCTTGTCGGCAAGCTGAACCGCAATGTCCGGCTTGCGCTGATCATCCTCGACGATGACCTCGATATCCTCGTTGCCGGCTTGTTTGACCGCCAGCATGAATCCATCGCGCACATCGATGCCGAGCCCGGCACCCCCGCCAGACAGGGTGGTGATCATGCCGACCTTCACAGGATCGGCGTGGGCCGATGCCACTCCGAGTGCCAGCGCGGCACACGTCGCAAGGCTAAGAAATTTCATGGGTCTCTCCTGTTGGTTCCAGTGTTCCCGAATTCTGGATGGGCTCTCGTCTTCTTGTTGCCCCTCACTCAAACAGACTTGTGTTTTTTCGCAAGTGCGTTTGCACTTTCAAAAGCAACTTTCAGCAGGTCCATGAGAGCGTAGTCAGGCGCTTAATCAATTTCAAGTATGAAATATTAATACTTGAAGAAGCGAAGGTGGCGCAGCTGCGTCAATCGCGCAAAGCAGCGAACCGAGGCAAGGTCACAGGCAGTCTTGATGGTGATCAGGATTGTGAGAAAATTCAGTACCGCGTGGGCTCAACTTCAAGCCCGCCCCGTTTTCTTCAGGCTCAGTGATGCGGCAACCGTTTCAGCTGCCCACCGCTTTCAAAAGAGCCTTGGCGGAAAAGTCATAGTGATTGCGCCCGGTCACGGCCTTGCTGAACTGACCGAAATCGATCTTGGTCCAGTCACCGTCCCCGAGGCCTGTAAGGTAGGTTTCGACATTCTCAGTTGTAATCGGCGACATCTTGAACAGAACGTCGATAAACAATGCGTTCTCGAAGCTCTTGAAGAAGTGATCCCGCAACATGACGATTGCCCAGGCACCGGAAAGGGCATGCCCGCCATAGGTCATGGTCATCTTCTTTTCCCGCACCGCCTCCATGGCCCGCCGGGACCAGCCGAGCCCGGAAAACAGCACGTCCTTGCCGGGCACGAGCCCAGCATCTACCGCGGCCCTTTGCGCTCCGAAGGAAATCGCATCGCTTGCGCTCCAGATCACATCAACATTGGTTCGGCTCAGAACGCTGCCGGTGCGCGCGTAGGCCAGATCCTCGTTCCACTGAACCGGAATGGCATGGACAAGCTTGACGTCCGGATTGTCGGCAATAGCCCGCATCATGCCCAGCTCACGCTCAAGACCTAATGCGGTGGTGGTGTCGCCGGTCAGCGCCAGCAATCTGATCTCTTTCCGGTCCGGATTGAGCAGCCGGGCCGTATCAATAAGAGACTGGGCCATTTCATATCCGGCAATCTCGTTGTCCGGCACGATTGAAGCGACAATGCCTCGCAGATCGATATTGCGCCGTTCCAGAATCCGCCGCTGCTTGAGAGTCAGCTTGCTGAGCAGGAAAAGAACCTTGCTTGGCTTGCCATCCAGCAATTGCATGAGCCTTGCCGCAGCCTGGTTCTCGTTCACGAGAACGAAATAATCAGGAAGGTCTCCCCGCTCCACCCGCTGCTGAAGCAGCTCTTCCATGGCATAGGGTTTCCGGTTGGCATAGAGAACTTCGAGATCAACATTGAGGTCCTCGGCGGCAGCCTCCATGGTTTTGGAGACCTCTCCCCAAAAACCGTTCTCTTCACCCGGATTGATGAAAGTGACTCGAAAGTCCGCCGCCTGCGCGGCACCTGCGACGACCAACAAACACAAGATGCTCAAAATTCGGACGACCATCATTTTCCTTCGCGCAGGAAGCTCCAAACCGCGCCTTTGGTTCAGGGTGTGGACCCATTAATTTCCAGTACGACCTTAACCGCAATGCATACACTCATCTCAAGCACCGGACACTTACTCACAATAATTCGCAAATGTCTTTTAGCCTGTGAACAAAAATCCCTCAAAATCATTCATCGCGCAAAGTTACAACCAGAAAACACCCCAACGCACTTCCATATTTTTGCCTATTTAAGTTGTTTTGTTGAAGTTCGAGCGCGATTCTGATATTTATAAATGCAGATGGCATACGAAATTAGCTTCGGATAATAAAATGATAAGAGAAGCTCTAATAGCCGCTACGGCCGCTATATCCATACTCACCTCAATCAGTATATCTCAAGCAAACTCTGACAATAGAGAGATTATTACTCTCAAGCCGTACGGTAACAAAGACAATCGTTACCGCTACGCTGAGATCTTGCTCGCGAAAGCCCTACGGAAGGCAGGCAGGCCGGCAAATATTGTCCATGCAAAATCGGAGTTTTCCCGAGACCGATTGCTACCGGAGTTGATCAAGGGCGAAAATATCCACGTCATGGCGGAAGCGCCGAAACCGGGTTGGGAGGAAAACCTCCTGCCAATCCGCATTCCAATTCGCAAGGGCGTTCAGGGCTACCGGCTTTTTTTGATAAATCAGCAGGACCAGGAAGAACTTGCTAAAGTGGAAACGCTCGAGCAACTGATGTCTTTCCCGACCGGCTCCGGCGCCCAATGGTCGACCCGTCGCGTCATGGAAGAAGCCGGCTTTCAGGTTGTCGCGGCAAACGAATACAAAAAGCTGTTCGATATGCTGAAGCTGCGGCGGTTCATTACATTCGGGCGTGGAATCAATGAAGCGTTCAACGAGCAGGCCAGCTTCTCCCCCGACAACAAGGACCTGGTGGTCGACAAAGAACTTTGCCTGTTCATTCCCCTGCCAACCTACTTTTTTGTCAGCCCGGCGCGGCCGGAACTTGCCAAACAGATTGAAACCGGACTGAAGAGAATGATCGAGGACGGCTCATTCAACGAGCATTTCCTGGACTTTCACCAGGCCGATATCGAGCGTGCGCACCTGGCGGATCGGAAGATTTTCACCGTCTCCAATCCCAACCTGAGCCCCCAAACACCGCTGAATGTGAAATCCTACTGGTTCGACCCGGCCGCCTATGAGAAAAGCCGGAAAACCACGTCGGCTGATCTCACCGAATGCACCCCGACCTGCTTCTAGGCGCGGGGCGCATTGCCTACAGAATGACGTGGTGCGCAGCACTGTTTTGTGAAAATCTATCGCCTTAGCTCTAAGCGTACGGCTCTCTGAAATTGTTCACTCGACTTGAATGCACAATTTCAGGGGTCTGTACGCCGGGTCGTTTAGACCATTGCACCGGTTGCAATACTGCCAAGGTCCTTAGATGTCCATTCAAGCAAGTATTTATCACCTCACCCACTACCGTTACGACCGTCCGGTCACCTTGAGCCCGCAGATCATACGGCTGAGGCCCGCCCCGCACAGCCGCACGCGCGTTCTGTCTCACTCGCTGAAAGTTTCGCCGGGGGATCACTTCGTCAATCATCAGCAGGACCCTTACGGCAACTGGCTGGCCAGGTTCGTATTTCCGGAGCCTGTCCGGGAATTCAAGATCGAGGTGGATCTGGTCGCAGACATGACCGTCTACAATCCCTTCGATTTTTTTGTTGAAGAGAGCGCGGAAGAATGGCCGTTCGAATATCCTGAAGAACTGCGCGAGGACCTTCAGATCTACAGGCGCCTGGATCCGACCGGCCCTCGGCTGAAAGAATTTCTGTCCGGCGTTCCGAAGGACAGGCTGCGCACGATCGACTTCATCGTGGCGCTGAACGCCAGGATCGCCGGTGAAATCGGATATGTCATCCGCATGGAGCCGGGTGTGCAGACCCCGGAAGAAACCTTCGAAAAAGGCACCGGCTCCTGCCGTGATACCAGTTGGCTGCTTGTTCAGGCTCTGCGCCATCTCGGCTTTGCCGCCCGCTTTGTCTCCGGCTATCTCATCCAGCTGAAACCGGACCTTGAAGCCCTGGATGGTCCATCCGGGACGGATCACGATTTCACCGACCTGCACGCCTGGGCCGAAGTCTACCTTCCCGGTGCCGGCTGGATCGGCCTGGACCCGACGTCCGGCCTCCTGACCGGCGAGAGCCATATTCCGCTGGCGGCCACACCGCATTATCTGAATGCGGCGCCGATTGTCGGCATGGCCAGCAACGCGGAGGTCGACTTTTCCTTCGACATGAAAATCGCGCGGGTCGCCGAACATCCGCGCATCACAAAGCCGTTTTCCGACGAAGCCTGGTCCGCGCTCAACACGCTCGGAGAGGATGTCGACCGGATACTGGCCCAGGAGGATGTCCGCCTGACCATGGGCGGCGAACCGACCTTCGTGTCGATCGACGATTTTGAATCGGATGAATGGAACACCGACGCCGTCGGCCCGACCAAGCGCGACAGGGCCGATGTCCTGATCCGCCGCCTGCGCAGCCGCTTCGCTCCAGGTGGATTTCTGCATTACGGCCAGGGCAAATGGTATCCGGGCGAGACCCTGCCGCGCTGGACCTTCTCTCTCTTCTGGCGCAAGGACGAAAAGCCGATCTGGAATGATCCGGGACTGATCGCCGAAGAAGGACAGGAAACCGGGGCGGACGCCGAAAAGGCGGAAGCCTTGATGCAGCGCATCGCCGACGAGCTGGAAATCGAACCGGACTATGTGGTTCCCGCATATGAGGATCCGGCGGTCTGGCTGGTCAAGGAAGCGAACCTCCCGGACAACGTCACGCCGGAAAATTCCGAACTGGAGGATGCAGAAGCCCGCCACCGCATCGCGCGCGTCTTCGACAGGGGCCTTTCCACTCCTGCGGGCTACGTCCTGCCGATTCAGCGCTGGCAGTCGAAAGCAACCGGCGGGCGCTGGCGGTCCGAGCGATGGAATGTGCGCCGCGACGCTCTATTCCTGGTTCCGGGCGACAGTCCCGTCGGCTACCGCCTGCCGCTGGAATCCCTGCCCCATGTGCCGCCCGCCCGATACCCCTATACCAACATCGCGGACCCGACCGTGCCGAGGGATCCGCTTCCGGAATTTCAAGTCGGCCAGCGCATGGACCGGCCTCAGGGCATCGCAAGGTTTACTGCCAGCGAAGCCCAACAGGACAGGCGCGAACAGGAATTGCCGAAAGACGAAACGGAAGAAACCGCTGTCAGGACAGCCATGTCGGTGGAGCCGCGCGACGGCCGGCTGTGCGTCTTCATGCCGCCGGTGGAACAGATAGAGGACTATCTGGAACTGGTCTCTGCGGCAGAAGCTGCCGCCGCCGAACTTGGCATTCCGGTTCATATCGAAGGCTATCCGCCGCCGCCCGACCCGCGCATGAATGTCATCCGTGTCGCGCCGGATCCGGGTGTTATTGAGGTCAACATCCATCCCGCCGCCAGCTGGAAGGAGTGTGTCGCCATTACCGAAGGCGTTTACGACGAGGCGCGTCAGACGCGCCTGGGCGCCGACAAATTCATGATCGACGGCAAACACACCGGCACGGGCGGCGGCAATCATGTGGTGGTTGGCGGCGCGAACCCGCTCGACAGCCCGTTCCTGCGCCGGCCGGACCTGCTGCGCAGCCTTATTCTGCATTGGCAGCGCCACCCCAGCCTATCCTACCTTTTTTCAGGTCTGTTCATAGGCCCGACCTCCCAGGCGCCACGTGTTGACGAGGCACGTCACGACGGGCTCTACGAACTGGAAGTTGCGCTCTCCCAAATCCAGCGGCCCGACCAGGGGCCGACGCCATTCCCGTGGCTGGTGGACCGGCTCCTGCGCAATCTGCTGGTGGATGTCACCGGCAACACCCACCGGGCGGAGATCTGTATCGACAAGCTCTATTCGCCGGACGGCCCGACCGGTCGTCTCGGCCTCGTGGAGTTCCGTGGTTTTGAAATGCCGCCGGACCCGCGCATGAGCCTTGCCCAGCAGCTTCTGCTCCGGGCATTGATTGCCCGGCTGTGGCAGCGCCCGCTTTCCGGCAACCTCACCCGTTGGGGCACGGCGCTGCATGACCGTTTCATGCTGCCGCATTATGTCTGGACCGATTTCCTCGACGTCCTCAAGGATCTGGAACACCATGGCTTCACGATGCGCCCTGAATGGTTCGAGGCCCAGGCCGAATTCCGCTTTCCCTTCTGCGGCGAGATCAAGGTGGAGGGTGTTCATCTGGAGCTGCGACAGGCGCTTGAGCCCTGGCATGTGCTTGGCGAGACTGGCGCAATCGGCGGCACGGTCCGCTACACGGACAGCTCGACCGAGCGTCTTCAGATAAAGCTCACGACCAGCGATCCGGAACGCTATATTGTCACCTGCAACCGCCGCATGATGCCGCTGCAAAAGACGGAAACAAACGGCGTTTCTGTTGCCGGGGTGCGCTTCAAGGCGTGGCAACCGGCAATGGCGCTGCATCCCGTGCACCCCGTCGACGCGCCTTTGACCTTCGACATTTTCGACACGTGGAGCGGCCGCGCGCTCGGCGGTTGCACCTATCACGTTGCACATCCGGGCGGGCGCAATTATGAAACCTTCCCGGTCAACGGCAATGAAGCGGAAGCACGCCGGCTCGCCCGGTTCGAACCGCACGGGCATACGCCGGGGCTTTATGTTCCCGAAACCGAGCGGCCCCACCCGGAGTTTCCGTTGACCTTGGACCTGCGGAGACCGCAGAATGTCTAACTAGGCCTGCGTCCATATGAGCGCAGGATACTCCAGGGGTTCATTTTCGAGCTCCGCCCGGGAAAGCATGGATGAGTTTGGACGAAAACGCAGAGACAGGAGACCTCGGCTATGACTTGCTGAAGGCATACCGGCCCTTCCCGGAAGTTTCGGACGAACTCCTCGATCCTGAAGGAAAAGTGCGCCCGGTCTGGCGGCCTTTCCTGGATCACCTTTCCTCGTTGACACCGGAAGAAATCAGCGAACGGTTTGCCCGGGGCAATCAGTACCTGAATGATGCCGGCGTCTATTTCCGCCAATACGGCCAGGACGGAGCGAACGAGCGGGAGTGGCCGCTAAGCCACATTCCGGTGGTGATCGGCGAGGACGACTGGCAGGACATCACCGAAGGCCTCATCCAGCGCGCTGAACTTCTGGAACAGGTGGTCTCGGATCTGTACGGCGGCAACCGGCTGGTCGCGGACGGCTATCTGCCAGCCACCCTGATTGCCAAAAGTCCGGAATGGCAGCGCCCTTTGGTCGGCATCACACCCAAATCCGGCCATTTCCTGCATTTTCTGTCGTTCGAGATCGGACGCGGGCCTGACGGTACCTGGTGGGTGCTGTCCGACCGGGCTCAGGCTCCGTCAGGTGCCGGATTTGCACTGGAAAACCGGGTTGCCACCGGCCGGGTCTTCAACGAGTTTTTCGCCAAGGCCCATGTCCACCGGCTGGCCGGTTTCTTCCGCCGCTTCCGCGATCATCTGGTCGAATTGCGCGGCGAGACCGACAGCCGGGTGTCGATCCTGACGCCCGGACCGCTAAACGACACCTATTTCGAACATGCCTACATTGCCCGCTACCTCGGCTTTATGCTGCTGGAGGGCGAAGACCTGACTGTCGAGAACGAACGCTTGATGGTGCGCACCGTTTCCGGCCTCAAACCGGTCAGCGTTCTGTGGCGCCGCCTGGATGCGGCCTGGTCCGATCCGGTGGAACTCGAGGAATCCTCCCGCATCGGCACACCCGGGCTGGTGGAAGCGGTCCGACATGGCTCCGTCACCATGATCAACGCGCTCGGCACGGGCATTCTGGAAACCCGGGCTCTGCTCGCCTTTCTGCCGCGCATCAGCGAGCATCTGCTCGGTGAGCGCCTGAAACTGCCGAACGTCGCCACCTGGTGGTGCGGGGAAGCGGCGACGCGGGCATACGTCAAAGAGCACGCCGGGAACATGATGTTCAGCCCGGCGCTGTCCACCTCCCTGCCCTTTGCCTCGACCCAGACCGATTTCATCGGCCGGGACTTCGGGAAATTTCATGAAGGCGACCTGGAAACCTGGATCGACACTCAGGCCGACAGACTGATCGCCCAGGAAGCCGTCACCCTGTCGACGACACCCGCCTATCACGAGCAGCAGCTTGTCCCCCGGCCCATGAGCCTGCGCGTCTTTCTGGCCAGAACCGCCAATGGCTGGGAAGTCATGTCCGGCGGTTTCGCCCGTATCGGCCGGTCGGAAGACGCTAGCGCCATTGCCATGCAGGCGGGTGGCTCCGCTGCTGATGTCTGGATCGTCGGCGGCAAGAGGCCGGCCACCGAAAGCCTTCTGCATCAGACGGAATCGCCGTTTTTCAAAACCCAGATCGGAGCGCTGCCGGCACGCGCGGCCGACAACCTGTTCTGGCTCGGGCGCTATGTGGAACGGGCCGAGGGCGCGGTCCGTCTCCTGCGCGCCTATCACGCCAGACTGATGGAAACAGCCGATCCGGGCGCCCCGCTGAATACCCGGACCGCAGAGTATCTGGACACAATCGACGTTGCGCCCGACAGCCCCATCCCCGACGGACTGATCGACATGCTGCAATCGGCTGTGGCCAGTGCAAGTAAGGTCCGCGACCGGTTTTCCGTCGACGGCTGGCTGGCGTTGAACGATCTGGCCCAGACAGCAAGCGGTGCCAAACGGGCAATGCGGTCGGACGGTGACGTTCCGCGTGCAATGGGTCTTCTCCTGCGGAAGATCACCGGCTTCTCGGGCCTCGTTCATGAAAACATGTACCGCTTCACCGGCTGGAGGTTTTTGAGCATCGGCCGGGCGCTGGAACGCGCACACCGTATGGCTGATCTTCTGTCGGTCTTCACCGCGCCGGATGCGCCCGAAGGCTCTCTGGAATTGCTTCTGGAAGTCGGTGACAGCGCCATGTCCATGAGCCGGCGCTACGCCGTCTCGCTGAGCCATGCGACGGTGCTGGATCTTCTGGCCATGGACCCGCAGAACCCGCGCGCCGTGCTTTACCAGCTCACGGATATGAAAGATCATATCGGTGTACTGCCTGGCTCGAGCGAGTTCGGCCATCTTTCCGACCTTGCCCGATCCGTCCTGCAGGTGCACACAAGCCTTGCGATCGCAACGCCCGAAACGCTGACACCGGAGAACCTTGCCCAACTCCGCGATCAGATCGCCTATCTCTCCGTGGAAGTGACCGATGCCTATATCCGCTAAGGAACGGACCCGCATCTGCAATTTGTGAGACGCCCGTGCTTTACGATGTCGCCCTTGAAATAAGCCACGATTATGCAAGCCCGGCCAATTCGGGCCGCCACGCGCTGCGCCTTATGCCGGCAACCATTCCCGGCGAGCAGCAGCTTCTTTCCGGGCAGATTCAATTGAACCCCAGCCCCTCGGAACGGCACGACCGGAAGGATTTTTTCGGCAATGCGGTCACCGACGTCGTCTACCGCAAGTCTCACAACGAACTCTGTTTCATGCTCAAGGCCCGGATCGACCGGACTGCGGTGGCTGAAGAATTCGACATCTCACCGCCGCTCAACGTGCTGGCAAGGGAACTCTCGGGCCTCCGGTCTCTCAATCCCGATGAACCCGTGCATTTTCTCGCCGCATCACCGCGTCTGCCGCTGGACCCGGTGTTTGCCGTCTACGCCCGGGAACGCATTGTCCAGGGCATGAGTTCCATCGCCGCGATCGAGGCCATCGGCAGGGCACTTCATGACGACATGAGCTTTGATGCCGGGGCAACCACGGTGGATACGCCCGCCTTGGAAGCCTTCGAGCGGCGCCACGGTGTCTGTCAGGACTTCAGCCACATCATGATCGCCTGCCTGCGCAGCGTCGGCATTCCGGCCGGTTATGTCAGCGGTTTTCTGCGCACCATCCCTCCGGAGGGCCGGCCGCGCCTTGAAGGTGCCGATGCCATGCATGCCTGGGTGCGGGCCTGGTGCGGAATCGAGGTCGGCTGGATCGAATATGATCCGACCAATGCGGTTCGGGTCGGCCAGGATCACATCGTCGTCGCCCGCGGACGCGATTATGGCGACGTCGCCCCGGTCAAGGGTGTGTTGCGCACCGCCGGATCCCAGAAGACCGACCACAAGGTGGACGTCATCCCTCTGTGAAGGGAACCGTGGCAACGACCTTCTCAGGCCGGAAGGCTCCGTAGAGTTATCCCAAGATATCCCCCGCAGAACGACGCGAAGCTGTTCCAATCCACCTGAATTTGGTCAAACTTCAGGATACGGACCCTGGAACGAACTTGAGGCCGGGAGCAGTGTTATGCGTCCACTTGTTTACGCCTTCGTCTTTGTCTTTATGTCAGTCAGCACCAGTCTTGCCGGCTACGATCAGTCTAAGGACTGGTTTTATTCCCTGACCTGGAACGAGCGCGTGCGCATCCAGTTTCTGCTGGTCTTCACCGGCGACTACGCCGCCACTGTCGACGGCGCGTTCGGCCGGCACACCTACAAGGCGCTGACATCCTTTCAGAAGAACCGGGAATTCCCTGCGGACGGTGTTCCGGACAGTGAAGAGCTGAAAATTCTCCACCGCGACGGCTTCGACCTCGTCAGACGCGTCGGCTTTGAAACCCGCAATGACGCGGCAGCCGGCGTCACGCTCGGCATTCCGGTCAAATTATTCGATCCCCCCACCAACACCCGGCATGGCCGCCGCTGGCGCGCCTATGACGGCAGCATCGAACTGGAAACACTGCAAGTTCCGGGACAGGAAACCTCTTACGAGGATCTCTACAAGCGGCTGACGAAGACATGGGACACTCGGGTCATCGACTACAAGAATCGGAGGAATGACTTCTTCGTCGTCTCCGGCCAAACCGATGGCCGCGATTTTTATCTGCGGATCATGAAAACACCTGACGGCAGCCGCGGCTTCTCCCTGTCGTGGGAGCCGAAACATGCGGTGTTCATGGACAGGGTCGCGGTCGCCATGTCCAACAGCCTCAAGTATTTCGACGGCGGCACGGCCGGACGGATGGATGCGATCACTTCCGCACCCGACGTGAATAAGCTGCGGCCGGAAATCCCGGCCAGGCCAGAGAAAAAAGCCGACCTGGAAGGGGCCGGTTAGCTCTGAGCTTTATTCACGCTGCCTGCTTTTTGACGGAAGCCCGTGAGCCTCTCAGCCGGAAAGACAACGTGCCTGGAGATGGCCCAACCTTCAGCGGACCGTTTGGTCATCGGCATCAAAGAAATGCATGCGCGTCTCGTCGAATTTGAGACCGACGCGGGCTCCCTCTACCACCTGATCGCTTCCGCTGATCCTGACCAGCACCGTGTCGAGACCGTCGAGCGCCACATAAAGGAAGGTATCGGCGCCGAGATATTCGGCGACCTCCACCGTCCCGGTGCAGTGGCCTTCGCCGGATCCCACAATGCTCATATGTTCCGGACGGATGCCGAGCTTCACCGGTTTTTGTGGGGCCACCGCATGGGGGTAATGCCCGCCGCCATGACCTTGCAACGAGAATTGGTCGCCCTCCACGGAACAGGGCAGCACATTCATTTTCGGCGAGCCGATGAACTGCGCGACGAACAGGTTGTCCGGTTTTTCATAAAGCTCTCGCGGAGACCCGACCTGCTCGATCCGGCCGGACTGCAGAACGACAATCTTGTCGGCCAGCGTCATCGCCTCGACCTGGTCGTGAGTCACATAGATCATGGTCGTGCCAAGGCTCTTGTGCAGGCGGGCAACCTCGAAACGCATTTCCACGCGCAGGGCCGCATCCAGGTTCGACAGCGGTTCATCAAACAGAAAGGCACTCGGCTCGCGCACGATCGCACGGCCAATGGCGACCCGCTGGCGCTGGCCGCCGGAAAGCGCTTTTGGCCGCCGGTCGAGATAGTCGCCGAGCTTGAGCACATCGGCCGCGGCGTTCACTTTGCTCTCGATCTCCGCCTTCGGGACCCCGGCCGTCTTCAGGCCGAACCCCACATTCTCGCGCACGGTCATGTGCGGATAAAGCGCATAGGACTGAAACACCATGGAAAGGCCCCGACCGGAAGGCGGCAGTGCGGTGACGTCCTTGTCATCGATCTCGATCGAGCCCCGGCTGGCTTCCTCCAAGCCGGAGATGAGCCGCAGCAGGGTCGACTTGCCGCAGCCGGACGGACCCACGAAAATCACGAACTCGCCGTCCTGAATCGCCAGATCGATGCCTTTGATCACCTGAAGATTGCCGAACCATTTCTCGACCTTGTTGAGCTGGATCGCTCCCATGACTTTAATCCCTCGCTCTTTTACGCTGCCCGTTCCGCTTGTGAGGGCGATGCCCAGGTGAGCCAGATGGCCGCCGTCCAGGAAAAGGAGCCGCCGCCGGCGCCTGCCCCTGTTTCCGGACTGAAATATTCCGCAAATCCGCCAGTACCGATCAGCTCGGCCGTATGAGCCCGCAGCCTTTCGGCGCGCGCGCTGTCGCCGGCTTCCGCAAATCCCCGGGCAATCATGTAGTTGATCATCGCCCAGACCGG
>JBNLAU010000419.1:0-7650 GCA_050302295.1 Roseibium sp. | reverse complement strand
CGATACGTACCGGGCCTCCGGCGCAGGCGGCCAGCACGTTAATACGACGGACTCGGCAGTGCGCATCACCCACATTCCGACGGGTATCGTGGTGGCCGTTCAGGACGAGCGTTCGCAGCACAAGAACAAGGCGCGGGCCATGCAGCTGTTGCGGGCGCGAATTTATGACGAGGAACGGGAGCGCGCAGCCAGTGAGCGCACGGAAGCGCGCCGTCTTCAGGTGGGATCGGGCGATCGCTCCGAACGGATCCGGACCTATAATTTCCCCCAGGGACGCGTAACCGATCACCGTATCGGGCTCACGCTCTACAAACTTGACCAGATCATCGCCGGCGAAGGACTTGGCGAAGTGATTGACGCCCTGATCGTGGATCATCAGGCAAATCTTCTGGCTTCCGAAGAGGCTTGAGGATGCTGACCGGCGACCTCTACCGGCAGGTTCGCGACCGCTTCCGCAGCGCCGGTCTTGAAACGCCGGAGCTTGACGCCAGGTTGCTGGTGAGCGCCGCCCTGGGCATTTCCGTTTCAGATCTCGTGCTTCGTGAACATGATCCGGTACCCGGTGATTTCTCCGGACAGGTGGCTTCCTACGCGGAAAAGCGGCTGGCGGGCATGCCGGTCGGGCGGATATTAGGCGAGCGGGAATTTTATGGCCGTCGGTTTCTCCTAAACGCAGCAACGCTCGAACCGAGGCCGGATACCGAAGTTCTGATCGATGCCGTGCTCGCACGGACTGACCCTGACGGGCGATATCTGATGTGCGACGTCGGCACAGGCACCGGGGCAATCGCTGTAACGCTGCTGGCCGAATGTCCCAACACGCGCATGATCGCGGTCGATCTGTCCCTCGAGGCGCTGACATGCGCGGCCGGGAATGCGGATCTGCATTGTGTCCGCGAGCGGTTTTTCCCTCTTTGCTCGGATTATCTGTCCGCCCTTGGACCGACCGACGAGGGTTCGCTCGACTGGGTGGTTAGCAACCCTCCTTATATCCGGACTTCCGTCCTGCGGGAGCTGGCGGCGGAAGTGATTCAGCACGATCCGGTGGTTGCTCTGGACGGCGGCGAATCGGGTCTCGATGCCTATGTCCGGATCATTGGGGAGGCGGAACTGCTCTTGAAGTCTGATGGGCGGATTGCTTTGGAAATCGGATATGATCAAGCGGCGCAAGTCGAAAACCAGCTGCGTTATCATGGTTTTGGGGAGATTGAAGTAATTACCGATCTTTCGGGAAACAACCGGGTTGTCGTCGCGCGCAGGTTATAATTTCCCCGTTTTAAACCAATGGCGAAAAAGCACTTGGAAATCTTTGCGGAAACGGGTAGGTTCCTCTTGCCGAGACCGGAGATGTGATCAGCGTTCAGCGGGGCATACGCATCCGGCAGCGTGGGATCCAGCGCACTTTCAGCGTTGTGGAAACCGTTGCATATCGGACTATCCGGTGTTTTCGGACTGTCGAAGAAAAGACAAACGCGTTGGCCTCAGGCCTTTAACGCGCTGCGTATGTTTTCAATGACAGCCGCTAACCAGCATTGTTGGTTTCGGTAGGTATTTCGTATCGGTTTTACGCAATTCCGATGTTGGGTCAGCGACAGCTGGCCGCCGTTCCGCAAGAGAAAACGGCAGGATGAGACCAGGAAATCAAAGCAATAAGCGTATGCGCGGACGGGGCCGTAAGGGTCCGAATCCGTTAACCCGGACTTACGAATCAAACGGTCCTGATGTGAAAATCCGCGGCACAGCGATGCACATAGCGGAGAAGTATCAGCAGCTGGCCCGTGATGCCCAGGCATCCGGCGACCGGGTGATGTTCGAGAGCTATAATCAGCACGCAGAGCACTATCTGCGTATCGTGGCCGCTGCACAGCCGCCGCAACAGCAGCCCCAGGCTCAGCCGCAGGCCCGCAATGAAACGGAAGACAGCGCCGAAGCGCCTTCTGCGAATGGGGCAGGCGCTGGCAATGGCTCGGACCGGCCAGCACAGGAACGTGCTTCCACGGACGAGGATGTTGTTGATGCGGACAGCCCGCAGCCGTTCATCGAAGACATGCCGGTGATCGATCAGGAAGGCAAGGTCAACGGGGCCGGACAGAAGGTCGACGGTGACGATGCCGGAGCGGACGACAAACCGCGCCGACGGGTCCGGACACCGCGCACGCGCGCGCCGCGTCGGGGATCCACCGAAGGCGCTGCTTCGGAAGCGGGTGGAGATACAGGTGCCGAGACACCGCAAGCCGCAGGCGAGAGCCGCGAAGAAGACCAGTCGAAGCCTCGGCGCCGGCCAGCGCGGCCACGGCGACCCAAGGCGGATGATGAGCCTTCCTCCGAGGCAGTCACCGCCAATGACTAATCAGCCTGGAAACAGCTGAACCTTAAAAAACGGCGCCCTGATGGGGCGCCGTTTTCGTTTGTAATGCGGTTTTTGTCGCAGTGGACTTTTGTGATGAAAATGCAACACTATATAGGGGAAGCAGTGCTTGAAAAGGCTGCGCGAACGCCCGGCAACGGGGTTCGTATCCCATGACGTTCCCCACGCTTCGGGTGGTGCGAACGGGTAGGAGGTAACTTATGAACTTTGAAAAATACACTGAGCGCGCCCGGGGTTTCGTCCAGTCCGCTCAAACCTTTGCGCTGGGGCGGGGCCATCAGCAATTCACGCCCGAACACATTCTGAAAGTGCTTCTGGATGACCCGGAAGGCATGGCCGGCGGTCTGATTGAACGCGCCGGCGGTCAGGTCAAGGCGCTCAAAGGCGATCTGGAAGGGCTTTTGGACAAAATGCCGAGAGTCTCTGGCGGCGCCGGTTAGCTCTACATGGGGCAGGCAACTGCCCGTCTGTTCGAGCAGGCAGAAAAGATCGCTGACAAGGCCGGCGACAGTTTCGTCACCGTGGAACGGCTGCTGCTGGCCCTGGCCATGGACAGCGACAGCGAATCCGGCAAGCTGATGAAGCGGCACGGTATCACGCCGAACGCCCTCAATGAGGCGATCAATCAGTTGCGTCAGGGGCGGACCGCTGACAGCGCCACGGCGGAAAACCAGTATGACGCCCTGAAGAAATATGCCCGGGACCTGACGCAGGTCGCCCGTGATGGCAAACTCGACCCGGTGATCGGCCGCGACGAGGAAATTCGCCGCACCATCCAGGTGCTCTCCCGCCGGACGAAAAACAACCCGGTTCTGATAGGTGAACCGGGCGTCGGCAAGACCGCGATCGCCGAAGGTCTCGCGCTGCGGATCATCAATGGCGACGTGCCGGAATCGCTGAAGGACAAGCAGCTGCTTGCGCTCGACATGGGCTCGCTGATTGCTGGAGCAAAATACCGGGGTGAGTTCGAGGAACGCCTGAAGGCGGTTCTGTCCGAAGTCCAGGCGGCCGCGGGCGGCATTATCCTGTTCATCGATGAAATGCACACGCTGGTCGGGGCGGGCAAGGCCGATGGCGCAATGGATGCGTCCAACCTGCTGAAGCCTGCGCTGGCGCGCGGCGAGCTGCACTGCGTGGGTGCAACGACGCTCGACGAATACCGCAAGAATGTGGAAAAGGACGCGGCTTTGGCGCGCCGCTTCCAGCCGATCTTCGTCACCGAGCCGACCGTGGAGGACACGGTGTCGATCCTGCGCGGGATCAAGGAGAAATACGAGCTCCATCACGGTGTGCGGATCACCGATTCCGCCATCGTTTCGGCAGCATCACTCTCGAACCGCTATATCACCGACCGGTTTTTGCCGGACAAGGCGATCGATCTGATGGACGAAGCCGCCAGCCGGCTGCGCATGCAGGTGGATTCCAAACCGGAGGAACTGGACGAGCTGGACCGGCGGATCATTCAGCTGAAAATCGAGCGCGAGGCGCTGAAAGTGGAAAGCGATGACGCTTCCAAGGATCGGCTGACCAAGCTGGAACGGGAACTGTCAGACCTGGAAGAGCAGTCCCAGGCGCTGACGGGCCGCTGGCTGGGCGAGAAGGAAAAGCTGAACCTTGAGCAAAAGATCAAGGAACAGCTGGAGCAGGCCAGGATCGATCTGGAAATTGCACAGCGCGGCGGCGATCTCACGAAAGCCGGTGAACTTGCCTACGGCGTGATACCGGATCTTGAGAAAAAACTGGCCGATGCGGAAGCGTCGGAAGACGCCGATGCCATGGTGGACGAGGCGGTCACGCCTTCGCATATCGCCCAGGTCGTATCGAAATGGACCGGTATTCCGGTCGACAAGATGCTGGAAGGCGAGCGGGAAAAGCTGTTGCGCATGGAAGATATGCTCGCCGGCCGTGTTGTCGGCCAGTCGGAAGCCATTCGTGCCGTTTCCACGGCGGTGCGCCGTGCACGTGCAGGGCTTCAGGATCCGAACCGGCCGATCGGCTCGTTCATGTTCCTGGGCCCCACCGGCGTCGGCAAGACGGAACTGACCAAGGCACTTGCCAGTTTCCTTTTCGATGATGACAGCGCGATGGTCCGCATCGACATGTCGGAATATATGGAGAAACACTCCGTTGCCCGACTGATCGGCGCGCCTCCGGGCTATGTCGGTTACGAGGAAGGCGGTGCGCTGACGGAAGCCGTTCGACGGAGGCCCTATCAGGTTGTCCTGTTCGACGAGATCGAAAAGGCGCACGGCGACGTCTTCAATGTGCTGCTGCAGGTTCTCGATGATGGACGCCTGACCGATGGGCAAGGCCGAACCGTCGATTTCCGCAACACGCTGATCATCATGACCTCGAACCTTGGTTCGGAATATCTGGTCAACCAGCCGGAAGGCCAGGATACCGATGCGGTTCGTAATGAGGTGATGGGAGCGGTGCGCGGACATTTCCGGCCGGAATTCCTGAACCGGCTGGACGAAATCGTCCTGTTCCATCGCCTGCAGCGTTCGCAGATGGCCGCTATCGTTGCGATCCAGCTGGAACGGCTCAGGGTTCTGCTCGGCGACCGCAAGATCACGCTGAAGCTGGACGACGGTGCACTCGGCTGGCTGGCCCAGAAGGGCTACGATCCCGCCTATGGCGCCCGGCCCCTGAAACGGGTGATCCAGAAAGACGTTCAGGATCCGCTGGCGGAAAAGCTACTGGCCGGAGAGATCATGGACGGGCAGACCGTGGAGGTTTCGGCCGGTGCCGACCGGCTGGTGTTCCAGGTTGCTGAAGAGGAAAGCGCCGCAGCCTGATCGGCTGCTGGCGGAAGCCTCAAACAAATGCCCGCGGGGTTCCGGTCCCGCGGGTTTTTCATGACCTGGCGTGGCAAATCCATTGCGCAAAAGGCGCAGTCGCCTTCGACGATGGTCGACACAAATGCAATGTGTTTCAGTTTATTGAGGCAACACGCGATGGCTTGCGGGCACGATCGATCAGGGACTCGATGCGGTAGCGCTCGAGATCGAATGCGGTGCGCATTTCCCCATCCAGCGTGCGGCCCTTTGGAAGCTTGATGCGCATGGGGTCCACATAGCGGCCGTTGATGAGAACTTCGTAGTGAAGATGCGGGCCGGTCGACAGGCCTGTGGAACCGACATAGCCAATGATCTGGCCTTGCGTAACGTGCGCTCCTTCCCGGACGCCTTTGGCGAAGCCGGACATGTGATTGTAGGTCGATGTATACCCGTTGGTGTGGCGCAGTTCGATGCGGCGGCCATAACCGGAACTCCAGCCAGCCTTTTTGATCGTGCCGTTTCCGGCCGCCATGATCGGCGTACCGCGCCCTGCGGCCCAGTCCACGCCTGTGTGCATCTTGGCGTAGCCATGAATCGGGTGGCGGCGCATGCCGAAACCGGAACGGAACTTTCCGCCGTTGAGCGGTTTGCGGATCAGGAACTTTTTCGCGCTCTGACCGGATTCATCATAAAAGTCGGTCACGCCATCATCAGGTGTCCGGTAGCGGTAGAATTCCCGCTTGGTGTTGCCGGTGTTCAGTGCGGCATAAAGGATTTTCGGCGCCGAGTTCTTGTCGGCCTGAGTGTAGAACAGCTCCAGCGCGTCGCCTGGCTGTACGCGGGCATTGAAATCCACATCGAACGAGAACATGCGCACCAGATCGTAGATGATCTCTTCAGGCAGGTCCTGTTCAAGGGCCGTCTGATAAAGGCTGTTGTATATGGCCGGTGTTGGGCCGCCGTAAGAAACGCGGTCGGCTTCTTCAAAGGCATTGGCAAGGAAGGTGCTCGGCTCCTTTGCCTTGATGTAGTCGCCGCTGTCGGAGCGGGCGACGGTCGCTTGATGCTCGGTGTTTTCGTAAAGGCTGATGCGTTCCGGCCGCATCCGCTCCAGGTTTTCCGGCGACGGCGCATAGGCAATGCGCAGCCTCTGGCCTTCCGTCAGCTCGGAAATGGCGAAATTATCCTGAAAGGCGTTGACGATCGACCGGGCTTCCTCGCCGGTCGCATCATGATCCATCAGGATGTCCATCAGATCCTGATCCTTTGTGACCGGGACGATGCTCTCGTCCATGCCGGCGAAGCGGATGTCTTCATCACGTTTGGACACGAAGGAAACGTTTTCCGGCGTGATACGTACCGCGTAACGCTCCAGATCGGGCTGAAGGGCCAAATTGAAGTCGAAGCGGCCCGGATCGACAAGCGTCTTGGCGGCCATCTCGACAGCGTCGATGGACATGGTCCGGGCCGTTTCCCGGACAGCAAGTTCGACTTCCGTTTCAGAAGGCGTCTTGCCGAGGTCAATCTCGGGACTGGTCTCCGGGAAAGGGGTCAGCGTGATGCTGACTTCGTTTTCCAGTTTGGCGCCATAAAGGGAGTCCGCCAGAAGGGACGTGCCGATGTCTCCCTGTCCGCCCTGCAGTTCGTCGGCGTTGCTGTCGGCGAACATGTTAAGCGGATTGAAGGTCGGGATGCGCTCTGCAAGTTCGGGGTCTTTCCGGGTCGCAAGCGTTGCGCTGACGAATACATGCGGCTGGACCCGAATGTGGTCCTTGTCGCCTTCGCGGGAGACCACATTGACGTCGATCACATGTTTGCTGGAATACTCGGCAGCGGTTTTCAGCACCCGGTCGCCCTTGCGGCCGCCGCCGCTGGACGCGGAAAGGTCGTTCGAAAAGGTATCGGGAGAGGGGGCTGCTTCTACACTGTACTGGCCGTCGAGCGCGGCCATGAGCGCGCCTCCCATCAGGACTAGAGAGGTTACGCCCGTCAGGACCGTTCCGGCCAGCCAGCGCAAGGAGACCCTGCGCCGGTCGGACATGCCGCTGCGGCCTTCATATCCGCGCAACGGCGGCTCGTCACCGAGCTCGATACGAACGGCTTGAGTGCTATGGAAAGGGCCAAAATGCATTAACTACCCGTCCGGTCCTTAACGACAGCTTGCTGAGCGGATCTCCCCCCGAACCCGAGGGCCCGGAGCTTTATAAACCGGCGACGCCTAATTTAACAGATCCTGCTAAATGCAATGTTTGCTTCAGAAGGTCAAATGTTTCTGCGAGGATATGCCCAGCCCGGAGCCCGGTCCGGCCAACGTGAAACCCGTCCCTAAGAGCAGATTTTGACCGTTCTGTGGTTGGAAAATGCGTCATTTTCACGTTCTGAGCCGGGTGGCGGGAGAGCGGGATTCCAGGCTCCGCCGCAAGCCGGTCTCAACCGGGGGCGAAAACCCGCCGTTTTTAAACGACAGAGCGCGGCGGGTTTTGTTTAAGATGCTGATTGTTT
>JBNLAU010000418.1:0-9308 GCA_050302295.1 Roseibium sp. | reverse complement strand
TGAGCCTTGGGCTGAACATGCTAAAGACGGCTGCAAAACAATGAGGAGAGTCCTGTGGCCGACGCCATTGCTTCAGACACACAGACAGACCGGAATTCCAACCGGAAATCCCTGAGACCGCTCAGCCGGCTGCTGCCCTATCTCCTGAAACACAAGGGCATGGTGGCCGCCGCGATCGCAGCCCTGTTCTCGGCCGCGGTCATCACGCTGGTCCTGCCCGCGGCAGTGCGCCGCATGATCGACTTCGGATTCGGCGCCGACGACCCGGCCCTCGTGAACTCCTATTTCGCCGTGCTGATCGGCGTCGTCTGCGCGCTCGCCCTGGCAAGCTCCATCCGATATTTCCTGGTCATGTGGATCGGGGAACGCGTGGTGGCGGAGGTGCGCGCCGATGTTTTTGCCCACATGACCCAGCTGAGCCCCGCCTTTTACGACAGCGCCAAGTCCGGTGAGATCCTGTCCCGCCTGACCGCGGACACTACCCAGATCAAGGCGGCGTTCGGCGCAAGCGCCTCGCTGGCCATGCGCAATCTCATCATGTTTTCCGGCGCCGCCGTGATGATGGTGGTCACAAGCCCGCGCCTGTCCGTCATTGTGCTGGCGGCCATTCCGGTCATTCTCGTGCCCATTCTGGGGTTCGGCCGGCAGGTGCGCAAACGGTCCCGCTTTGCTCAGGACACACTGGCTGACGCATCTGCCTATGCCAGCGAGATGCTGGGCTCGGTCCGGACCCTGCAGGCGTTCACCCACGAGCGCCGCAGTGCGGACCGCTACCGCTCCGCAGTCGAGGCTGCGTTCGGGGCGGCCAGGCAGGCAATCGCCGCCCGCGCCGCCCTCACCGGCTTTGCCATCATGGTGATCGGCGCCAGCATCGTTGCGGTGCTGTGGATCGGCGCAAGCGACGTCTTCTCAGGACGGATCACCGGCGGCGAACTCAGCCAGTTCCTGCTCTATTCCATCCTTGCCGCGGGCTCACTGGCCGCGCTTTCCGAAATCTGGGGCGATCTGTCCCAGGCGGCGGGTGCCGCCGAGCGCCTGTCCGAACTTCTGGAAATCCAGCCGGAAATCAGCGCCCCGGCGAATCCCGCGAAACTTCCCGAAACGCCTCGCGGCGAAATCTCGTTCGACAATGTGTCCTTTGCCTATCAGAACAGCAAGGACATGCCGGTGGTTCAGAACCTGACGCTGAAGGTCGCTCCTGGAGAAACCGTTGCCGTCGTCGGTCCGTCGGGCGCGGGCAAATCGACCCTCTTCAGTCTGCTGATGCGCTATTACGACCCGAAAGCCGGCACGATCCGCCTGAACGGCATCGAATTGCCAAAACTGGACCCGGAAGACCTGAGACGCCACATAGCGCTCGTGCCACAGGATACGGCCGTGTTCGGCGCCAGCATTGCCGAGAACATCGCCTATGGCCGCCCCGAGGCCAGCCGGGAGGAAATCATCGCCGCCGCTGAAGCGGCCCTTGCCTCCACGTTTATCGACGCCATGCCGTACGGCTATGACACGCCGGTCGGCGAACGCGGGGTGACGCTTTCCGGCGGACAGCGCCAGCGGATTGCAATCGCGCGGGCGGTCTTAAAGCATGCTCCGGTTCTGCTTCTGGACGAAGCCACCAGCGCACTGGATGCAGAAAGCGAGAATCTCGTCCAGCAGGCGCTCGACCGGCTGATGGAAGGCCGGACGACACTGGTCATCGCCCACCGGCTTGCGACCGTCCTGAAGGCGGACCGGATCGTCGTCATGGAGGAAGGGCGGATTGTGGAGACCGGCACGCATGACGAACTCAGCGCCGCCGGAGGACTCTACGCCAAACTCGCCCGCCTGCAATTCGGCGCGGAGAAAGAAAAGGAAACGGCGTGATATCAGGCGCAATGCTGCCCTGTCCCCCAGAAACGCGTGCAAGCTCGCACCAGAGCAACAACGCGTTTCGAGACGGACGCGCCGGTCTTCCCAGCATTCAGTCGCGCAGCGGCCTCAATCCTCGTCCGGAAGCGCCACCGTGTAGTTCAGCGGCATGCGGCCACCGTCAGCGATGATTGTCTGGCCGGTAACGTAACTTGCATCCTCCGAAGCCAGGAAGGCGGCTACGCCCGCGATTTCCGAAGGCTCGCCAACGCGCAGCATCGGGGTCCGGGACAAGAGACGCCGATTTGCTTCCGCATCTTCATTCACGGAAGACAGCATGTCGGTGTTGATCGAACCCGGCCCGATCGCGTTCACGCGGATACCGTGTTTCGCCAGGGACAATGCCGTTGCCTTGGTCAATTGCGCGATACCGCCCTTGGAAACGCAGTAGGCGAGCTGGTCCGGGATCACCAGAACCGCGTTGACCGAGGACATATTGATGATGCAACCCGGCACGCCGCCGTTCTCAACCGTTTCGACCATGTGCCGGGCAACAGCTTGCGAGCACAGGAACGTACCCTTCAGGTTGATGGACAATACCTTTTCAAAGTCGTCCTCATCCAGTTCCAGGAAGTCGGCACCGACAGCGATCCCGGCGTTATTGACGAGAATATCAATGCCGCCGTAGGCGTTCAGGGTTTCGGCAAGCAGATTGCGCACATCCAGACGTTCGGAGACGTTGGCGTGGATATAGGTCGCCTCCCCAAGACTTTTCAGATCTTCAGCGGCGCTTTCGCCGGCGGCATCGTCCACGTCGCAGATCACGACCTTGGCGCCGTCCGTGACAAAACGCTTGGCAACGGCAAAACCGATGCCACGAGCTGCGCCGGTAACAATGGCGACCTTATTTTCCAGAGACACGAAACCCTCATGGCTGCTTGAGTTATTCAGGCCGCGTCAACGACGCGAGCCGCTTTGCGGCGGCCCGACATTATGTTGCAATTTCCGCCGTGTCGATGGCCGAAACAGACCTGCAGCGGTGTCACCTGGTCACTTCAGGCAGATATCCCGTGCGTTTTCAAAGCGTCACTGATTTCATCCAGGATCGCCGGATCATCAATCGTGGCGGGCATTCGATAGCTTTCTCCGTCCGCGATCTGCCGCATTGTGCCGCGCAGGATCTTGCCGGAGCGGGTTTTCGGCAGCCGGTCGACGGTGATCGCAATCTTGAAAGCGGCAACCGGGCCGATCTTCTCGCGCACCAGCGCGACCAGTTCCTTTTCGATGTCCGCGTGAGACCGGTCGACACCGGCCTTCAGCACCGCGAAGCCGCAGGGCAACTGCCCTTTCAGCTTGTCCGCAATGCCGATGACCGCGCATTCGGCGACGTCCGGATGGGTGGCCAGCACCTCTTCCATACCGCCGGTGGACAGGCGATGGCCGGCGACGTTGATGATGTCGTCGGTGCGCGCCATGATCGAAAGATAGCCGTCATCGTCGATAACGCCTGCATCCGCGGTCTTGTAGTAGCCGGGGAATTCAGCGAGATACGCATCGAAGAAACGCTTGTCCGCATTCCAGAGCGTCGGCAGGGCGCCCGGCGGCAGCGGCAGTTTTACGACGATGTTGCCAAGGGTATTGGCCCCCAGCGGATGACCGGCATCGTCCAGAACCTGGACGTCATAGCCCGGCATCGGCACTGTCGGGGATCCGGGCTTGACCGGCAATTGCCCGAGGCCGAGCGGATTGCCGACAATGCACCAGCCTGTTTCCGTCTGCCACCAGTGATCGATCACCGGCACCTGCAGCTGATCGATCGCCCAGTTGACCGTTTCCGGGTCGGCACGTTCACCGGCCAGAAACAGAGATCGGTACTGGGAAAGATCGTATTTCTTGATCAGCTCGCCATTCGGGTCTTCCTTGCGGATCGCCCGGAACGCGGTCGGCGCCGTGAAGAGCGACACCACGTTGTGATCGGATATCACGCGCCAGAAGACGCCTGCATCGGGCGTACCGACAGGCTTGCCTTCGAAAACGATGGTCGTGCAACCATGAAGAAGCGGCGCGTAGCAGATGTAGGAGTGGCCGACAACCCAGCCCACATCGGACGCCGCCCAGAAGACCTCGCCCGGCTGGACATCGTAAAGATTGCTCATCGACCATTTCAACGCGACCATATGGCCGCCATTGTCCCGCACCACGCCCTTGGGCTGACCTGTGGTGCCGGAGGTGTAGAGAATATAGAGCGGGTCTGTCGCCTTGACGGCTACCGGCGCTATCTTGCGCCCCGCCGCTTTCGCTTCTTGCTGAAGGGCGCCGAGATCGAAGTCGCGCCCCTCCATCAGATCGGCGTTCATCTCTTCCCGCTGGAACATCAGAACGCATTCCGGCTTGTGGCTCGACAGGTCGATCGCCCCGTCGATCATCGGCTTGTAGGCAATCACCCGATTCGGCTCCAGACCGCAGGATGCCGCTATGATCGCCTTTGGCGCAGCGTCGTCGATGCGTGTGGCCAGTTCGTTGGCCGCAAAGCCGCCGAAGACGACCGAATGAATGACACCAAGGCGCGCACAGGCCAGCATTGCCATGACCGCCTGCGGGATCATCGGCATGTAGATGATCACCCGGTCGCCTTTCTGAAGCCCCCTGTCGGCCAACACCGCGGCAAGGGCTTCCACCTCTTCCAGCAGTTCCGCATAGGTGTAGGATGCCGATTTTCCGGTGATGGGGCTGTCATAGATCAGAGCCGGCTGTCCGGGGCGCCCGCGTTCCACGTGCCTGTCCAGGCAGTTGTAACAAGTGTTGCATTCCCAGTCCGGGAACCAGTGGCCATATTGTCCCCCATCCGGATCGAAGACCTTGTCGCCTGCAGAAATCCAGTCGATTTCAGAAGCGGCCGCTTTCCAGAATCCCAGCGGATCGTCCTTCCAGCCCTGATAGACCTCGTGATACCGGCTTGCCATGAATTATCCTCCCAATCGCAGCCCGGGTCGGGGCCCGGCCGTTTGCCGGATAGAGTGCTGTAAGGGAACGCCGAATTGCAAGCCTTGCGGCCTAGGCAATTCGACGGTCGGGACTTTACGTAAACACTTTGGCGTGCTTGTTTGCCGGTCCCATCCCGTTCGAACGTCCGGCTTTCCTGTACATGATCCCGATTACCGACCCCTGGTTCTACGCCGCCGCCATTCCGTCCGTGTTTCTCGTCGGCCTGTCGAAAGGCGGTTTTGGCGGAACTTTCGCAATGCTGGGCGTGCCGATCATGGCGCTGGTCATTTCCCCGCTCCAGGCCGCAGGGATCATGCTGCCGATTCTGATCGTCATGGATGCAGTCGCCCTGATTGCCTATCGTGGCCGCGCTGACTGGAGAAGTCTGAGCATCCTGTTGCCGGCCGCCGTGCTCGGCATCGGTATCGGCTGGGCAACTGCAGCTTATGTGAACGACGCCTTTGTCATCTTTCTGATTGGCTTCATGTCGCTCGCCTTTGTCGCCGACTATTTGTTCAAGCAGCGCAAGGCAACGAGCGCTGGCGGGCACAGTCTGCCGAAGGGGACGTTCTGGGGCACGATTGCAGGCTTCACAAGCTTCATCAGCCATACCGGCGGCCCGCCGTTCCAGATGTACATGCTGCCTCTGCGCCTGGCACCCCTGCTCTTTGCCGGTACCTCGGTCGTCTTTTTTGCCGCGGTGAATGCGATCAAGCTGGTACCCTATTTTCTGCTGGGGCAATTCGATGCAACCAATCTGTCAACATCCGTGATGCTGTTTCCCGTCGCGCTTGTCGCCACACTGGTGGGGGTCTGGCTGGTACGCATCGTCAAGGCGGAAACCTTCTACGCAATCATCTACATTTTCATGGGGCTGATAGGCGCCAAACTGACCTATGACGGTCTGGTCGGCCTGCTGGCCTGACGCGCACATTGAAAACCTGTCTCGAAACATGAATTGCAAAGAAGGACAGTCCCGGCTTTCATGCGGGCGAATGCCATCCAGGGAGGGTAATCATGGACGCAGGCATCAGTCCGTTCTCAAAGGACCTCAACAAGAACACGGCCAATTACGCTGCCCTGAGCCCGCTCAGTTTTCTAGCGCGCGCCGCCGATGTTTTTCCGGACACCACGGCAATCGTTCATGGCCGCCAACGGACGGACTACCGCACCTTTTATCTTCGCTCGCGCCAGCTCGCCTCCGCGCTTTCCGGCCTTGGCGTCGGCAAGAACTCCACGGTCAGCGTGATGCTGTCCAACGTGCCGCCCATGCTGGAAGCTCACTACGGGGTTCCCATGGCAAAGGCGGTTCTCCATTCGATGAACACGCGGCTAGACGCGGCCGTCATCGCCTTCCAGCTCGATCACGCCAATACCAAGGTTCTGATCACGGATCGGGAATATGCGCCGGTGATGAAGGAGGCGCTTTCAATTGCCAGCGTGAAACCGATCGTGATCGATTATTCCGATCCCGAGTTCCCCCAGGACGGGGAGCGCCTCGGCACACTCGATTACGAGGAATTCGTCCTGTCGGGCGATCCTGACTTTGCATGGTCCCTGCCCGATGACGAGTGGGACGCGATCGCGCTGAACTACACGTCCGGCACAACAGGCAATCCGAAGGGCGTTGTGTATCATCACCGCGGCGCCTACCTGCTGGCCCAGGCAAACGTGATCACCGCCTCCATGGCAAAACACCCGGTCTATCTCTGGACCCTGCCGATGTTTCATTGCAATGGCTGGTGCTTTCCATGGTCGCTGTCCATTGTCGCCGGCACCCACGTATGCCTGCGCTGGGTCCGCCCCCAAGCGATGTGGGACCTGATCGCCCGGGAGAATGTCACGCACCTGTGCGGCGCGCCGTTCATCATGTCGACCCTGTTGAACGCGGCTCCGGACCGGAAGCGGGACAGCGGACGGGAAATCGAATTCTTCACCGCTGCGGCGCCTCCGCCCGAGAGCGTTCTGGCCGCCATGAAAACCGCCGGTTTCAACGTCACGCACCTTTATGGCCTGACCGAAGTCTACGGGCCTGCGGTGGCCAACGACTGGAAACGGGAATGGGACGATCTGCCGCTTGACCGCCAGGCGCAGATGAAGGCCAGGCAGGGCGTGCGTTATGTCGCACTGGAAGAGCTCACCGTGCTCGATCCGGAAACCCTGGAGCCTGTGCCCGCCGACGGCGAAACGCTGGGTGAGGTCATGTTCCGCGGCAATGTCGTGATGAAAGGGTATCTGAAGAACCCGGAAGCAACCCAAAAGGCTTTCGAGGGCGGATGGTTCCACTCCGGCGACCTGGGCGTGCTGCACCCGGACGGTTACATTCAGCTGAAGGACCGCTCAAAGGACATCATCATCTCCGGGGGAGAAAACATCTCGTCGATCGAGGTGGAAGAAGTTCTCTACAAGCATCCAGATGTGCAGGCTGCCGCCGTCGTCGCCAAACCGGATGAGAAGTGGGGGGAAACGCCCTGCGCCTTTGTAGAACTGAAGCCGGGCGCCACCGCCAGCGAGGCCGATCTTAAGGCCTTTTGCCGGGAGCATCTGGCGGGATTCAAGTCTCCCAGAACGATCGTTTTCTGCGAACTTCCGAAAACCTCGACCGGCAAGATCCAGAAATTCGCCTTGAGGGAGCAGGCAAAAACAACTTGAGAAAATCGAACCTCCAAAAACAAAAACGCCGCGCGAAGCACGGCGTTTCGGATGTCTTTTCAAGGAAATCGCTAATGTAACGTGGTGTTGCTACGTAGTCGCTCGATTTCGTCCTTGATCTTGAGTTTTTGTCGTTTCATGTCAGCCAATTTCAGGGAGTCTGTACTCGGATGCATTAGAGCGTCTTCGATCTTGCGTTTCATTTCCGCGTGGCGGCGCTCAAGTTCTGCGAGATGCGACTGCATTGACATGGATAAACCTCCTGTCTGTTGGCTCAACGGGGGCATCGTGCCACAGAAAATCCTGCCTTGTCGATTGCTGAATTTGCATATCTCAGGTGCTTCGCCGTCAAATTATGCATTATTGTGACCATCCTTAGTAAACCCTGAAATCCCGGATGCAAATAACGGGCTATAAATGCAGGGAAATCCGCCCTGAACCTTTGCCGGTTCGAACTTATCCCCGGCGCTTGGCACGGATGCGTTATTTCACTGCGTTTATGCGGTTTGATATCGGGTCACTGGCCTGCCAAAGATGTTATCTTGCCCGGCGGCAATAAAATGGATTAGGACTGATGCCCTGTTTTGGGGGTACATAGATGGCGCGAATGGATCAGGATGCATTGCGTTTGGAGCTGGCACAGCTTCGTCAGGAACACCGGGATCTCGACGTTGCCGTTGAAGCGCTCGCAGCGACATCGAACCACGATGCATTGCAGCTCCAGCGCCTGAAAAAGAAAAAGCTGATGATCAAGGACCGCATCTCGGCTCTTGAAGACCAGTTGTTCCCCGACATTATCGCCTGACATCGCCAAACGGACCGCCTGGTACCGCCGCGATGATCCGCATTCAGGCAGATTGTGACTATTTTCCGGCGTTTCCGGCTTGCGATGCGCGGCGCGCTGCATATACTCCGCGGCTCTTCTGAGCCCGCCGGACACTGGAGCAAATAATGGCACAAGCGGATGTCGCAATCATCATGGGCAGCCAGTCGGACTGGCCGACAATGAAACACGCGGCGGATACGCTCGACCAACTTGGTGTCAGCTACGAGGCACGCATCGTTTCCGCGCACCGGACGCCGGAACGCATGTATGACTTCGCCAAGGGAGCCAAGGCGGAAGGGTTCAAGATCATCATTGCGGGTGCCGGCGGCGCCGCCCACCTGCCCGGCATGACCGCATCCCTGACGCCATTGCCGGTCTTCGGCGTTCCCGTTGAAAGCAAGGCCCTATCCGGCGAGGACAGCCTGCTCTCCATCGTGCAGATGCCTGCCGGCATTCCGGTCGGCACTCTGGCAATCGGCAAGGCCGGTGCCGTCAACGCCGCCCTTCTTGCAGCCGCTGTCCTTGCTCTTAACAATGCAGACGTTGAAGCCGCGCTCGACGCATTCAGGACGGCACGGACGGCTGCGGTGGCCGAAACGCCCACCAACGACACGCTCTGATTTCAACCGGTTTCAAATCACGCCGCGCAACAGGACTTTACCAGATGAGCGCAAAGACCCGGCTAAGCCCAGGCGATACGATCGGAATTCTCGGCGGTGGCCAGCTTGGCCGCATGCTGGCGCAATCGGCGGCAAGCCTTGGCCTGAAAACACACATTTTCTGCCCGGATCCGAACAGCCCGGCGTTTGACGTCAGTGCCTATTATACGGTCGCTCCCTATGAGGACACCGGCGCGCTGGACCGGTTCGCCGCATCTGTTTCCGTCGTGACCTATGAATTCGAAAATGTGCCCGGCCCGACCGCCGCGCATCTTGATGCCAAGGTTCCGGTCCGTCCCGGCGTACGGGCTCTCCAAACATCGCAGGACCGGCTCCTC
>JBNLAU010000417.1:0-7832 GCA_050302295.1 Roseibium sp. | reverse complement strand
TTACGCTGCGACAGCGTTGTCCATAGCATAGTTGTCATTTGCAACTATTAGAACAGCCCGATAACGGTGGTACAATGCCGAGCAAAAGCACAGTCTTTACGCCCTCGTCGATCCTATTTCGCCCCCGCCGAAACCCATGAGATTTCTGAAACTTAGCCTCATGGGCTTGGGTGGAGGCGCCGGGTACCGCCCCCGGGTCCGATAGGTTTATTGCACTGACAGTTTATTGCCATAGCTGGCGAACCAGCATGCTTGATATAAGGGTTTCAGCCCCGAATTGAAAGGGGCTTTGACGGTTCGGAATTCCTTTGCCGGGATACCTCAACCGCCAATCCGGCAGGATCTGGGGATAGTTGGCCTTAAGGGATGTGTTTTCGCCAAAATCTGCCAAGTTAACCAAAATCGCTTGAAATTCTGGTTTTGAGGGCCGTGCCGTGCAGCAGTATCTCGATCTATTGCAGAAAATTCTGGACGAGGGCGCGGACCGCGGTGACCGCACGGGAACGGGCACACGGTCCATCTTCGGTCACCAGATGCGCTTCGACCTGTCGAAGGGGTTTCCGCTGGTCACCACAAAGAAGCTGCACTTGAGATCGATCATTCATGAGCTGCTCTGGTTTCTGGCCGGGGACACCAACATTCGCTACCTGAAGGAAAACGGCGTCAGGATCTGGGACGACTGGGCGGATGAAAATGGCGAGCTCGGGCCGGTCTACGGTTACCAGTGGCGCTCCTGGCCCGCGCCGGACGGCCGTTCCATCGATCAGATTGCCAATCTGCTTGAAATGATCCGAACAAATCCGGACAGCCGGCGGCTGATCGTGTCCGCCTGGAACCCGGCCTTGGTGGATGAAATGGCCCTGCCGCCCTGCCACTCCCTGTTTCAGTTCTATGTGGCGGACGGCAGGCTTTCCTGTCAGCTTTACCAGCGCTCCGCCGACGTCTTTCTGGGAGTGCCCTTCAACATCGCCTCTTATGCGCTGCTCACCATGATGGTCGCCCAGGTAACCGGCCTCAGGCTTGGTGACTTCGTGCACACCTTCGGCGATGCGCATCTTTATTCCAACCATTTCGACCAGGCGCGCGAACAGCTGACGCGGGATCCGAGACCGTTGCCGGAAATGAAGATAAATCCTGCAGTTTCGGATCTTTTTGCCTTCAAGTACGAAGATTTCGAGCTGACCGGGTATGATCCGCACCCGCATATTGCGGCACCTATCGCAGTGTAAGCTGCATTCCTTTCCCAGTTTTAGCATTCGCTTTTGCGGGCAAATGAGAGAAAATACCCGGCATACGATTGCCGCCTTGCACTTCAAGTCCGGGATTTTCTCATGTCCGATTCCGAAAAGAGCCTGTCCCTTTCCCCTCATGCCCTGAAGGCCGAGGAACTTGGTTTCGATCCGATGATGGGCCGAAAGCTCGTGGCCGGCGTCGAGGCCGGTCTCCTGCCGCACCTGCATGCGGTTCTGGCCGAGCGGTCGGGCGATATGGTGCTGGAAAGCTACGGCAGCGGGCCGGACGAGAATTGGGGGCGGTCGCTCGGCGAGGTGACTTTTACCGCTGACACGCTGCATGACCTGCGGTCGGTGTCCAAAAGCATCGTCAGCCTGCTCTATGGCACGATGCTGGAAAAAGGGGAGGTTCCGCGGCTCGATACACCGATCCTGGATCTCTTTCCGGAGTACGGAGATCTGGCGAAGGACCCGGCGCGCCGGAAGCGCACGATTGAACATGCGCTGACCATGACGCTTGGTATGGAGTGGGATGAAACTGGGCCCTACACCGGCCCGGAAAACAGCGAAATAGCGATGGAGCTGGCACCAGACCGGTACCGTTACATTCTTGAGCGTCCACTTGTGGCCGAGCCCGGCACTCGCTGGATCTACAGCGGCGGGGCGACAGCGCTGATCGGCGAAATCCTGCAGCGTGGGACCGGTAAGAAACTGCCTGACCTGGCAAGGCAGGAGCTGTTCGAGCCTCTTGGGATTCGGCAGTTTGAATGGACAGCCGGCGCGGACGGAACTCATTCTCCAGCGTCAGGCCTCCGGTTGACAGCACCCGATCTTCTGAAGATCGGGCGGCTGGTTCTGAACAACGGTGTCTGGGACGACCACCGGATTATTCCCGAAGCGTGGATCACGGCATCTCTAAGACCTGTCATTTCAACCAGCGAGGGCCCGGATTACGGCTATTTCTGGTTCTGCGGCCAGGCGCCTGTACCTGCCCTCGGCGGTCGTACGCCCTGGTTCGCGGGCGTCGGCAATGGCGGGCAGCGCCTGTGGCTCTGCCCTAGGGCGGATGTTGTGTCCGTCATTTTTTCCGGCAATTACAACAACCGGGACGCCTGGAGCCCGCCTACCCACGTCTGGACCGAGATCATTCTGGGAAATCTGCAGAAGGTCTGATCGCAGTCGAGGCAGCGCAACGCTGGTCCTCAGGATGAGTCGTTTTTTGGCTATTGCGACTGTTTGTGCGCGTTCACCAGATCCCGGTACCAGAACGCGCTGTTCTTGGGCGTGCGGACCAGGGTGTCATAGTCGACATGGACGATGCCGAAACGCATCCTGTAGCCTTCTGCCCATTCGAAATTGTCCATCAGGCTCCACAAAAAATAGCCCTTGACCGGAACGCCCGCGTCCTTGGCGTCCGCCATCGCGCCGAAGTGCTTGGCGAGATAGTCGATACGGCGGGTGTCGTCGATTGTGCCGTTCACTGGTTCATCGTTGTAGCAGGCGCCGTTTTCCGTGATGTAGACGGGCGGCAGGGAGTAGCGCCGGTAAAGATCCTTCATAAGATCCGACAGACCGTCTTCATAGACCTCCCAGCCGATGTCGGTAAGCTCCGGACCGGGCTCGGGCGGGATGGTTTCTGCCCGCGGATAGTCAGCGTCCGGAGCCGGATCGTTTTTGACCCGCAGCGGCGTGTAATAATTCAGGCCCCACCAATCCAGCGGCTGGCTGATGATATCGAGATCGCCGTCCCTGATTTCCATCATGCCGCCGAAGGCTTCCAGAACGTCCGGATGATAAGTGCCGTTGAAGATCGGTGAGAAGAAGATGCCGTTGTTGAATTCAAATGCGCGCTCGGCGGCATCCCCGTCTTCCTGGGATGTGCTTTCCGGATAGACGGAGTGGGCGTTGATGACGATGCCCATCGGCAGGTCGGGGCGGGCCGCACAGGCGGCCTGCGTGCCCATGCCGTGGGCCAGGTTCAGGGTGTGAACCGCCGCGGCGAAGGCTTCCCGGCTCGTTTCACCCGGTGCGTGAATGCCGTAAAGATGGCTCAAGTGGCAGATGCACCAGGGCTCATTGATGGTCGCCAGCGCGTCCATACGGTCGCCGAGCCGCCTGACAACGATCTCCGCATATTCGGCAAAGGCTTCCGCCGTGCTGCGCGCCGTCCAGCCGCCGTCGCCGGCAAGGGTTAGGGGCAGGTCCCAGTGATACAGCGTCGGGAAGACCTTGAGACCGCGCGCGACCATGCCGTCGATCAGCCGGTCGTAGAAGTCGAGGCCCTTTTCGTTCACGGCGCCGCGTCCGTCGGGAAGAATGCGCGGCCAGGCGATGGAGAACCGGTAGGCTTCGGCTCCGAGAGACTTGATCAGGTCCAGATCGCTTTCCCAGCGGTGGTAGTGATCGCAGGCAATGTCGCCATTGTGGCCCTTGTAGACCCGGCCCGGCATGTTGGAAAATGCGTCCCAGATGCTCGGCTTGCGGCCGTCCTCACGGGTAGCCCCCTCGATCTGATAGGCGGCGGTTGCCACGCCAAACAGGAAATCATCGGGAAAGCGCTGTGCCAGGTCTTTGGTCGAAGCCATGGAAACTCATCTCAAAAAGGGATTGAACAGACCGATCGTTTTGGGGGGCTGAACGTCAAAGAAGTGTACTTTCAATGACCGTTTGGCGTGCCTCGGAGCCTGCCGTTGTCCGGTCAAGCTGAATGTACGATTTGTGGGGGCAGCCTAGATTTCAAAGCGCTTTGGTTCAAGTTCTTTCATGAAGCTCCACAAAGTATTTCCAGAACGGCAATGCCGGTGTCCACTCTCCGACGAGCGCGGTAACCGCCCCACCGCCTTCAAGAAGGCCGGTGTCTTCAAGGGTTTTCCAGATGGCAAGACCCTTGTGCCTGGCAATATCCGCGAAGGGATGATCCTTCGGAAAGCCCCGAGGCGCCTTGGCGAGATCAGGTTCCGAGACTTCGAAACCCTTGGCTTTCATGTCGTCCAGAAGCCCTGAAATCGCATCGCCTTGTCCGCCTTCGAGGGCCTGCAGAAACGCACCGAGGGCGGGTCTTGAAAACGCCATGCAGCCTGCGCCGAACCGGATGTGGTCCGCTTCGATGGACAGAAAGAAGCTCGGCGGTTGCGCTTCCCTGCCTTCAAACGCGCTGCCCGCTGGCCAGAAGGCCATGCGGATATGGGTGTTATACGGGGTCTTGTCCTTGGAAAAGCGCAGATCCCGGTTGATACGGAATTGTTTCGACGTCATCTGGCGGCCGGTCAGGTCAGCCAGTGCCGCGCTGAGGGCAGGGCGGAATGCGTCGGCCGGCTTTTTGACGAAGCGCTGGTAATCCGCCTTGTTTTCCTCGAACCAATCCCTTGAATTGTTGGCGGCAAGGTTTCTCAGAAACGCGAAGGTTTCCGGCTGAAATCCGGGCTCCGTCATTTTGCCGCCCTTCTGCTTTTGCTCTTTTTCGGCTTGGCCTTTTGGGCCGGTAGCGCGCAGACGTAGCCGCGTGCCAGTTCTACCCAGCTCTTCAGGTCGTCATCGGTGTCGACACCTTTCAGCTCGACCTGGATAAAACCGGGCATGGCCCGCTCGCCCATGCGGCAGAGCGAGGCATGAGGCCGGGCAAGGGCTTCGGCCTGCCTGTCCGTGCCGACACGGGCCATCAGGCCGCGCCTGGAGGCACATACCAGCAGGTTGCCGTTGACCATTAAGCAGGTGGAACCGAACATGCGTTTCTGCTCGACCTTTTCATCCGGAATCAGGGCCCGTGTGCGCTCAATCAGGACTGTTTCCATCAAATCCGACATTGTCTTGAAATCCTCAATTTGAAATGTCTTCGAGCCAAGGACGTACCGGCGTGGTCACATCCGACGGGTTGCTGAAAAGAATTTCCGAACCCGTTTTTCTCCGATCCGGAATCCATGTTAAATCGTCTCCCGGAAATTCAGATGGAATTTGAACTCGGATTCGGAGACGGTCTTGCCGGAACTAGTACTGATCGCCGCTGTGGCAAGGAACGGGGTTATCGGGGCGGATGGCGACATGCCCTGGAGACTATCGAGCGACCTGAAGCGCTTCAAGCAATTGACGCTCGGCAGGCCTGTAATCATGGGCCGGAAGACGTTCTTGTCCTTCGGCGGGCGTCCGTTGCCGGGGCGGCCGCATATCGTGATCTCGCGTGATCCGGACTATGCGCCGGAAGGCGCGGAAGCCGCCGCATCGCTTGATGCGGCGCTGAGCCGGGCGGAAGCCCTGGCGCGCGAATTGGCGGTCGATGAAATCATGTGTATCGGCGGCGGTCAGATTTATGCCCAGGCCTTGGCGAAAGCCGACCGGCTGGAAATCACGCAAGTGCAGGCGGACCCGGAGGGGGATACCCGTTTTCCGGACATTGATCCGGCAATCTGGCGGGAGACCGGCTGGGAAGAGGGAGCGCGAACTGAAAAAGACAGCGCCGACTTTGCCTATGTGACGTATCGCCGGAAATAGAAACAGATTGCACCCGTTCTCCATGACCCTGCCGGACAACCTGACTGCACGCTGGACCGCTTTTGACGGGCTTGGTCCGCACACCGTTTACGAGCTTCTGAAACTGCGACAGACAGTCTTCATTCTGGAGCAGACCTCCCTTTATGCCGATATCGATGGCAAGGATCCGGAGGCCTTGCATTTTCTTGTTACAGACAAAACTTCTGGAGACCTGTTAGGCGCGATCCGGTTGTTTGCCGATGCGGACAGCAGTCAAGCCCGTATTGGCCGTGTGGTTGTGGCGGGAGAGGGACGGGGCCGCGGTCTGGGCCGGATCATGATGCGGGCCGGTATCAAAAAGGCCCGGGATCTGGTGCCGGGTTGCGTGATCCACGTCTCGGCGCAGGCCCATCTGGAAGCCTTCTACCAGTCGCTTGGCTTCGCAACGGTCTCCGATGTCTATGATGAAGACGGGATTCCCCATATCGACATGATCCGGGACGCGTAATGGCTCCCGGCGGGCTTCCGTAAGGTCCCGAAAGGCTTCGCCTTGACAGAGCCTCATTCATACCCCACCTGCGGCGAGGGAAATTATTACGGTTTTACAAGGGATCCGTGCCGCGCTTTCCGTTGAAAGCAGCCAGTAACCTCCCTATAACCAACGATGAGTCAGAACGGGCCGGGGACCATTGGTCTTGAGCCCATGTCCGGCAGGCCCGCCGGACGACACAGAAGGAAGTATTGATGCCTTGGAGCAATCAGTCAGGTGGCGGCGGCCCCTGGAAAGGTGGCGGAAACAATGGCGGCCCCTGGGGCAGCGGCGGAAATGGCGGCGGCCCGTGGGGAGGTGGTCCGAACCGTGGGGGGGGCGGCAGCCCGCCGGACCTGGAAGAGCTCCTGAAGCGTACCCAGGACCGCATGAAAACCGTTCTGCCGGGTGGCGGCGGTGGCGGCCTTGGCTTTATCGGCTTTCTGATTGTCGTTGGCGTTGTCGCGATCGTCTGGCTGTTTACCGGATTTTACGTGGTTGACGAAGGCGAAGTCGGCGTCGAGCTGGTTCTCGGCGAAGTCGCGGACCAGACACCTCCGGGCCTGAACTATAACTGGCCATATCCGGTTGGTGAGGTTTACACGCCCAAGGTTGAGCTGCAGCGCGAAACGACCGTCGGTACCGAAGAATCCGTCAGCGTTTCCGGCGTCGTGCGGGCGCGGGACGTTCAGGAAGAAAGCCTGATGCTGACCGGCGATGAAAACATCGTCGACGTGGGGTTCAAGGTGCTGTGGCGGATCAAGAACACCCGCGAAGGCATCACCGACTTCCTGTTTAACGTGCAGGACCCGGACTCGACTGTGAAAGCGGTTGCCGAGAGCGCCATGCGTGAAGTTGTCGGGGCATCCAACATCGATGCGATCCTGACCGAAAACCGCGTATCCATCCAGAATGACGTGGCCACGCTGATGCAGTCCACGCTGGATTCCTATAGCGCCGGTGTCGAAATCGCCGAAGTGCAGATGCAGCGGGTGGATCCGCCGGCACAGGTGATCGAATCCTTCCGCGACGTTCAGGCGGCGCGCGCCGACCAGGAACGTATCCGCAACGAGGCCGAAGCCTATGCCAACCGGGTTGTTCCGGAAGCGCGCGGTGAAACGGCCCGGGTTCTGGAAGCGGCGAACGCCTACAGGGACCAGACCATCGCAGAGGCGACCGGTCAGTCCCAGCGTTTCACCAAGATCTACGATCAGTACAAAAAAGCTCCGGGCGTCACTCGCGAGCGTCTCTACCTCGAAACTCTGGAAAAAGTCTTGGGCTCCAACAACAAGATCATCATCGACAGCGAGTCTTCCGGCTCCGGCGTGCTGCCGTTCCTGCCGCTTAACGACCTGAACGGACGGAGCTCCGCTCCGGCCGCACGCACAGGAGGGAACTGATCATGCGCAGCGGGTTTCTAGCCATCGCCCTCGTGATCGTCGCAGTCGTCGGTTACCTGTCGGTCTTTATCGTCAATCCGACACAGCAGGCCCTGGTCCTGCAGTTCGGCAAGATCATTGAACAGCCGAAGACCGAATCCGGGTTCTACTTCAAGATCCCGTTCGTTCAGAATGTTGTTTACATGGACAAGCGTGTCCTGAACCTCA
>JBNLAU010000416.1:0-3277 GCA_050302295.1 Roseibium sp. | reverse complement strand
TTCAGAACTTCATCGCCTGCCTGGTGGCCATTCCTGTCGTTCACCTGTTTGAAGTGATCGATATCGATCACCAGAAGCGACAATGGCCGATTTTTTTCAAGATTTCTGGCCAGTATCAGTGGAGCGTTCTCGTCATATTGCCTTCGGTGCAGCGCACCGGTCAGATGATCCCGGTTCGACGCCTCCAGCAGATCCTGATAGCGCTCGCGGTAGGTGAGCAAGTAAAAAACGTCCTTTAGCGGCCTGTTGACCAGCCAGCCTTCCTCGTGATCGAAATACCTGAGATAGACGATCAGAAGGCCCGTATAGACCACCACAGCGATCATTTTGGCCACCCAACCGCCGAAGAAAACGTACCCGGGCGCACCGGAAACGTAGTGCAGAGCCAGGAAGAAGCCGACCTGATCGAAGGTCAGCACGAGTGCCCCGCAAACCAGGAAGCGCAATCCCAGATGCCGTCCGAACCGGTCACCGATCCGTTCATAGAGAAGGATGATCGCGATCGAGTCGACGAACAGCAACAGGGTGCCCCAAATCATCAGGAACCCCATCTCGTCGATGAAGGACAAATCTGGGCTGCGGCCGCCCACGACGGAGACCGTCTCATGGTTCCGGACGATCATGACCAGCGCGACAATCAGAAAATTGCCGATCAGAAGACCGTAGATCGGCTGGCGCACCACCAGCGCATCCTCGCGCACATAAAGCAGAAGGATCATCAGCAGCTTGCCGGAAAACAGCACCGAAGATCCGGGAGAAACGATGCCGAAGGGAAGCTGGATGTAAAATACGCTGGCGAGATAGGTCTCAAGGAAATGCATGACGCCCAACGCACACATGAAGACGCCGATTCCAACGACCTTACGAGCCCGTAAAAGGCTCATCATAACGGTGAAATAAACGACGGCTTGAGCAAACAGAAGAAGCGCGTTGTAAGTTGCCATGTCCAGGCCTGATTTTCTTTTCCAGGCAGGGCAAAATTGCGTCGTCTCCTGCGTCAGGCAAATTCAGTAAATTGCCTGACAGATCAAAGAGCTGATTCCCACCTTGAAGGTCACACTAGAAGACTCGCCGAATTCGCGAAACCCCGTCAATAGACGACAATTACCTTTTGGGAATGAGTACCTGTTCATTGTGGCCGCCATTAACCGCTCCATCACCCCGCCGTCTTATCTTTGCCCCCCCGCGCAGAACCGTAGGCTTGAACTCTTGTGCGTCCCGACCGGCTTCCTCAAAACGGGCAGATTGCGACGACGTCGCGTTTAAAGTGCATGATGCCGCTCACCTGCATTGTCTTGATACGGCAAGCGTTTAGAAAACGATTGTCGAAATCCGGGAAACTCCATGATCGTTCGTGAAACACCCCATCACCTGAAGCTGTTCTTCGTCATGCAGGGCTCCATTGTGCCGCGCATCGCCCCACTGATCGGTGGTGTGTTCGTTTTCGCGCTGGCGGTGCTCCTGGTGGACAGCTACCTGCTGCCGCTGCCGCATGTGTCGCTTTCCATAACGGGCGTCTTCGGTGTCGCTCTCTCCCTGTTTCTGGGCTTTCGCAACAACGCCGCTTATGAGCGCTGGTGGGAGGCGCGGCGGTTGTGGGGGCAGCTTATCGCGGACATGCGCAGCCTCCGCCGCGAAACGGAGCTGTTTGTCGGTGACGCCGAGACACGGCAACGGTTGATCAGCTTTGCCCTTCTCTTCGCCCATCTTCATCGCACCGGCCTGCGCGGCATTCGCGGTTGCGATGCGCTGCCGGGCTGGGCAAGGCCCAAGGCTTCGGCGGCAGATCTTCCGGAAACAGCTTGCGCGGCTCTCGACGCGGCGAACCGGGTGCTGGCGGAAGGCGCGGCGCGGGACCAGGTGGACGGGTTCGGGCGCAAGGCGTTGAGCGAGCGGCTCGCGGCCATCAGCCTTGCCCAGGCCGGGTGCGAGCGCATCCGCAACACGCCATTGCCGTTTGTCTATTCCCTGCTCGTGCTGCGCACCACCTGGCTCTATTGCCTCGCGGTGCCTTTCGCCTTGATCGACAGCGCGGGGCCCATGGCGCCGTTTTTCGCCGCCTTTATTGCCTATGTCTTCTTCGGGCTTGCGGAAGTCACCCAAGAGCTTGAGCACCCCTTCGCCGACACGCCCCACGCCCTGCCGCTAGACGCCATGTGCCGAACGATCGAAATCGCGCTCGCCCCTTCGCTGGGTGAAACCCCGCCGAAGCCCCTGCAGGCGGTGAACGGCGTCCTGACCTGACCGGGTACCCCGCCTCCAGCTGCGGCAAATTGCGGGCTCGCGGGCGACGGGCCGTGGTGTTCTCATGAAACGGCACAACCAGTGCCCCTTGAACTCCGGAGTTTCCGGCATGTCTCAAAAAACCGGCCAACGGACCGCAGATCCCCTGCCCGGCGGCAACCTGATCGTGTTCGACGGCATTTGCACTTTCTGCTCCAGCTTCGCCCGCTTCATGGCCAAGCACGACGAACGAGCAGGCTACCGCTTCGTCAACGCCCATTCAGACACCGGACGCGCGCTGTACCGGCGCTATGACCTTGATCCGGACCTGATGGAAACGAATATCGTGATTTTCAATGGCCGCGCCTACACCAGGATGGCGTCCTTCACGGCTGCCATGACGAGCCTTGGCTGGCCCTGGCGGGCGCTGGCCATCCTGAACCTTCTGCCGTCCCGCCTGTCGGATTGGCTGTATGACAGGGTCGCGCAAAACCGCTACAGGTTCGGCCGCCGCGCCTGCCCACTTCCCTCACAGGCGTTGAAGGACCGGCTGATTGACTGAAACCAGCGCGCCCAAGCGGATCGTCATTCTTGGCGGCTATGGCGTTTTTGGCGGCAAACTTGCCGAGGCTCTGCTGCGAATGCCCCGGTTTGACGTCTTTGTCGCCGGACGCAGCCTCGAAAAAGCGAAGGCCTTTTGCGCAAGCCATGGCGGCACGCCGGTCGGGCTCGACCGGATGGCGCCGGACTTTCCGGCAAGGCTCGCGGAGCTGAAACCCTTTGTCACGGTCGACGCAGCCGGCCCGTTCCAGACCTATCAAGGCAACACCTACGCGATTACTGAGGCCGCATTGCGCGCCGGCAGCCATTATCTTGATCTGTCCGATGATGCTGAATTCACGAAAGGCATTTCGGTTCTCCATGCCAAGGCGGAGGCGGCCGGTCTGGCCCTCCTCTCCGGTGTCTCCAGCGTTCCCGCCCTTTCCTCCGCGGCGGTCGAAACGCTCCGCCAGGACTTTTACCGGCTGGACCTGATTGAAAGCACCATTCTGCC
>JBNLAU010000415.1:0-11178 GCA_050302295.1 Roseibium sp. | reverse complement strand
CGCAGGAAAGCGCGGAATTGCCTGATAAAGCTGTTGTCAATCCAAGGTGGCACGGGTCATGCTTTGAAGAAGCGACTTGGCACGGGCCTGTTTCGTGAAAAGTGCTCAGGCTGAGCGGCCAAGGAGCGAGCAGGTGACGATGAACACGTCACCTACTGATCTGGGAGGATTGCATGCTTTTTTCACTCAAATCCGCTACCGCTGTTTCCGCGGCTGCGCTATCTCTCGTATTTGCAACTGAAACCTTTGCGGCGGATGTGACCTGGAACGTCTCACTGTGGGGCAAGCGCCGGGCCTTCACCGAACATGTTGAAAAGCTGGCGGAAGAAGTTGCTGCCCGGACCGACGGCAAGTTCGAAATCGTCTTGCATTATGGCGGCGCGCTGTCCAAGTCCCGTGAAAACCTCGACGGGATTTCCTTCGGCGCCTTCGAGATGGCCCAGTTCTGCGCCTCCTACCACGCCGACAAGAACCCGACCCTGACCGTTCTGGAACTGCCCTTCCTCGGTGTTTCCGACCTGGAAACAGAAGTGAAGGTCTCCAAGGCGCTCTATGAGCATCCTGCCGTTCAGAAGGATCTCGGCCGCTGGAATGCCAAGCTGCTGATGCCTTCGCCGATGCCGCAGTACAACTTTGCCGGCAAGGGCGATGCGCCCAAGTCCATCGCCGATTTTGACGGCATGCGGGTTCGCGCGCTGGGCGGTCTCGGCACCCTGATGGAAGCCGTCGGGGCTGTTCCGACGTCCGTTACGGCGTCCGAAACCTATCAGGCTATCGATTCCGGAACGGTTCAGGCCGCCGGCTTCGCCCCGCATGCACATCTGTCGTTCAAGGTGGTGGAGGTCGCCAACTGGTGGACCAAGAACCTCAATCCGGGTACGGTGCATTGTCCGATCGTCGTCAATATGGAAGCCTATGAAGCGCTGCCGGACGAGTTCAGGACAGCTCTTGACGAGTCAGTCGATCCCGCGCTCGCTCATTACCTCGAAACCTACGACAAGGTTTACGACAAGTGGTGGCCGGAACTGGAAAAGCGTGGCATTACGCAGGTTGAGTTCTCCGACGAAGAACTGGCAGCCTTTGCCGAAAAGGCCGGCCCGATCCAGGAAGCCTGGGTGGCGGAGCAGAGCGAAAACGGCCTGCCGGCGCAGGAACTGCTCGACCTAGTCAAGAAGACCATTGCTGAATAAGTCGGCGAAACTGGCTTGACTTTCATGCCTTCCGGAGCGGCATCAACTGCGCCGGAAGGCCCTGCTCGGGGCAGATACTCATGATGACAATTGATCCCGGTAGACGTTCCGATGCGGAACGGCCGGTTACCTATATCCTTTTTAGCGGCGCTCTGGCTCATCTGGAGAATGCCTTCAATCTGATCGCGGCCTTTTCCATTCTGGCGCTCATGCTTCTGGCCGTGGCGCAAGTGCTCGGTCGGCTGGCCTTCAATACGCCGGTCCCGGGGTTCATCGACATTACCGAACAGGCCATGGCGGTCTTCGCGTTTGCAGGCGTCGCCTATTGCCAGCGTGTCGGTGGCCACATCCGTATGGAGATCGTGCTTGGCAAGCTCAGCGGCCGTGCGCTGTACGTCTGCGAGATGCTCGGTGTGATCGTGGTCGCCTTTACCATCGCGCTGCTGATCTGGGGATCCTGGTTCCACTTTGAGCGCGCCTTGGTGATCGGCGACAGCACCATGGACATCCGACTGTCCACCTGGCCCTCCAAGCTGGTGGTGCCCGTCGCGCTCGGTCTTCTGCTCCTGCGTCTGCTTTTGCAGATCTACGGGTATGCCCGGCTGGTCGCAAACCCATCCCGTCAACCGGTCGATGTACCGGTGATCGAGGCTGTGGAAGACGTCGCCCAGCATGAAATCGAAGAGGCATTTGGCGAAGACACGGAAGAAGGAGACGCCAAATGACTCCGTTTGAAGTTGGTCTCTTGATGACCGGCGTCCTGCTGTTCCTTGTGATTTTCGGTGTCCGAGTGGCGTTCGCGGCCGCATTCACGGGTCTTGTGGGGCTCATCATCCACTTTTCAATGAAGGTGGGCTTTGAGAAGGGCTTTTTCGTCGCCTTGAAGATGGCGGGCACGCTCCCGCATTCCAAATCGGTCACCTATGCCCTTTCCGTACTGCCGACTTTCATCCTGATCGGGTTCCTGGCCTTTTATGCCGGTTTCACCAAACAGTTGTTCGAGGCGGCCAAGCGCTGGCTTGGCTGGATGCCGGGCGGCATGGCGGTCGGCACGGTGTTTTCAACCGCCGGTTTCGCCGCCGTATCCGGAGCTTCGGTCGCGACGGCTGCGGTGTTTGCCCGCGTCGCCATTCCGGAAATGCTGAATGCAGGCTATTCCAAGCGTCTCTCTGCCGCGGTCGTGGCGGCAGGCGGCACACTGGCCTCGCTCATTCCGCCGTCCGCCATTCTGGTGATCTACGCCATTCTGGTGGAGCAATCGGTTGGCAAGCTGCTGATCGCGGGTTTTCTGCCGGGTGTGTTTTCCGCACTGATCTATGTCGGCATCATCGTGGCCGTCTCCGCATGGCGTGGCGATGCTCCGCCGGTGAAGGGCTTTTCCTGGAAGGAGCGTTTTGAGAGCGTGCCTGGAACCTTGCCGATCATTGCGGTGGTCGCCATCATTTTCTGCTCGTTCTTCTTCGGTCTGGCAACGCCCACCGAAGCGGGCTCGCTGGGCGCCTTCGTCGTTCTGGTAGTGGCCTTCGCCAGGGGCATGAAACCACGTCAGCTCGGCCAGGCGCTGCATGAGACGGCGAAACTCACCGTGATGATCTTTACCCTGATCTGGGGCGTTCTCGTCTATGTGCGCTTCCTGGGGTTTGCCGGTCTGCCGGAAGCCTTCAGGGACTTCATCGTTGCGCTCGAGTTCTCGCCATGGATCGTGATGATCTGCATCCTCCTTGGCTATGCCGTGCTCGGCATGTTCATGGATGCGATCGGCATGCTTATCCTGACGCTGCCGGTGGTCTATCCGGCGGTGATGGCGCTGAATGGCGGAGAGGGTGTCTCGGCGGTTGACAGTGCCTTCGGCATGTCGGGTGAAGCCTGCTCCATCTGGTTCGGCATTCTGGTGGTGAAGATGGCGGAGCTTTGTCTGATCACACCGCCGATCGGGCTCAACTGCTTTGTGGTCTCGGGCGTGCGCCCCGATATTCCGGTTCAGGAGGTTTTCCGCGGCTGTATTCCGTTCTTCTTCGCTGATGTCCTGACCATCGCCGGTCTGCTGGCCTTTCCGTCCATCATCACCATTCTTCCGGAGTTGATGGGGTAGTCGGCAACGCGCTCGAAACACAATGCGCCGGCGGACCCGTTCCGCCGGCGTTTCTCGTTTGCTCATCCGCGATCCGGAAAACCGCCTGGTGGTTCTGTCGGAGCCTTGTGGAACTCGCCGGGTCCACACCCTAATCAAAGATATGTCTGACCCGGCTCGTCGTCGAAACGGTTAGGCCCTTGTGTTCCGGCAAAAAACATGTTGGCGAAACTCTGGTAGGCACACGGGAAAAGGCCGACGATAGGAATGAACCACGACAGCATCCAGTAGCCCGAGACGTCCCTGTCGTGTAAGCGCCGCACCTGAACTGAAGCGCCCGAAACAACAAGGGCGAGAAGCACCGGCCATAATGTGGTGAGGTTTGACTGCTCGAGGATGAGTTCCGCATCCGCGGGTTTCCTGAAAAGCGCGCTGAGAAAGCTTGTCGTGATCGCCAGCATTGCGAAGCTGTTGAAGGTGCCCAATGCCCAGTAGCCCAGCCGGCCGATACGCCCTTTGAATCCGAAAAACAAACCCAGTAATTGCAGGATGGGATTGCCGGCAGCAGGGCCAACCGGGGCCTCATCCGGCGTTGTGTTGGCCACAAACGCATAAGTGTCTTGCGGAATGTCAAGATCAACAGCGATTTTGTGGGTGGGATACTCTGTCTGCGGGGGGCCCCAAAGAGGAGTTGCCCGCTGGTTGAAGTCCCGTTTTCCAAATTGTTTGCGATGCGTTGGCATTCATGCCTCCGACTCGAATAACTCTCCAAGCGCAGACTGAACTCTATGCCAAGCAACTTAAGACAGATGTAAAGGGACTGGCGAAAACTCCATAAAATTGAAGCTTTCAATGAGCCAGGCGTTGGCGGCGATCTATGTGCCGCTCGTCTGCGAGGGACGTCTGCAGGTTAAAACAGACTACCCTGATCGGTCGGGGCCGGTTTGGCGCCTCCGGTCTTTTTCGGTTTTGGTTTCGCCGCCTTCGGGGCAGCGCTATCGCTCATGGCAACCGCATCAACCGTGCCGTCAACGAGTTCGATTGACAGCGCGGCGCCGGAGCTGACGGAGGCGGCTGAGCGCACTGGCTGGCCGGTGTCGTCGCGCACCACGGCATAGCCGCGCGCCAGCACATCCTTGTAGGAAAGCGACTTCAGCAGTTTCTGCAGGCCGTCCAGGCGTGCCTTTTCCTGTTTGACTCGCGCAAGATAGGCGAGGTCGAGACGCTCCGTGAGGCCGGTGACGCGTTCCTTGCCAAGCGTTGCCTGCTGCACAAGCCGGGCAGGCGTCAAACGGCTGGCGACAGCGGCAAAAGCCTGACGCTTTTGCGCAACGGCGACCTTTAATGCCCGCTGCTGCCGCTCGTTCACCTGAACAAGATCCTGCCGGGCCTTCGTACTCAGCCTTGTGAGCAGAAACGGCGAAAGACGTCCGGAGGCGTTCTGAAAGGACGTGCGGTGGTGTTTGGTGTTGACGATCAGCCCGCGTTCCAGGCTGCTGGCAGCCGTGTCGAACCGCTGGCGCGGCAGTGCCAGAAGATCGCGCGGCGCCGGCAGGGCGGCGCTGGCCGCGCGCAGTTCAGTTCGCCGCGTGCTGACGAAGCGCACCAGGCCGGAATTCAAGCGCCGGGCCCGGTCATCGACCATCGCCATCAGCTCGGCCTTGACCGGAACCGCGATCTCGGCGGCGCCGGTCGGGGTGGGCGCGCGCAAGTCGGCGGCCAGATCGATCAGAGTCCAGTCGGTTTCATGGCCGACGGCGGAAATCAGCGGGATCTGGCTGTCGGCGGCAGCCCGCACCACGGCTTCTTCGTTGAACCCCCAAAGATCTTCGATGCTGCCGCCGCCTCGGGCGACGATCAGGAGGTCCGGACGTGGAATGGGTCCATCAGGCGGCAGAGCGTTGAAACCACGGATACCGTTGGCAACTTCCGCCCCCGATGTTTCGCCCTGCACGCGCACCGGCCAGACCAGAACATGCATCGGGAAACGGTCGGAGATGCGATGCAGGATGTCGCGGATGACGGCCCCGGTCGGCGACGTGACGACACCGATGACCTTGGGCAGCGGCGGTAGCGGCTGCTTGCGCTCTTCGGCAAACAGCCCCTCGGCGGTCAGTTTCTTTTTCCGCTCTTCCAGAAGCGCCATCAGCGCTCCGGCTCCGGCCGGTTCCAGCGCGTCGATCACCATCTGGTATTTGGACTGGCCGGGAAACGTCGTGATCTTGCCCGTGGCGATCACTTCCAGACCCTGTTCAGGCTGGATCTTCAGCTTCGAGGCGACGCCGCGCCAGACAACACCGGAAAGGACTGCCCGGTCGTCCTTCAAGTCCAGATAGATGTGACCGGAGCCCGGCCGCGAAATCCGCCCCAGCTCGCCGCGCACCCGGACGTAGCCGAAAGTGTCTTCCATCGTGCGTTTGATGGAAAAGGAGATTTCGGAAACGGAAAACTCGGCAACGTTTGAGGTTTGATCGGCCACGGATGATTCCCTTTTGAAGAAAGAAAACTGTCCGCTTGAAGGGGGCGGGTCAAGGGGCAGGTCGGCATGGCGTTTTTCTGCATCCAAGGCTACCGGGCGAGACGGCGGTCTCTGGGCGATCAGGCGAACGCATAAATATCGATGCAGACGGGGCGAACGGGGGCGAATCAATTAGACTGGGGACCGGGGCTGGGCCGCCTTGAAACCCACACAATCGAACGACTACGTTGACCGGATGGGAAAATACGAGTTCAAAATGCAGCGACTGTTTTTGCGACATATTCTTGCGGACGGTGCGCGGATTGAAGCGGACCGCAGCCAAGCCAATTACCTGATGAATGTCCTTCGCCTGAAAGACGGCGACTACGTGCTTGTGTTCAACGGCAGCGACGGCGAATGGCTGGCCAAGATTTCCAGCAACGGCCGGCGGGACTGCGCCCTGCAACTGATGGATCGCACAAGGGAGCAGAGCGCGCCCAACGACGTCATGTATATGTTCGCGCCGCTCAAGCATGCCCGGTTGGACTACATGGTGCAAAAGGCGGTGGAAATGGGGGCGGGCAGTCTGAAGCCTGTCATGACCCAGCACACCCAGGCGAGCCGGATCAATCTGGAGCGCATGGAAGCCAATGTGATCGAAGCAGCTGAACAATGTGGCGTGCTGTCCGTGCCCGAAGTGCTGGCACCGCAGTCTCTCAAGGACGTTCTGGCGGTCTGGCCCGAAGCTCAGCCCGGCCGGCGTCTCCTGTTTTGCGACGAGGGCGAGGGGAGCAACAACCCGCTCCTGACCCTGGCGCAGATGAAGGAGGCCGGACCGCAGCCGCTTGCCGTCCTGATCGGTCCGGAAGGCGGTTTCTCGGACGAAGAGCGGGCCGAGCTGCGCAGGCTGGACTTCGTCACGCCTATTCCGCTCGGGCCGCGCATATTGCGTGCCGACACGGCGGCGGTTGCCGCCCTCACTGTCATCCAGGCCACGATGGGCGATTGGAGATAACACTATGAACCAAGAGATCCTCCCGCCTGAGGGACTATCCGCCAATGACAGCAGGACCCTTCAGGATCTTTCAGCGGAGGATGCAGGTGGCGCGGCGGGTGCCGGCGGAGGCGAGCAGCGCTTCCGCCTGCCGGTCGGCATAGCGCTCGGGCTAGTTTTTTCCCTTCTGCTCGTCGTGATTTGCGGCATCATCATCACCTATATGGCCTCGGCAGACCGGCGCATTGCCGGCCGTCTTCTGGACGAACAGGCCGTTGCCGTCCTGAATGGCAACAAAGCCGTTCTGGACCGGTTTTTCCGCGAGCAGGAGCTGTTCTACCGCTCCATCGCCGTGCGTGCCGCCGGAACGGGCGCGCAGTTTTCCGACGCGGATCTGAAGCCCTATTACGCGCTATTGCCTGAGGGTGCGGAACTGAAGCTTGGCCGGGCTGTGGCGGCCGGGGAAACCGAAGACGGGCTTCCCGAGGTCGTCTGGTCGGATTTCCGCTTTCAGGACGGGTTCGCCACTGCGGTCAAGACCGCTGAACTTAATCTTGGCAACGGTCAGTCGCTGATCGGCTATTACCCGCAACCGGTCTTTGCCGCGATCGCCAAGGCCATGGAGTGGGAAGGGCGTCAGCAGGTGTTCATTCTGTCCGGACGCGACAAGGCCCTTGTCGTCGGCGGACTGCCGGAAAGCGATTTCGCGGCTACTCCTGAAAGCCCGCTTCCCGATCTTGCCGGCCTCACCGGATCTCCCCTGCACCTGATCTGGCAGGATCAGGCTGAGGCGCATGACATGAGCGGCGAAGTTGAAGGCAGGGTTTTCCCCGGAGACCGGGGCATGTTCACCACCATTTTCACCGAGGTCAATTCGGGTCCAGGCGCCGGCTGGCTGCTTGGCACGCTGTACCGGGCGGAGGAATTCGGCTCCGCGCTCGATCAAACCCAGATCGTCCTCTATGCCGCCCTGGTTGCGTTGATCGCAGGCGCCATACTATCCTTTGCCGTTGGCCGGATGCTTGGCCGGCCGCTAACCCGCCTTGCCCATACAGCCGCGGAGCTTCGGCAGCTTGAGTTTGAAGGAACCGACAGGTTGCCGCGCTCGCGTCTGGCGGAACTGGATGACGTCAATCAGGCGTTCAACGGCTCTATCGGCGCGCTGAACGCCTTTGCGAAATACGTGCCGCGGCAGCTGGTGTCCCGCCTGATCGAAGAGGGCATGACCAGCTCCCGCAATATCCAGATCAGGGAAATGACCATCGTCTTCACGGACCTTGCCGGGTTCACAGACATGGCATCGCAAATGAGCGCGGAAGAAACGGCTGCCTATCTCAACGGCTATTTCGAAACGGTGTCTCAGGCGATCTCGGAGCGTCAGGGCACCATCGACAAGTTCCTCGGTGATGGCGTGATGGCCTTCTGGGGGGCACCGTCCGACCAGCCGGATCACGCTGCCATGGCGATTGCCGCCGTCAAGTCTCTGGCTGAGAGAATTGAGGTAGCGACGGGCGGCAACATGCGGGTCCGCATCGGCGTCCACACCGGCAAGGTGGTGGTTGGCGACATCGGCTCCACGGCCCGGATGAACTACACTGTTATCGGCGATGCGGTGAATGTGGCCGCCCGCCTGCAGGAGTACGGCAAGCAGGTGGATCCGGACGCGAAAGTGATCGCGCTGGCGAGCGGGGACACTATGGCGCATCTGCCCGAAGGGGCGACAGCAACAAGCCTGGGATCCGTTCAGTTGCGCGGCCGCACGGAACCGTTATCCGTGTTCAGGATCGCGTGAGATCGAGCGGGTGTCGTTTCCTTGCTTGCATTCTCCTTTCAGCAATCCTAAATCACGCAAGCGTTTTTCAATATACGCACCGGAAAACTGCGGTTTGTGAGGCGATACGTCGCCGTAGCTGACGGGCCGCGCAGCATTTAGGACGCATTCATGGCCCGCGATACGGTCGATTCCACGCCGATTGAAACAGTTGCGGATCTTGCCGCGACGTTGGAGGAAGGCTGCAAGCCCGAAGACAAATTCCTCATTGGCACTGAACACGAGAAGTTCCTGTTCTGCGCAAAGGAACTCACCCCGGTGCCCTATGGCGGCGGCCATGGCGTCGAAGCGGTTCTCACCGGCATGGAAAGCCTGCTCGGCTGGGAACGGATCGAGGACGACGGCAAGATCATCGGCCTGGCAGACGACCAGGGCGGCGGAGCTATCTCGATCGAGCCGGGCGGCCAGTTCGAACTCTCCGGCGCGCCGCTCGACAACCTGCATCAGACCTGCCGGGAAGCCAACCAGCATCTGGCCGAGGTCCGTCAGGTGGCCGAACCGCTGGGCGTGGGCTTCCTCGGCATCGGCATGACCCCGACCTGGGCGCGTGCCGACATTCCGCGCATGCCGAAATCCCGCTACGACATCATGACCAACTACATGCCCAAGGTCGGTTCGTACGGCCTCGACATGATGTACCGCACGGCAACGATCCAGGTGAACCTGGATTTCTCCACGGAAGCGGACATGGTGAAGAAGATGCGAGTCGGCCTGGCGCTTCAGCCGATTGCGACCGCCATCTTCGCCAATTCCCCCTTCACCGAAGGCAAGCCAAACGGCTACAAGTCTTTCCGCGCCCAGATCTGGACCGACACCGACACCGACCGGACCGGCGATATGCCCTTTGCCTTTGAAGACGGCTTCGGGTTCGAGCGCTATGTTGAGTGGGCGCTCGATGTGCCGATGTATTTCGTCAAGCGCGGCGAGACCTATTACGACGTGACCGGAACGACATTCCGCCAGTTCATGAACGGCGCGCTTGAGGGCACGGTTCCCGACGCGAAACCGAGCATTGGCGACTGGAACAATCATCTGTCGACCCTGTTCCCGGATGTGCGGCTGAAGAAATACATCGAGATGCGCGGCGCGGACGGCGGCCCCTGGCGGCGCATCTGCGCGCTGCCGGCCCTTTGGGTCGGACTGCTGTACGACAAGGGCATTCTCGATCAGGCTTGGGATCTGGTGAAGGACTGGAGCGCGCAGGAGCGTGCGGACCTGCGCCGGGATGTTCCCAAAACGGCCCTGCAGACCCCGTTCAGGAACGGCACCGTTCTGGACGTTGCCAAGGACGTTCTCGCCCTGTCGCAGGAAGGCCTCAAGCGCCGCAACCGGTTGAGCGATGGTGATCTGGACGAGCGCGTTCACCTGGCGCCGATCGAGGAAGGACTCGCGTCGGGCATGTGCCCCGCCGACGTTCTGTTGCAGCGCTATAATGGCGTGTGGAACGGCGACGTGACCCAGGTCTTCCGGGACTATGCCTATTAGGTTCTGAGCTTCTCTGCTCTTCCGGTGAGGAGGGGAAAGAGAATTGGCGTCCATCGCGCGAATTGACCTGACGCCTGCAAAAGGTCACTCTGCTCCAGACGGGCTATTTTCAGGGCCTGGTGGCGCGGTGACCGGAGCAGTGCGATGACTGACAAAGATACGGCAGCTCCCCCATTCGACATCTTCACTTTGAGCGAAGATGTGCGGAACCGGTTCGGCTGGTCCAATGAGGACCTCAACCAGGTGATGGAACAACTCATGCCGGCGGCGCTCAACGGGTTTCGCTATTTCGGCAGTGCTGTTCCCGGATTCACCGAGTTCCTGAGCCAGTCCTCACCGGGACAGTCCGGCGCCGCCAATCCCTTTTCCGGCTATTCCGGCCTGTTCCATGCACCTGCGGAAACTGCCTTGACCCCCTTCTTCGGACCGGAGGCCGTGCAAAATGCCCTGGCGGCGCAAGTCGCCGGCATCACCGGTCTGCAGAGGGATGCCATCCAGGAAATGATGCCCGTAGCGGCAACCCTTGCCATGGGCCAGATTGCCCGCCCCTTCGTTCATGGGGAAGCCCGCAATCTTCTGGACGCCTTTCTGCGTGGCTTTGCCCGTGGCCGGCCGAAGCCCGCGCCAACGCCGGTGGATTATCTTCAAGGCTACGCGGATGTCATGCAGACCTTCTGGGGTGCTTTCCTGCAGCCAGCGAGGATCGTTCCCGACAGCGCTGAACCGGAACCTGAGGAAGAGTTTGAGGAAGAGCCTGAGGATGAGGACGTTCCTCCGGAAGCAGAGGCCCCGGCGGAAGAGCACACGGAATTCGGCGAGATGGTCAACAGCTGGATGTCCGCCGGCCGGAATTTTCAGTCCAGCCAGTTCAAGGCATTCGACAGTTTCTTCGAAAAGGCGTCGAAGGATTTCCGGGAACCTTGAGGGCGAGGGCCTTTGATACAGCCAGCCGTTCGCGCCGCCTGACAGCGAGCATTTGAAAAAAAAAGGGCCCGCCGGTGACGGCGGGCCAGTTCGTCAGCAAGGCATTGCCGACAGGGGCTGCTAAACCAAATCCAGGGAAAGAGAGAACCGGTTTCCCGTCCGGTATTCTGCGGGGAGCCTGGAGCACGTTACGTGCTCCAGGGGAGGTCAGTTGAATCTACGCGG
>JBNLAU010000414.1:0-10026 GCA_050302295.1 Roseibium sp. | reverse complement strand
CCCGATATGACAATAGGTCTTCAGCTGGTCGTGCTCCCGCTTGATGACCATTGAAAGCTTGGAATGGGTCTTCAGCTCAATGAAACCGAACACGACCTGAACACCTGCCCGCTCCAGATCGCGCGCCCACTTGATATTGGCCTCTTCGTCGAAGCGGGCCTTCAACTCCACCAGCGCAGTCACCGATTTGCCCGCCTCGGCAGCTTCTGCCAAGGCCTTGACGATGGGCGAATTGTTGGAAGTTCGGTAGAGCGTCTGCTTGATCGCCACCACATCCGGATCCCGTGCGGCCTGGCGCAGATACTGCACGACCACATCAAAGGATTCATACGGGTGGTGAACAACGATATCCTTCTGGCGGATCGCTGCCAGACAGTCGCCGCCATGCTCACGGATCCGTTCCGGAAAGCGGGCCGTGTAAGGCTTGAACTTCAGATCGGACCGCTCCAGATCGACGATCTGCGACAAATTGTTGAGCGCCAGAAGTCCATTGGCCAGAAAGATTTCACTATCGCCCACATCAAGGGCCTCGGCCACAAACTCACGCAACGCCGGCGGAGTGGTGTCCTGAATTTCCAGACGGATCACCGATCCACGGCGACGGCGCTTCAGGGCGCTTTCGAACAGGCGCACAAGGTCTTCCGCCTCTTCCTCGATTTCCAGGTCGCTGTCGCGGATCACGCGGAATGCCCCTTTGCCGCGGATTTCGTAGCCCGGGAACAGGCGGCCGATAAACAGGCTGACCACCTTTTCGATCGTGATGAAGCGTGCCGCGCCGTCTTTCCCGTCAGGGAGCTGGACAAATCGGTTCACGTGGTTCGGAATTCTGAGCAGCGCGATCATGCCGCGCCCACCGGAGGTCGGCACCAGCTCGAAAACGATGGAAAATCCGAGATTGGGAATGAAGGGAAACGGATGGGCCGGGTCGATCGCGAGCGGCGTCAGAACGGGAAAGACATAGCTTAGGAAATAGTCCTGCAGCCAGTTGCTCTCCGCTTCGTCCAGCGTGTCGCCACGGAGAATCTCAATGCCCTTTTCGGCAATCTCTCCGCGCAGATCGCCCCAGATCCTTTGCTGCGAGGCCTGCAGATCCCGGACCGCCTCGCTGATTTTCAGCAGTTGCTCGGTCGGGGTCAGTCCGTCATCCGACAGATTGGTGACTTCCGCGCGCTGCTGGCCACGCAGGCCGGCGACGCGCACCATGAAAAATTCATCCAGATTGTTGGCCGAGATTGAAAGGAACCGCACCCGCTCCAGAAGCGGATGGTTCGGGTTCATGGCCTCTTCCAGAACCCTCAGGTTGAACTGCAGCCAGGAGAGTTCACGGTTCATGAAGCGCGCAGGCGAGTCCGACAGATCCTGTCCAGCCTCTTCGCCGTCGGCAGCACCCTGCTGATCCGGCACAACCTGGGAAGAAGTCAGAATGTCTGAAAGCTCGGCGGTTTCGTTCATGACACTTTCCTTCATCTGATCCTTGCAACCCCGGTGCCCAGGGCACTCTGCGGGAAAAGGGCACAGCCCCATACGATTGTCCATTCAGGCCGGCTGGACAAAGGCCGGCACCCAGGTGCGAAAGCGTCGAAAAACCTGCTATTTTTCATACGTTTACAACACTGAAGATAGTCCTTGCCAGGTCGATCCGAAGGATATCGATTCAGCTTTGACAGTACAATTTCATCACATCGCACCCTAGCATGAAGATTTTGATGGACAAATGACGGCTCCAACGCAAACTTCTCTGCTATCGGTCTTTATGCACATTTTCCAGAACCCGTCCGGCAAGCGGTTTTGTGATCTTGACCCGGCCCGCCAGTGCTTCCCGGTCGATGGCCTCCACAGCACGAAGGGCAACCTCCAGGGAGCGTTCCATGCGTATCACAAGGTAGTCGACGACGCCTTGATCCACTGCAATCTGTCGGTCCGCGAAGAGCTTCACAAGAACCCGGCGCAGCAGATCGTCATCCGGCTCCAGGATCTCCACCGGCGTTGCCGCACGCAGTCGTGACATCAGATCCGGAAGCGTGATCTTCCAGCTTGCCGGCCAGGTGCGGCTGGTGATCAGGACGGTTTTTCCGCTTTGCCTGGCCGCGTTCAAAAGATGAAACAAGGCTGTGTTGCCGATGCCGAGATGCGCATTCTCCACGACGGATACCGGGGCAGCGGCAAGCCTTTCGACATCAGCTTCGCGAAGGTCGGGCGCTGCTATGACGGCGGCACCGGTTTCGTCCCGGAAGGCGTTCACCAGATGGGTTTTGCCCGCTCCGACCGGTCCGGCCAGAACCACCACCGGCGAGGGCCAGTCCGGCCAGCGCTCCAGGAGCTGATAGGCCGCCCGGTTGGAGCTGCCCACAAGGTAATCCTCGCGGCTCAGGGCGGCCTCATGCGGCAGATCTAACGGCAGCTGGCGCGGGGGTTCCGCCATGGTCGGGTTACTCTGACACTTTTTCTTCGTTTACCGGAGCTGCATGCCCGGTTCCTTTATAGACAGGGCTTGCCAGATACTGCCTCAGAGCGAAGCGCGCAAGGACGCCAATCATCGCTGCAGCCGGAACGGCCACAAGCATCCCCACAAATCCAAAAAGATATCCAAAAGCAAACAGGGCAAACATCAAGGTGACCGGATGCAGGCCCGTGCTTTCACCAACCAGCTTCGGCTGCAGGATATTCCCTTCGAGAAACTGCCCGGCGCCAAAAATCGCGGCAACCGCGATGATCCAAGGCCATTCCGGCCAGAACTGCACCAGAGCGACCCCGACGGACACCACCAACCCGAGCCCGGCGCCAACAAAGGGAATGAAGCTGACAAGACCGGCGACCATGCCGATCAAAAGACCAAAGTTCAGCCCGACCACAGCAAGAGCGACCGCATAGAAACATCCGAGAATAACGCAGACAGACACCTGTCCGCGCACGAAACCCGCTACAGCATCATCCATTTCCGCGGCAAGGGCCCGGATTTCGGCCAGATGATCACGCGGCAGCCAGCCGTCGATGCGCTCGACCATGTGGTCCCAATCGAGCAACAGGTAAAAAGCGACCACAGGCGTGATGACGAACAGGGACAGGATCGACAAAAGCGCCTGTCCACCGCTCCAGACCGACTGGGCCAGCTTGCCGACAAAACTCGCGCCCTGTCCGATCAGTTTGGACATGGAGGATTGCAGATCATCCGGATTGAGGCCGGCGAGAGTGGCAAGATCAGCCGGGAAATACTCCGACAAAAGCACCTGCAGCTTGTGGACGAGATCGGGAAAGCGTTCCAGAAACAGGGCCAACTGATTGCCGAGCAGCGGCAACAGCAGAATGAAGAACAGCACCAGCAAGAAAATGAAAGTAAACAGGATGGTCAGGGTGGCCCACATCCGCCCCATGCCGAGACTTTCAAGCCTGTCGCAGACCGGGTCAAGCAGATAGGCCACAGCCATGCCCGCGACAAAGGGCAGAAGGACGCCGGAAAACACATAAAGAAACAGGCAGAACACGGCGAGGGAAATAAGCCAGAACTGAACCTGACGGCGAAGGGTCATAAATGGCGCTCCTCGAAAAAATCCAGGCCGCAGTGACGGTCTGCAACAAGCTCAGATGGGATTAAACTCCGCGCCCGGTCAAGTCCAGCACAGGATGACCAACTCCTATGCATTGCAATATTGCAGAAAAACCTTTGCAGCAAAGCTTTGGGTATGCCCCCTGGCCTCTTGTGTTCCGCCGCGCCAGACTGTAAGCCGCGTTGGCATAGCCAACCGCACGCATGTCTTGGAGCGCTTCATGAGCCATTCCTCTGGGTCCAACGGTCTGACCTATGCCGATGCCGGGGTCGATATCGACGCCGGAAACGAACTGGTGAACCGCATCAAGCCGCTGGTGAAAGCAACCTCCCGTCCTGGCGCGGATAGCGATATCGGCGGGTTTGGCGGATTGTTCGACCTGAAAGGCGCGGGCTTTACCGACCCGATCCTGGTCGCCGCCAACGATGGCGTCGGTACCAAGCTTAAAATCGCAATTGAAACCGGTCAGCACCGCACGGTCGGTATCGATCTTGTCGCCATGTGCGTCAACGATCTGGTGGTCCAGGGCGCCGAGCCTCTGTTTTTTCTCGACTATTTTGCCACAGGCGCGCTGGATATCGAAACAGCCAGCGACGTGGTGGCCGGCATTGCCGATGGCTGCAAGCTGGCAGGCGCCGCGCTGATTGGCGGTGAAACCGCCGAAATGCCGGGCATGTATGTGGAAGGCGACTATGACCTTGCCGGCTTTTCCGTCGGCGCGGTGGAACGTGGAGAAATCCTGCCGCGCAAGGATGTGGCGGAAAGTGACGTCCTCATCGGCCTTGCCTCTTCCGGCGTTCACTCAAACGGCTATTCCATGGTGCGCAAGATCATTGAGCTTGCAGGACTGACCTGGTCGGACGCTGCCCCGTTCGACAGCGCCAGAACGCTGGGTGAAGCACTGATGGTGCCGACGAAAATCTATGTCAAACCGCTACTGGCGGCGCTGAAGGCCACTTCCGGCATCAAGGCGCTGGCGCATATCACCGGTGGCGGATTGCCGGAAAACCTGCCCCGAGTTCTGCCGGACAACGCATCAGCGCGCATCGACCTCAACAAGATCGAAACGCCGGCCGTCTTCCCCTGGCTCGCCAAAACGGGCGGTGTCGCGGAACCGGAAATGCTGCGCACGTTCAACTGCGGCATCGGCATGGTGGCCGTCGTCGCCGCGGATGAGGCCGATGCCGTCATAAAGGCTCTTGAGGACGAAGGCGAACGCGTAACCCGCATCGGAACGATCGAGGCCGCGGGCGACGCACCGGTTATCTTTGAAGGCAGCCTGGGCTTATCGGCATGAGCCGCAAAAAGACCGCTATTTTGATTTCCGGCCGGGGCACCAACATGGGCGCGCTGATTTCGGCTGCCATGGCGCCAGAGTATCCGGCGGAAATCGCGCTGGTCCTCTCCAATCGTCCGGATGCCAAAGGTCTGGACCGGGCCAGGGAATTCGACATTCCGACAGCGGTTGTCGATCACAAGGATTTTTCCGGCGACCGGGAAGCCTTTGAAAAGCAGATCGATGCTGTGCTCCAAGAGCACAATATCGAGCTGGTCGCCCTTGCCGGCTTCATGCGCATCCTGACGCCGTTCCTGGTCAAAGCGTGGACGAACCGGATGATCAACATTCATCCGGCCCTGCTGCCGTCCTTCAAGGGCCTAGCCACGCATGAACGGGCGCTGGAAGAAGGCGTCAAACTGCACGGCGCCACGGTGCATTACGTATCGTCCGAAATGGATGACGGACCGATCATCATCCAGGGCGCCGTCCCGGTACTGGACCAGGACACGCCGGACACGCTCGCCAAGCGCGTTCTGGAGGTGGAGCACAAGATCTACCCCAAAGCCCTCGCCCTGGTGGCCTCCGGCAAGGCCAATGTGACCGGAGCCCGTGTAACCGGCGGCGGCACCGAGGCCGATGCAGACGAACTGATCTGGCCTTGAACACACGGTCCGCAGGGGCCCCTACCCTGGCGAACAGCCCTGCTTACCTGAGCGCCTCGCTCAAGGACCTTACAAGGGCCGATTTCTCACGCAGATCCAGTCCGGAATGCAGATCGATGATGTGGCTTTTCTGGATGCTTTCGGCGGCGTCGCCGTCATGATGCCTGAATGCGTCCATCAGGGCGTGGTGCGAGTGGCTTTCGCAGGCCGTGTCGGAGCGTTTCCAGTAAAGCGCGATGATCAGCGATGACCGTGAAATCAGCGAGCGAACCATACGGGCATAGACCCGGTGGTCGGCGATGTCGGCGATTTCCGTGTGAAAACTGCCGGAAAGGAGCAGCGCCTTTCCCATGTCTCCGGCGTGAAGCGCTTCATGTTCGGCGTCAAGATGGGCGCTCAGACGCTCCAGCTGTTCTCCGGTGATCGTATCCGCCGCCAGCCGTGCAACGGCAGGCTCAATCAGGGCGCGGGCCTGGAACACTTCCTGGGCTTCCCGGATGGAAGGCTTCGCGACAAAGGCGCCCCGATTCCTTTCTATTTTCACCAGCCCGGAATGGGCCAGCGCCTGGAGCGCAGCGCGCACCACGGTCCGGCTGACACCGTATATCTCGCCGACTTCGTCTTCCGACAGTTTCAGTCCTGGCGCCAGCTTGTGCTCAAGAATGGCGGTTTGAAGCTTGAGGCAAATATCAAGGGTGCGGCCCGAGGGCAGCGCAAATACTTCGTGAAGCGTGTCGTTCTGCCCAACAGCGGTAGGGGCCAATGGTTTTGTCATATTATTTGGTAAACCAATAAATTGGTGGAGCGGTTGCACAATCCTACCTGTAGCAAGCGGCCTCGGCAACGCTAGATCGTATACAATTTTTGATCATTCTGTATTTACTTTGGCTATTTATTGTGCACTTTTACCAATGCCTACGCACACGATAACTGCGCGCGTCTGCTGAAATTCCCGGAGTTCTGCCGCTTTCCAATATTGGCATGGTGTTTGCAGTTCCGGGAACCAAGAACGTTTTCTGAAGGAGACACCCGGTCATGGCGACGTCCCTGGACCTTGAACTTGCGGCCACCACTAAGAAGTATGGCGACACGATTGCCGTCGACGCGGTCAGCCACAAGTTTGCAGCCGGTTCCTATTCTTGCCTTCTCGGGCCATCCGGTTGCGGCAAGTCCTCGACCTTGAGGATGATCGCGGGGCACGAGAGTGTGTCGGTCGGTGATATCCTGCTGGGCGGCGCCAACATCACCGACCTGCCGCCCGCGCGGCGCGGCACGGCGATGATGTTCCAGAGCTACGCGCTCTTTCCGCATCTGAGCGTCATCGACAATGTCGCCTTTTCCCAGAAAATGAAGGGGATCGAAAAACCGGTCCGCCTGAAAAAAGCGCACCAGCTTCTGGAGCTGGTGCACATGGATGCCTTTGCGGACCGGCTTCCGGCACAGCTCTCCGGCGGCCAGCAGCAACGTGTGGCACTGGCCCGCGCCCTGATCACTGAACCTTCGGTCTTGCTGCTGGACGAGCCGCTTTCCGCGCTTGACCCGTTCCTGCGCATCAGAATGAGGCTGGAACTGAAAAAGCTTCAGCGCGAGCTCGGTATTTCCTTCATCCACGTCACCCACAGCCAGGACGAGGCACTGGCGCTGGCCGACGACATCATCGTCATGAATGGCGGCCGCATCGAACAGGCGGGCTCGCCGCGCGAGGTCTTCAACACCCCCGCGACTGAATTCGTCGCCCGCTTCATCGGCGGTCACAATGTCCTTAAGCAGAAGGACACGCCGATAGCCCTCAGGGCCGACCGGCTGATGGTTCGGAAAACCGCCGGAGAAGACGGGGCAGTCCTGACCGCGAGCGTCAAGGACGTCGAATATCTCGGTTCCACAGTCAACCTGGCCCTTGATGCGGGCAGCGCGGGCGAACTCACCGCGGCGCTGACCGACGAGGCCTTCTTTCAGGATCCGATCGAAATCGGTGCAACAGTTTTCCTCACCTGGAACGCTGAAGACGCGCATCGCCTGGCAGCCTGACGGCTGCTGTCCACGGCCGGTTTTCACGCGGCCAGACCAAACTCCACAGGGGAACAGGAGTAGCAAATAATGACAGAGACCATCAAAAATAAAGGCGTCAGCCGCCGCAACATTCTGAAGGGCGGCGCAGCCGTCACCGGGGCTGCGCTCGGCTCGGGCGCGATCACCGGATTTCCGACCATCTGGGCGCAGAACATCAAGGACGTGACGCTGCGCCAGTTCGGCACCGGCGTTTCCAACCTCAACGAGGTTGCACAGAAGGTGAAGGAAGATCTCGGCTTCAAGCTGGAAATGACGGCGCTCGATTCCGATGCTGTGACCCAGCGGGCCGCCACCCAGCCGGACAGCTTCGACATTGCCGACATCGAATACTGGATCTGTAAAAAGGTCTGGCCGACGGGCAACCTGCAGGCCATGGACACCTCAAAGATCAAGAATTACGACAAGATCGTCGGCATCTTCAAAAGCGGCAAGCTGACGCCTGAGTCGGAAATCGCGCAAGGGACCGCCCCGCACTCTGTCGGCTTCGTCGACGGTCCGGACGGCAAGAGCTTCGCCACCGAAGAAACCGGCTGGATGACACTTATCCCGACCATCTACAACGCCGACACGCTCGGCATTCGCCCGGACCTGATCGGCCGTCCGATCGAAAGCTGGACGGAGCTTCTCAATCCGGAATTCAAGGGCAAAGCCTCCATTCTCGACATTTCCTCGATCGGCATCATGGATGCGGCCATGGTCTGTGAGGCCATGGGCGAGATCCAGTATGGCGACAAGGGCAACATGACCCGCGAAGAGATCGAAAAGACCATGGCGATCTTCACCGAGGCCAAGAAGAACGGTCAATTCCGTGCTTTCTGGAAGACCTTCGACGAGAGCGTCAACCTGATGGCCTCCGGCGAAGTCGTCATTCAGTCCATGTGGTCTCCGGCGATCACCGCCGTGAAGTCGCGCGGCATTCCGTGTGTATATCAGCCGCTGAAGGAAGGTTACCGCTCCTGGGGCGGCGGCATCGGTCTTTCCAAGAGCCTGACTGGCCTCGAACTGGAAGCAGCCTACGAGTACATCAACTGGTACCTCGACGGCTGGGTCGGCGGCTTCCTGATGCGTCAGGGCTATTATTCCGCCGTGCCGGAAACCTCCAAGAACCACATGTCCGAAAACGAATGGGGCTACTGGTTCGAGGGCAAGGAAGCCACGGACGACATTACCAACCCGTTCGGCGACGTGCTGGCCAAGTCCGGCGAAATCCGCGACGGCGGCTCCTTCTACGAGCGTATGGGCGCTGTTGCCTGCTGGAACTCCGTCATGGACGAGAACCAGTACATGGTTCGCAAGTGGAACGAGTTCATCGCAGCCTGAGGCTGACCTGAAAATCCGCGTCCGGGGCCCTACCGTCCCGGGCGCCACACCTTGATGCCCCCTGTCCTTCAACCGGATCGAAGCTTAATGACGGACCAGACGCACCTTCCTTCCCAGCCGGCCCCTGCCAGGGAACGCCCCGCGAGGCTGAGCCGCCTGCCCGACGCGGCCACTGGCTGGCTGCTGTCGCTGCCGCTCGCCCTGGTGCTGTTCTTCTTTCTGGTGCTGCCGATCATAATGATCGTGGTGGTCAGTTTCTGGGGGGCGACGGAATTTTCCATCTACCCGGCCTTCCTGTTCGACAATTACGAATTCCTGCTGACCTCACCGGTCACCTATCAGGTCTTCTTCAACACGATCAAATACGCATTGATCACCTGGGCATTCACGCTGGTCATCGGCTTTACCGTTGCCTATTTCCTGGCGTTCCACGTCAAGACGCTCACCTGGCAGGTCGTGCTGTTCCTGCTGTGCACGATCCCTTTCTGGACCTCCAACATCATCCGGATGATTTCGTGGATCCCGTTCCTGGGCCGCAACGGTATCGCCAATTCGTCACTGATTTCACTTGGCGTGATCGACGAGCCGCTGGACTGGCTGCTCTTTTCCGATTTCTCGGTGATCCTCGCCTTCGTGCATCTCTATACGCTGTTCATGGTGGTGCCGATCTTCAACACGATGATGCGCATCGACAAGTCGCTGATCGAGGCCGCCTATGACAATGGCGCCTCCGGTCTTCAGACGCTCACAAATGTCATCATTCCACTGACCAAACCCGGCATCATGATCGGCTCCATCTTCGTTGTGACGCTGGTCATGGGCGACTTCATCACCGTGCGTTTCATGTCCGGCAGCCAGAAAGCCAATGTCGGCCGTCTAATCTCCAACGACATCGCCCTTCTGCAATATCCGTCCGCGGCGGCCACGGCCGTGATCCTGCTGATCACCGTCCTCCTGGTGATCGCGATCCTGCTGCGCTTTGTCGATATCCGGAAGGAGCTTTGAAGATGGCTAACGTCTCGCAACGCCGTTCGGCCGAACTGAAACCGGCTTTTTCCTTTGATCTCTTCTCCCCCCTTGTGAGGGAGATGTCTGTGGCAGGTCGATGCGCAGGAAGCAACGCCGTGTTTCAAACCAGCCAGCAGGAAAG
>JBNLAU010000413.1:0-9695 GCA_050302295.1 Roseibium sp. | reverse complement strand
GGTTACCGTGCCCCGCGGGATGTTGAAGCTGGCATTCCAAAGGGCGGTATGGCCATTCCTGTAGGTCACCGTGACGTCTTCGGCGGAAATTCCGCCTGTGTCCGCCTTAGCGGTCATGTCCATATCCGGATCCTTGACGATTTGAAGCATTACCACGAGCCATTAAAGAGTACTATTGACGGGTTCACAATTTCGGCCCGACGGCACGAGGCCGCCGGGCGTATTCCGATTTATTCCGGCAATCAGTTCGTTGCCGTTTTCAGCCCTTCGGCGACGGTGCCGGCGGTGACCTTCAGGAGATCCAGATAGGTCGGCACCGGACCGCCTGCTTCACTCAGGGAATCGACGTAGAGCACGCCGCCATATTTGACGCCGGTTTCGCGGGCCACCTGTTCCGCCGGCGCGGTGTTGACCGTGCTCTCGCAGAAGACGACTGGAACATCGTGCTCCCGCACACCGTCGATTACGGCGCGAACCTGCTGCGGCGTCCCCACCTGATCTGCGTTGATCGGCCAGAGATAGAGTTCCTTCATGCCGAAATCACGAGCGAGATAGCTGAACGCGCCTTCGCAGGTCACCAGCCAGCGCCGGTCCTCCGGGATTTGCGCCACGGTCTGACGCAGCGGCTCGATGGTCTTGCGCAGCTTTTCCTTGTAGGCGTCCGCATTCTTCTCATAGACGGCGGCGTTATCCGGATCATGCTCCGAAAAGGCCTTCACGATATTGTCGATATAGATCAGAGCATTATCGAGGCCCATCCATGCATGGGGATTGGGCTTGCCCTCATAGGAGCCGGACTTGATCGAAATCGGATCAATGCCGTCGGTCAGGGTCGCGGAAGGAATATCGCCGAGATTGGCTATGAACTGTTCGAACCACAACTCAAGGTGCATGCCGTTCCAGAGGATGAGATCCGCATCGGACGCCCGGACGATATCCTGCGGTGTCGGCTGATAGCCGTGGATTTCCGCACCTGGCTTGGTGATGGAAACGACGTCCGCCGCCTCGCCCGCAACATTTTGCGCGATGTCGGCCAGCACGGTGAAGGTGGTCACGACCTTCATCTTGTCATCGGCATGGGCCCCGGAGAAAGTGACGGTAACGACCAGAGCGGCCAGGGAGGCGGTCAAAAACCGTTTGTTGAACATTCAAAACTCCTGCAAGGGAATAAGCTGCCTTCTTGCAAGTGATATTGCAAATCATTTGCAACTGTCAACCTACTTGCAAATGAGTTGCAGTTTCATATCCGGTCAAGATGCTTCCTGTAAAACCTTTCCGGCAGTTCCGCCGCTGATAACAACGCCCCACCCCCTAATGTTCGGGTAGCAAAAAACCGCCGGAAATTCTCCCGGCGGTCTCACATGTGTTGATTTGTGGGTCCGTCACCTAGCCCGCCGCCACCCGGTCGAGGAAAGCCTCGATGCCGTGTTTCAGGGCCTGGCTGCGATTGCGGAGATCGCCCGAGGCTGCCAGCACATTGCCCGATGCATCCCTGGTTTCGTCCACGGCCTGCGCCAACAGGGCCACGTTGGATTTCACCGCCTGGGTGCTATGTGCGGCCCGCTGAACGTTGCCGGAGATCTCGTTAGTGGCTGCGCCTTGCTGGGTAACAGCTTCGGACATTCCCTGCGTGTAGCTGTTGACCTCCTCCATCGTATCAGAAATCGCACCGATCGCCGATACGGCTTCTTTGGTGGATTCTTGGATGGTGTGGATCTGCGACGAGATCTCCTCGGTGGCTTTCGATGTCTGGGTGGCCAGTTCCTTGACTTCTGCGGCGACGACCGCAAAGCCCTTGCCGGCTTCCCCTGCCCGCGCCGCCTCAATGGTGGCGTTCAAAGCCAGAAGGTTGGTCTGTTCGGCGATGGCCCGAATGAGGCTGACAACTTCGCCGATCTTTGACGCCGCTTCCGCGAGGCCCTGCACCTTGCCGTTGGTCTCCTGAACCGCTCCGGTTGCCCGAGTGACAATATCTGAGGAGCGGCGGACCTGCTCTCCGATTTCCGTGATTGAGGCTGACAGCTCTTCCGCTGCACCGGCAACATTTTCAACGCTTGTCGAAGCGTCCTCACTGGCGCGCGACGTATCGCCCGCCTGTCCTGCGCTGCTTTCGGCAATGCCATCGAGCGCCGACGCGGTGCCGTTCATACCGGCAGCCGTTTCGTCCAGAGCGCTCAAGAGGCCCTGAACTTCTTCGCGGAATCCCCGGATCAGACTTTCGATCTCGTCCTGGCGCATAGTCTGCGCTTCGCGCGTGGCGTCGGCTTCGCTTTCCAGCCTTGCGCGCTCGCGGGCATTTTCCTGGAACACCTGCACTGTACGGCTCATGTCACCGATCTCGTCACGCTGGTCCGTGGACGGGATCACGACATCCGTATCGCCGTCGGCCAGACGGCCCATGGCCGCGGTCAACGCACGTGTTGGCCTGGTAATGACAAGCGAGAGGACAAAGGCAAGCAGACAACCGACGACAACAGCGGCAACCATCGCGGCGGCGATCAATCCGAGTGCCATGTTGGATCGCGCGTAAGCACTTGCCGATTGCGCTTCCGTCAATGTGGTGATCACGGCACGAACATTGTCCGAAGTCGCGGCAAGCGCCTGGCGGCTGGTTTCAAACGCCTCATTGGCCTCCACCATCTTGCCGAATTCTGCTTCGTAGTTCCCCACTTCCGTTTCGATCGATGCCACGGCATCGGTGATTTCCGGGAAGGCGGCACTGTCCGCTTTCAGCGTATTGGCAAGATTGCGCAGAATACCGATCCGGGTGGTCACTTCGTCAGCGCCCATAGATCCAAAACCGGAAAAGAACTCCAAGGTGACGGACCGAATTTCCAGCGATGACCGCAGGAATTTGGTCGCATTCACGTTCACCAGATCAATGATTCCGAGTTTGGACGACGCCGTGCGGGCAACTTTCTTGGCTTCGTCGGCGGTCGCGTACACCTCCTTGCGCAAGACCGACGCCCGGTCGCGCAACACCGTCAGATCCGCCGCGACATTCGCAGCCAGCCCTACAGAAACCAGAGCTTGAACTTCGCCTTCAGGCTTCGGCAGTTTGTCGTCGAGCGCGGCAGCAAGATCGGAAAGTTCCTTCATCCTGGCCTTATCGATACCATCTGCCTTCAGTTTCCCGGATTTCTTGGCCAATTTGGCGATCTGATCCGTTCCATCAACAACAGCTTTGCTTGCTTTCGCTGAGAGAGACAGTCCGCGGCTTTCTTTGTCGATCAGGCTGGTCAGTTCGGAGCTGGTGTCTTCGATGTCGGACAGCATGCGCACGACCTTGTCCGCGCGGTTGCGCGTGCCGGACGCCTTTTTCGCGGCGCCGCCGGCGTCACGCTGCATCTTTATCATCTGTTCGGCGATCTGAGACGCAAGTGTTTCCAGACGCACGGCGGAGCGCAGAAGATTGTCGACCTGGACCTGGCGGCTTCCAACGGCGGAAGCGAAATCGGAGAACTCCCCGTTCAGTCGGTTCACCAGAGAAATGGCTTTTTCAGTTGATTCATGGCCGGCGCCCGCTGCGGACACTTCGTCAAGGGAAACAAGCGCGCCTTCCAGCTTTCCGATCCGGGCGGTTGCCGCTTCTGCCAGTTCCGGGCTGCTGTCGGCAATAAAAGCTTCCTGAGCCTGCGCCACCTGCTGAAGGTTCGCCATGGCCGCTGTCGCTCTGGAGCTTGCATCTGATTGAGCCCGCAATCCGAGGATAGCGACCGTCCCCACGGCGCCGACTGCAGCCGTAACAAGGATCATCGTGACGAAACCGCCCCCGACTTTCGCAGAGAAGCGCGCATTCTTTAATGGGGTGAGTAATTTAGACATATTTACCTCGAACATAGTTCAAGTGAACAAGGAGGCAGCTAAACAATTGGTGAAGAGATCGAGGCTGCAAAGTTCTTTTTTCAGACGAATTAATTCGGTAGCCGATTCCGCCTTTATATCAATAGGTTAGAACCTGGTTTTAACCAGATATTTTTCGCCCAAAATAAATGAACAACCTTCAGACACCACCTATCCGGGATATCCCGACTCATAAGTCGGATTATTCACCTGAGCAGTACGCAATAGACACTGCCGGGGGCGAGCCGATCGCACTTCGGATCTGCGCCAGGTATCACCCGATTAGAGAGGCTTTATTTGAGCTGCGCCGCGTCCAGAATCTTCTTCAGGGCCGCCTGATCGCCAATTCGGTTCGCCATCAAAAGAATCAGGCGGGCATTATAGGCATCGCTTTCCGCCTTGCTGAGGCCCTCGTGCGCAGCCAGTAGATCGGCATAAAAGTCGTCCGGCGCCTCCAAATTTGGTGTCGTCACGGTGTCCGTCATTTGATCTGGTCCCCCATACCGATCGCCACGGCAAGCGCGGCCTCTATTTCTCCCGGGTCGAAAGCCTTCCAACGGGCGGCGACATGCTGATCAGGGCGGATCAGATACACCGCCCTCACGGCTTGTCCGAGATAGCGCTCTCTCAGTTCGCGACCGATCTCCGATCCGGAAATATTCAGACCGCGCACCGGAAGGTTCAGCAGTTCAGTCGCGGCCGGAACCTCGGCGCCGAGCCCCAGAAGCACGAACTCGCCTCCCAGTTTTTCAAGCAACCAGGATCGGCCAACCGGTGCATCAACCGCGGGACTGCCGGGCCTGGTGCGTGCCGGCATGCCTTCGGCATCGGCGCCGTTCAAAGGCGAAGCGTCGTAGACTGCAGGCACGGACAGGCGGCCGGAATTCACGAGAGGCCGGGCAAATGCGTAGTGTTCGGAAAGATCCAGCACCGCATCCCGGAAAATGCGGCTCATATCCGTTTTCGGAGTGATGAAATCGGTCGAGCGGGTGCTTTGCAGGATATTTTCGTCCGCAGCCAGTTCCCGCTCATAGGAATAGCTGTCGAGCAGCGTATCAGGCGCTTTCCCTGACAGGACGAGTTTCAGTTTCCAGCCGAGATTGTCGATGTCCTGAAAACCCGAATTGGCACCGCGTGCTCCGAATGGCGAAACTTGATGCGCGCTGTCCCCGGCAAAGATCACCCGGCCATGGTGGAAGTCCTCCATCCGGCGGCATTGAAAGGTGTAGATCGACACCCACTCCAGATCGAAATCGACATCGGGACCCAGCATGTGCTTGAGCCGGGGAATGACGTTTTCCGGCTTCTTCTCCTTCACCTTGTCGATGTCCCAGCCAAGCTGAAGATCGATCCTCCAGACACCATCCGGCTGTTTGTGCAAAAGCGCCGACTGGCCCTTGTTGAAGGGAGGATCGAACCAGAACCAGCGTTCGGTCGGAAATTCCGCCTTCATGATCACGTCGGCGATCAGGAAATTGTCCTCAAAGACGCGGCCGACGAAATCAAGGCCAAGCATTTGCCGCGCTGGTGATCCGGCGCCGTCGCATGCGATCAGCCATTCGGCTTCAAGCTCATAATCACCGTCTACCGTATGAACGTTCAGCAGCGTGTGGTCCTCCCGCTGCTGAAGACCTACGACTTTGTTGCCGCCACGGATCTCAATCGCTTTGCCCTCAGCCTGCAGCGCCCGGATCCGCTCGACCAGATAGAGCTCGCAGTAGTACTGCTGCAGATTGATAAAGGCAGGCCGTTTGTGCCCCTTTTCCGGCAACAGGTTGAATTCATAAACTTTCCTGTCACCGGAAAACACCTTGCCGGTGTTCCACACAACACCCTTGTTCACCATCTCGTCGCCGCAGCCGAGCCGGTCGAAAATCTCAAGCGAGCGTTTGGAAAAGCAGATCGCCCGGGAGCCGACACTGACCTTTTCATTATCGTCCAGCACCACAACGGGAATATCCGCCTGGGCCAGATCGATGGCCATGGCAAGGCCCACCGGTCCGGCGCCGATGACGATGACCGGATGGCGGACCGGAGCATCAGCGCCTTGATCTTCGCACCACTTGTAGGGGTAGAGCGGCACCTCGAACAATTTTGTCACTGTGTCACCTTCCGGTGTCTGGAATGTAGGGCGACAGACGGATGACGGTCGAATTCCAGAAAGAATTCATCCAGCTGCGGCGGCGCGACCCTTGTTCCGGAGGGTATGGCGTGCACCTGCCCACGGTGATGGATCTGGTGCTGGAACAGGTGCAACAATGTGTTGCCGACCGTTTCCAGCATAACGCCGCTCTCGCCCCGGCTCATGACTATCCCTGCAGATCCGCCCACATCTTCGCATCCCGCTCGGCCGTCCAGATGCGCGGCGTATCGATGTCGAGCGCTTCGTCATAGGCGCGCGCGACGTTGAACGGCAGACAGTGTTCGTAGATTGCATAGTCCTTGAATTTCGGGTCACATTCGGCGCGGCAGGCGTCCCATGCTTCCCTCAGGGAGCCGCCACGCAAGGCGACCCTGGCAACCGGCAGATAGGTGGAGCGAACAAAGTCCCTTGTGGCATCGAGGGCCGCATTCACCATGTCCGGACCGACCAGCGCATCGCCGCGGCCGGGCGCAATAGCATCGAGGTTGAAGCCCCGGATACGTTCCAATGTGCCGCGCCAGTCATGAAAATGGCCGTCACCGCAATAACAGGCCGAGTGATATTCAACGATATCGCCTGTGAACATGACGTTGGCATCGGGAACATAAACCACAATATCACCCGCCGTATGGGCACGCCCCAGGAACATCAGATCCACCCGGCGCTTTCCCAGATAGACGGTCATGCGGTCGGTGAAGGTGGTGGTTGGCCAGGTGAGACCCGGAATGCTCTCATGCCCCTGGAACAGGCGCGGAAAGCGTGCGAATTCCGAATCCCAGTCTTCCTGGCCGCGCTCGGCGACCATGGACCGGGCCTTCTCGCTCATGATGACGGACTGGGCGTTGTAAGCGGAGGCACCGAGTACACGCACGGCATGGTAATGGGTCAACACCAGATGCGTGATCGGCTTGTCGGTTACCGAGCGCACCTTCTCGATCACCTTGTTTGCCAGACGCGGTGTCGCCTGCGCCTCGATGATCATGACACTGTCATCGCCGATGATCACGCCCGAGTTTGGATCCCCCTCGGCGGTGAAGGCCCACAGGTCACGGCCGATTTCGGTAAAGGAGATTTCCTTTTCAGTCATATCTCCGGCGGATGCGAATTGCTTGCTCATGATCCCTCTCTGCAAAATGCAGGGTCCGTCACCTAGAGTTGGAGCATCAAGCCCCCTCGTATTTTTCCACTGTCTGTTCGATTGCACCGAAGATCGAATGGCCCTCCGGATCCAGCATCTCAATGCGGACCGTGTCACCGAACTTCAGAAAAGGCGTTTTGGCCTCCCCGGAACTAATGGTCTCGATCATGCGGATTTCGGCAATGCAGGAATAACCGACACCGCCTTCGGCAATCGGCTTGCCTGGCTCTCCGTCGAGCTTGTTGGACACCGTGCCGGACCCGATGATGGTGCCGGCGCCGAGCGGTCTGGTCTTGGCCGCATGAGCAATCAGCTGGCCGAAGTCGAAGGTCATATCGACGCCAGCATTGGCCTGGCCGAACGGATCGCCATTCAAATCCACACGAAGGGGCAGATGCAGCTTGCCGCCCTTCCAGGCATCCCCAAGCTGGTCCGGTGTCACTGCGACCGGTGAAAACGCCGAAGAAGGCTTGGACTGGAAGAAGCCGAACCCCTTACCGAGTTCGGAAGGAATCAGGCCTCGCAGGGAGACATCATTGACCAGAAGAACAAGGCGGATCGCGTCGCGCGCCTCCTCGGGGCTGCAGCCCATCGGCACATCGCCCGTGATCACGGCGATCTCGCCCTCCATATCGATGCCCCAGGCCTCTTCACGCATCCTGATCGGGTCGCGCGGTGCCAGGAACGTGTCCGAGCCGCCCTGATACATCAGTGGATCGGACCAGAAGGTTTCCGGCATGGTCGCGCCCCGGGCCTTGCGTACCAGTTCAACGTGATTGACGTAGGCCGAACCATCGGCCCACTGAAAGGCGCGCGGCAGGGGCGACAGGGCATCGTGCTCATGAAAGCGGATCACCGGAACTGCCTCGTGGGAAAGGCTTTCGGCGAGAAGCTCCAGCTTCGGCGCCACATTCTCCCAGTCATCAAGCGCGGCTTGCAGCGTCGGCGCAATATGGCCGGCGTCCGTGCAAAAGGTGAGCCGGTCATTGACCACCACCAGCTTGCCGTCCCTGGTACCGTCTTTCAATGTTGCCAGTTTCATACGCTTTATGTCCTTGTAATCGTCAGGCCGTCATGACTGACAATGGTTTCTCCCGAAAAAGCCTTGGTCGCGTCCAGCCATTCCCTTATTTCGAACCCGGGCAGATCCGCCGGGATCAGATGGTTCAGCACCAGCTTTTTGGCCCCTGCATCCTCGGCGATCCTGGCCGCGTCCGGAGCCATGGTGTGACTCGCCAGGAGATGTTCGCGCAGCCGTTCGCCATTTCCGGTTATTTCCACGATCCTGTCCACCCCTCGCGCCAGCATCGCTTCATGAACCAGCAGATCGCAATTGCGGGCGAACTCTGCCAGAGGCGGGAAATAGGCGGTGTCGGCGGAAAAGACCACGGACCAGGCTTCGCTTTCAAAGCGTAGCGCGAAGCAGTCGGTCACCGGAGGATGGTCCACGCGCAGCGTATTGACCCGCAGGCTGTCATCCCCCAGCGCCACTTCGCCTTCCTGCAACAGGTGGATCTCCACCAGATCGCGCAGATCCGGGCGGCCCTCGTCGTCAATCCTGAGGTCGATGTCGTAGCGCATGGAATTCAGGAAACCGTCCCAATATTCCATGAGATCCGGCGGTCCGTAGACCTTCACCGGTGTGGCGAGCCCCGTTGTCCAGGCAGTGTGCAGAAGTGGTCCGAGTTCCAGAACGTGGTCGGAATGCATGTGGGTGATGAAGACAAGATCGAGCTCCTTCAACACCACGCCGGCTTCCACCAGCCCCCTCGTGACCCCCAGTCCACAATCCACAACGCATCGGCGGCCACCGGTCTCGATCAGCGAACTTGTCGGCGACGGGCCTCCCGGACGAATAGCCGGACCTCCCTTGGAGCCCAGGATAACAAGTCGGTCTTGTGGGCCAGGTATATGCGTTCGGCTCATTACTTGGTCCAGGTTCCCTCGGGCGTGCCGTCGAATTTTTTCTCAAGAGATGTCCAGCAGTCAATGTAGTCATCCTGCAGGGGGGCTTCCTTTGCGGCGAACTCCGTCAGATGTTGCGGGAACCGGGTCTCGAACATGAAGGACATGGTGTTGTCCAGCTTATGGGGTTTGAGATCAGCATTGGACGCCGTTTCAAAGGCGTTGTTGTCCGGTCCGTGCGGCAACATCATGTTGTGCAGGCTCATGCCTCCCGGAACGAACCCCTGGGGCTTGGCGTCGTACTGGCCGTAGATGTTGCCCATCAGCTCGGACATGATGTTCTTGTGATACCAGGGCGGGCGGAACGTATCCTCCATCACCATCCAGCGCTCACGGAACAGGACAAAGTCGATATTGGCTGTGCCCGGCACGCCGGACGGGGCTGTCAGTACGGTGAAGATCGACGGGTCCGGATGATCAAACAGGATGGCGCCTACAGGACAGTAATTCCTGAGGTCGTACTTGCACGGCGCATAATTGCCGTGCCAGGCGACAACATCCAGCGGTGAATGGCCGATTTCGCAGCGGTGGAACTGGCCGCACCATTTCACCGTGACGGTCGAAGGCACCTCGCGGTCCTCGAAAGCCGCAACAGGTGTCTTGAAG
>JBNLAU010000412.1:0-2858 GCA_050302295.1 Roseibium sp. | reverse complement strand
CACAAAGCTGTCTGAACATCTGGATCACCTTCGAAAGGAATTTGAATGTCATATGTAACTCCCCAGGAATTCGATACGAAAATGATCGACGCGGGCGAATCCAAGATATTCATGTCCACCAAGGATACGCTCATCCGCGCTTATATGGCCGGCGCCATCCTGGCGCTCGCCGCCGCTTTCTCGGTCACCATTGCAGTGAATACCGGCAACTTCCTGGTCGCATCGGTTCTCTTTCCGGTCGGCTTCTGCATGCTCTACCTGCTTGGGTTCGACCTTCTGACCGGCGTGTTTACCCTGGTTCCCCTGGCGGTTATCGCCAAACGTCCGGGCTGCACCTGGGGCGGTGTGTTCCGCAACTGGGGACTGGTGTTCTGCGGCAACTTCGCAGGTGCTCTGACGACTGCCGTTTTCATGGCCGTTATCTTTACCATGGGCTTCAGCCAGGAACCGAATGCCGTCGGCCAGAAAATCGGAAAGATCGGTGAACTCAGAACGCTCGGCTACGCAGCCGCGGGCTGGGCCGGTCTTCTGACCGTCTTCATCCGCGCCGTGATGTGTAACTGGATGGTTTCCACCGGCGTTGTTGCAGCCATGATGTCCAATTCCGTTTCCGGTAAGATCATGGCCATGTGGATGCCGATCCTGGTGTTCTTCTACCTCGGCTTCGAGCACTCCATCGTGAACATGTTCCTGTTCCCGTCCGGCATCATGCTCGGCGGCAACTTCACCTGGTTCGATTACTTCGCCTACAACGAAATTCCGGTTGTTTTCGGCAATGTGGTCGGCGGCCTGACGTTCGTTGGCGCGATGATCTACGCCACGCACTACAAGACTTCGCCCAAGCGCAATGCCGGCTACGAAAAGGCCGCGACGCCAGCCGAATAATGAAAAGCAAGAGGCCCCGCCGTGTGACGGCGGGGCCGTTCCTTCCGGAGGCAAGAACCGGTGCTGATGAAAGCCCCTGAGACACTTCTGAGCGTAGAAACCGGCCAGCATTCGGCTGCCGGCAGGAAGCCTGCCAATCAGGACTTCCACGGCGCTCTGGTGCCGGACGGGCATGCACGGGTTCACAAAGGCATCGCGGTTGCGATTGCCGACGGCATTTCCTCCAGTCCGGTTGCGCATATAGCCGCCGAAACCGCCGTCAAATCCTTCTTGTCCGATTATTACTGCACGTCTGATGCTTGGTCGGTGAAGACCGCCGCGAGCCGTGTGATCTCGGCGACGAATTCCTGGCTTTACAGCCAGACCAGGCAGGCCTTCACGCGCGATCAGGGGCACGTGTGCACGTTTTCCGCGCTGGTTCTGAAAGGGCGCAGGGCGCACCTCTTTCACACTGGCGACAGCCGCATCTGGCGCCTGTCGGGACAAAACCTGGAACAATTGACGGAAGACCACCGCGTCCAGGTATCCTCAAGCGAAAGCTATCTCGGCCGCGCGCTCGGCCTGGCAAATTCGGTTGAGATCGACTACCGGGCACTGGACCTCAAGGCGAGCGACGTCTTCGTTCTGACCACCGACGGGGTTCACGAGTTCCTGCCGCCAAGAGATATTGCATCGGAAATCACCAGTGCAGAAACGCTGGAGGCTGCGGCCCGCGCCATTGTTGACCGGGCTCTTGAGGCTGGAAGCACCGACAATCTGACAGTTCAGATCGTGCGGGTTGCCAGCCTGCCGGAAGCTGACGCCGCCAATGTGCTGGCGGAGGAAGGCAATCTGCCGCCGGCTCCGCTGCCGCATGTTCCGGGCCGCTTTGAAGGGTTCCGTCTTCTGCGCAGCCTGCATGCAACGAGCCGCAGTCATATCTATCTTGCCGAGAACGAGGTCAGCGGTGAGCTGGTCGCGCTGAAATTCCCGTCCATGGATCTGCGCGGCGAGGAGGACTATCTGCGCCGCTTCGCCCTTGAGGAGTGGATCGCCCGGCGGATGTCTTCGCCGCACGTGCTGAAAGCAGCAAACCTGCCGCAGGACAGGCAGTCCCTGTTTGTCGCCACCGAGTATGTCGAGGGCCAGACGCTGCGGCAGTGGATGCTGGACAATCCCCATCCGAGCCTGGAAACGGTACGCGGGCTTCTGGAACAGATCGCCAAGGGCATGAGAGCCTTTCACCGCAAGGAAATGGTGCATCAGGACCTGCGGCCCGAAAACATTATGATCGACAAGACCGGTACGGTGAAGATCATCGATTTCGGCTCTGTGCGGATTTCCGGTGTCATGGAAGCCGCACCGGCGCTCGACAGAGCCGAGATCCTCGGTACCCACCAATATACGGCACCGGAAGTTTTCCTCGGTTACCTCGGTACGGAGCGAAGCGATCTCTTTTCGCTCGGGGTGATCGCCTATGAGATGCTGACCGGCAAACTTCCCTTTGGTGCGAGCGTTGCCCGGGCAACCAGCGAGAAGGCGCAGGCAAAGCTGCGCTACCGCAGCGCATCCGCGCTCACCGAGCGGGTTCCCGATTGGGTCGATGGCGCCTTGTGCCGTGCGGTCCATCCAAATCCCGGCAAGCGCTATGAGGTCATGAGCGCTTTTCTGGAAGACCTGCGCCGGCCGAACCCGGACTTTCAGCATGGACAGTTCATTCCTTTGGCCGAACGGGATCCGGTGCGCTTCTGGCAGATCGTTTCAGCCTTGCTCGCGGTGCTGTGCGCCGCGCTTTTCACTCATATTTTCAACAGCCCATAGGAGATCACATGTCTGCTTTGACCCGTGAAGACGTCACCGGAATGATCCTGTCCGCCAAGCGGACCGCCGGCCTCACCTGGGAAGGTATTGCCGATGCGATCGGTATGTCTCCGGTCTGGACCCACTCGGCCGCCATGGGCATGAACGCCATGCCGGAGGAAAAGGCAAAGGCG
>JBNLAU010000411.1:0-10271 GCA_050302295.1 Roseibium sp. | reverse complement strand
AGGTGCTGCCGGGAAAGCGCTCTTCCGTTGCAAAGGCAGTTCGCGGGTCGATAACCGTCACGTCCAGACCGGCAATTTCTGCCATCGGCACCAGCGCCTGACTGATATGGACGGCGCCGATGATGACAAGGCGCGGGGCGGGAACGGAAACGGTCAGGAAGAAGTCGCCCTCATCCGTTGAAACCAGTCCCGATTTGCCGGATCTGAATCGTTTTTGAAACTCTTCGGCCAGGGGATGGTCCGAAAAGCCATCATCTCTGTGCACCAGATGCTGGGTGCCGCCGGCCATACGCGTGACAAGGATCGCAGCGCGGCGTTCAGCCCGGTCCTTGTTCAATTCGGTGAGAAGAGAAAGATCCATGTGTCTATGCGCGGTCTGTTGCCAGTTTCAGGCCCAGACCAACCAGCAGCGAGCCGCCCAGCCAACGGGTCAGATCCTGGAATTTCGAGATTCTGGTCAGGTGTTTCTTCACGTGCGTGGCAAAAAGCACAGTCATTATGTCGGCCGACGTGAAGGCACAGTTCACAATGGTGCCGAGGATCAGGAACTGTGCCCAGATCGGCAGCCCCGCCTCGGCACTGACGAATTGCGGCAGAAAGGCTATGAAGAAGACCGCTACCTTCGGATTGAGGACCTCAACCAGGATGCTGTCCAGAAATGCGCGTCGGGCCGATTTCTTCGGCAGATCGGGCATCGGTCCGGATGCCGTCCGGGTCCGGATCATCTGCACGCCCAAAAAGACTAGATAAATGCCGCCGAGCAGCTTGAGGGTGAAATAGAGTGTCGGAACCACCGTGAATATCGCTGATAGTCCGAAGGCCGCCGCCAGCACATGGACGTAACAGCCAAGATGAATGCCCGATGCCGCCATGAAACCCGCACGCTGACCGCGCGCGATCGTCTGCGCCGCCGTGTAGAGCAGCGCAGGTCCGGGCATATAGGCGAACAGCGCGGTCGCGGCGGCAAAGGCCAGGAGAGTTTCAGTGCTCTGCACGGGGGCTCCTCAGGTCAGATGACGGGTTCAACGTAAACGCGGATACGTCCGCCGCAGGAAAGGCCGACCCGCCAGGCGGTCTCGTCAGCCACGCCGAATTCCAGCGTAGCCGGTTTGCCCGTCTCGATCACCTCGACCGCCTCGGCGACAACCGCCCCTTCGACACAGCCGCCTGAGACGGACCCCTCGAAATTGCCTTCAGAGTCGATCACAAGATGAGAGCCGACGGGGCGCGGTGCCGATCCCCAGGTCTCGATGACCGTGGCAAGTGCAACCGGGCGGCCCGATGCACTCCAGGCTTCCGCGGTTTTCAAAACGTCGGGAATGGAAACGGCTTCTGTCGCCATCGTGAGGTTGTCCCCTGTTGAGACCCTGAATGCGGGCAGGATCTGAGACGCAGGAACCACCAATATAGGCTTTTCCGTTCAACGGGAAAGAGTCTCGTTGCAAACTCCAGGCCAGGACGCGGCTTTTCACAACCCTTGCAAACAGAAACGGCGCCAGATGGAACCGGCGCCGTTCAAGTTTGGTGGGATAGAGTTTTTGGTATTGTTATTCCGCAGCAGCTCTCAGGACCGGGGCGGCGCTCAGAACCGCACCGTCCACATGAGCTGCAAAAGCTTCGAAATTGTCGGCAAACATCTGAACCAGTCTGGCCGCCTGAACGTCATACGCGTTCTTGTCCGTCCAGGTTTCCCGCGGGGTCAGGATCGCGTCGTCGACGCCGGGCACCTTGACAGGAACCTCAAATCCGAAATTCGCATCGGTCCGGAACTCGGCATTGTTGAGATTGCCGGAAAGGGCGGCCTGCAACAGCGTGCGCGTAGCCTTGATCGGCATGCGGTTACCAACGCCATAGGCCCCGCCGGTCCAGCCGGTGTTGACCAGCCAGCAGTCTACATTGTGTTTGGCTATCAGATCCTTCAGCAGATTGCCGTATTCGGACGGATGGCGCGGCAGGAACGGCGCGCCGAAGCAGGTGGAGAAGGTCGCCTGCGGTTCGGTGACGCCTTTCTCGGTCCCGGCCACCTTCGCCGTATAGCCGGAGAGGAAATGATACATCGCCTGTGCCGGGGTCAGCCGGGCAATCGGAGGCATCACGCCGAAAGCATCCGCCGTCAGCATGATGACTGTCTTGGGCATCGGCGCACAGCCGGTGGCGCTGGCGTTGGAAATGAAGTGGATCGGATAGGCAGCGCGAGTGTTTTCCGTCTTCGAACCGTCATCGAAGTCCGGAACCCGGTTGTCGTCCAGAACCACGTTTTCCAGCACTGTGCCGAAGCGCTGTGTGGTGGAGTAGATCTCCGGTTCGGCTTCCTGGGAAAGCTTGATGGTCTTGGCGTAGCAGCCGCCTTCGAAATTGAAGACACCGCTTTCGCTCCAGCCGTGCTCGTCATCGCCGATCAGGGTGCGCTCCGGGTCGGCCGACAGCGTGGTCTTGCCCGTGCCCGACAGGCCGAAGAACACAGCAGTGTCGCCGTCATCCCCCACATTGGCCGAGCAATGCATGGACATGACGCCCTTTGCCGGCAGCAGATGGTTCAGCATGGTGAAGACGGATTTCTTCATTTCGCCCGCATAGGACGTTCCGCCGATCAGGACGATCTTGCGGGTCAGGTCACAGGCGATCACCGTTTCGGATCGGCAGCCATGGCGCTCGGGATCTGCCTTGAAGCTTGGCAGGTCGATGATCGTCATGTCGGGCGCAAAACTCTCAAGCTCGCTCTGTTCCGGCCGCAGCAGAAGATTGCGGATGAACAGGGAGTGCCAGGCATATTCGGTATAGACGCGCACCGGCAGCCGATGGGTCTGGTCCGCGCCGCCGTAAAGATCCTGCGCGAACAGTTCCATGCCTTCCGCATGCTTCAGGATGTCCGACAGAAGCAGATCGAATTGCTCCCTGGACATTTGCGCGTTGTTATCCCACCAGACCGTGTCTTTGGTTTCCTCGTCGAGGACGACGAATTTGTCCTTGGGCGAGCGGCCTGTGTGAATACCGGTTTCGGCAACAAGCGCGCCTCCGGCAGCCAGTCGGGTCTCTCCACGGGTGAGGGAATATTCATAAAGCGCAGGCTCGTTCTGGTTCCAATAGAGCGCTTTCAGGCTCTTAAAGCCCAAAGTATCGCAACCTTTGGAGGAATTCCTGACACCTACTTCTTGCATGTTCCCGCAGTCCTCGTGATGTGGGCGTGATGGCCGCCGCCGGACGTGCGTTTCGAAAGGCTTGATCCGGCGCTGAGAGCTGCGAACCTAGTGGAAGGCCCGCGGAGCAACAAGACCGCCAAAGGTGCTATGTCTTTGTTTAATCGATTGAAATTTTCAAATTATTCGCCTGCAATTAATTTGGTAAGCGAAGTAAAAAACGAAACCTTCGGAATGTTCGAATTGTTGGAAAAGGTGAAAGTTTGCGCGCAGAAAGCGCGCATTGCGACCGGTGCTGCGTGCCGCGGAGTGATGGCAGCCGTTTTGGGGCCACGTCGGTCTCTTGAATTTCTTGCTCACGCCCCCCATCAATGCAACGGGCTGACGGCACTTTCAGACTGTGCGACACCTGAAAGCGCTGTTTGCCTTAATTTATGCGCATTTAGCAGGCCAAAGGCTGTGTGATACACTAAAGCTTGCCATCGGTGCGTAGCCGGAAATGGAAAACAAAGCATGCCGACAATTGCCCTGGTCGATGACGACCGCAACATTTTGACTTCGGTCTCGATTGCATTGGAAGCGGAAGGCTATCGGGTCCAGACCTATACGGATGGAACCTCGGCTCTCGACGGGCTGCAGAGCGATCCGCCGGAGCTGGCGATTTTTGACATCAAGATGCCACGCATGGACGGCATGGAACTGCTGCGGCGCCTGCGCCAGGGGTCCGACCTGCCGGTGATTTTCCTGACTTCGAAAGACGATGAAATCGACGAATTGTTTGGCCTGAAAATGGGCGCCGACGATTTCATCCGCAAACCGTTTTCCCAGCGTCTTCTGGTCGAACGCGTGCGCGCGGTCCTGCGCCGTGCCCAACCGCGTGACGCGTCCGCTCCGCGTGACGATGCCGATAAGCTTCTCGAGCGCGGTCAGCTGGTGATGGACCAGGAGCGCCATACCTGCACCTGGAACAACAAGCCGGTCACCCTCACGGTGACGGAATTCCTGATCCTCTCCGCGCTTGCGCAGCGCCCCGGCGTGGTGAAAAGCCGGAACGCGCTGATGGACGCAGCCTATGACGATCAGGTTTACGTGGATGACAGGACCATCGACAGCCACATCAAGAGGCTTCGGAAAAAGTTCAAGGTTGTTGACGACGACTTCGACATGATCGAAACACTTTATGGTGTCGGCTACCGCTTCCGGGAAGCTTGACGCAGAGCACGGACTCATAAAGTGAGCCTGAATGGCGGTTGAGAGCGAGAGTGCCGAGGACGTTACGGTTTCTGAACCTGCAACCGGTTCGGAACGCTCCCGTTTGCGCCGGCTCGGCAACAAGCGTATCCGCCGCCGCCTGCTCAATAAGCTTGGACGGATCTTCGGCACCTATGTGCTGTCGTCCCTGACCCGCCGGATCATCGCGATCAACCTGGTCGGCCTGTTGGCGCTGGTGATCGGTATTCTTTATCTCAACCAGTTCCGCGCCGGTCTGATCGATGCCCGGGTGCAAAGCCTTCTGACCCAGGGTGAGATCATCGCCGGGGCGATCGCCGCTTCCGCGACCGTCGATACGGGCACCATCACCGTCGACCCGGAACGCCTGCTGCAACTGCAGGCGGGCGAAAGCATAACGCCGACCACCGACGACCTCGACAGTCTCGATTTTCCGATCAATCCGGAGCGTGTCGGACCGGTCCTGCGCCGCCTGATCTCGCCAACCAAGACCCGGGCGCGCATTTACGACCCCGAGGGCATTCTGATCCTCGATTCCCGGCATCTTTATTCCAGCGCCCAGATCCTGCGCTTCGACCTGCCCCCGCCCACAACGGAGGACGAGGGCTTCTGGAACATGATCTGGCAGTGGACCAAGCGCTGGCTGCAGCAGGGCGACCTGCCGCTGTATCAGGAAGTCGGCGGTGGCGACGGACGCGCCTATCCGGAGGTGGAGGCCGCGCTTGCCGGGTCGCCGGCAAGCGTCACGCGGATTTCCCAACGCGGCGAGCTGATCGTTTCGGTGGCCGTGCCGATCCAGCGCTTCCGGGCGGTTCTTGGCTCGTTGCTGCTCTCGACCCAGGGCGGCGACATTGACGCCATCGTGCGTGCGGAGCGCATTGCAATTATCCGCGTGTTCCTGTTTGCGGCCACCGTGACCATTCTCCTGTCGATCCTTCTGGCCGGCACGATCGCCGGTCCGGTCCGGCGCCTGGCCGCCGCGGCAGACAGGGTGCGCCGGGGATCGACCACTTCGCGCGAGGAGATACCGGATTTCTCCGACCGTCAGGACGAAATAGGCCATCTGGCCCGTTCGTTCCGCGAAATGACGAACGCGCTTTACAACAAGATCGACGCAATCGAACGGTTTGCCGCGGACGTCGCACATGAACTTAAAAACCCGCTGACCTCACTGCGCAGTGCCGTCGAAACTCTGCCTCTGGCCAAGTCGGAGGAGTCCAAGGACCGGCTGATGGAGGTCATCCAGCACGATGTCCGGCGTCTGGACCGGTTGATCAGCGATATCTCCGATGCCTCGCGTCTTGATGCGGAGCTGGCGCGCATCCAGGCCGAGACGATCGATCTGGCAGAGCTCCTGCGCAACATGGCGCATGAAGCCAACCACCGTTCCGGCGCGAAAGAAACCGGCGTCAGACTGTCGGTCGCGGATGCGCCCGGCGCCAAGCCTTATGAGATGCAAGGGCACGACATCCGTCTTGGTCAGGTGATCAGCAACCTGCTCGACAATGCGCGCTCCTTCTCGCCGGACGACGGTAACGTTCGGGTAGATCTCAGCCGGGAGGGCCGTAGGCTCAAGATCACCGTGGACGATGACGGCCCCGGCATCCGGGCGGAAAACACAGAGCGGATTTTTGAGCGTTTCTACACCGACCGCCCCGACGGCGAAGGCTTCGGCAACAATTCCGGTCTCGGCCTGTCGATCTCCCGCCAGATTATTGAAGCCCATGGCGGCACGCTCACTGCAGCGAACCGGATTGAGCAGGGGGCAGACGGCAAGCAGAAAATCGCCGGAGCCAGGTTCACCATTTATCTGCCTGTCGGAGCGGGCAAGTGAGCGGGCCGGCCGTTCACGCCAATTGCGCCATCATCGGCACGCACGGCATCATGATCCGTGGAGGGGCCGGAAGCGGCAAGACATCGCTTTGTGAGATCCTGATCGAGGCCGCAGCGGCAAAGGGCAACTTCGCCCGTCTCGTTGCTGATGACTATGTTCATGTGAGCGCGGAAGGAGGACGGCTGCTGGCCCGTGTTCCCGAGACGATCCGCGGCCGGATGGAAGTGCGCAATTTCGGACTTGTCAGTCTGGAGTGCGAGCCCGCTGCGCAAGTGCATCTGATCGTCAACCTTCAACCGCTGGAAACGCTGGAACGTCTGCCCGAAAGTCCGATTGAATACGATCAGCTTGAAGGTATCCGGTTGCCGGTAGTGATCTGCCCGGAGCACAAGACTTTCGCAAGTTTCCGGCTTATTCGCTGGGCTTTGCGCTCACTCTTCCCCGGAACGCCGGATTATATTTAAGGGGTCGCTGGACTTTTTTGCTTGCAAGTGGGCAAGTGGTTGAAGAGAGTGCATCAGACTGTTAATTGGCGCTGGAGCCGACTGCATAATTGGCCCTGGAGCCGACCGTACTCAATATTTAGGCCGAACGTCATATGATTGGACTTGTACTTGTTACCCACGGGCGCCTCGCCGAAGAATTCAAGGCGGCGTTGGAACATGTTGTCGGTCCCCAGGAACAGGTCGAAACCATTTCCATAGGTCCGGATGACGATATGGAACAGCGGCGCCAGGATATTCTGGCGGCTGTCGAAGCGGCCAATTCCGGCAAGGGAGTGGTGCTGCTGACGGATATGTTCGGCGGGACACCTTCCAACCTCGCCATTTCCGTGATGGACAGCAAATCCGTGGAAGTCGTGGCCGGCGTCAACCTGCCGATGCTGATCAAGCTGGCAAGCGTAAGGGCCGACCGGGACCTCGCAGACGCTGTCGACGAAGCCCGTCAAGCCGGACAGAAATACATTTCTGTCGCAAGCCAGGTGCTGTCGGGACAGAACTAATAAAAGAACATGACAGCGCAAGACTTGTTGGAAAAAGACCTGATCATTGTCAACCAGCGAGGCCTTCACGCCCGTGCGTCGGCAAAACTCGTGAAACTGGTCGAAACGTTCAAGGCGGACGTCCAGGTATCCAAGGACGGCCAGACGGTCGGCGGAACCTCGATCATGGGATTGATGATGCTGGCGGCGAGCCCGGGCTGTTCCATCAAGGTTTGCGTCAGCGGCGCCGATGCCGAGACCGCCCTGACTGCGATTTCAGAACTGGTCGAAAGCGGCTTCGGCGAGACCGATTGATTTTGGCCGGTTTAACAGACACCATGCCCCTTTGCTGACATGAGGCGTCCGCCTCAATCGTTTCCCTTCTCAATTGCGAGCCCGCGATCCGATGCCGAGCCATTCCGAGGACCGACTGATTGCCAGCGCGCGCGCCGCCCTGGCGCATCTTCACGAAGCGCTTGAACTTGATTTCGCATTCGAGCTTTGGGATGGGTCCCGCGTTCCCGCAGACGCTTCCGCCAGCGGGTTGCGGCTCGCCTTTTCCGAAACGGCGCTGACCCGGCTACTGCGCCGCCCGGGGCTGAGGACGCTGATCGAGCTATACGCGGCGGGTGACGTCGACCTGCGTGGCGGCAGCTTTTTCGACTTCGCCGAAAAGCGGCCGGCCATCAAGGGCCGGGAGATTCGCCGGCGTCTGAACAAGGGCTTGCTCCTGAAAAGCGCCTTGCCGCTTGTGCTTGGCGTTGGGAAAGGTGGGGGCAAGAAGCCGGTGTCGGATCCCGAGGCCGGCAAGGCAAGTGGCAGCAACTCAGGCAGCGCCAAGGAAGACATCGCGTTTCACTACGACGTTTCGAACGCGTTTTACCGGCTCTTTCTCGATCCGGAGATGCTTTACACATGCGCTTATTTCCAGGACTGGAACGACGACCTGCCAACGGCTCAGCAGAACAAGCTGGAGATGATCTGCCGGAAACTGAGGTTGCAGCCAGGCGACCGCCTGCTGGATATCGGTTGCGGCTGGGGCGCGCTGATCTGTTATGCGGCGGAGCACTACGGGGTGACCGCGGTTGGGGTGACCCTGGCCGAGGAACAGGCGAAACTGGCGCGTGAACGTATCGCCAGCCGGGGGCTTGCAGACAGGGTGAGCGTGGAGCTGAAGGACTACCGGCAGCTCGACGCGAAATTCGACAAGATTTCTTCCATCGGCATGTTCGAACATGTCGGCATCGACAATCACGACGACTATTACAGGCATGTCAGACGATTGCTGAAGCCGCGCGGTATCTATCTCCACCACGCGATTACCCGCCGGGGCAAGAAGGACCTCAAGGCCTTCCGCCGCAAGAAGCCAGAATACCAGACACTGGTCCGTTACATCTTTCCAGGCGGAGAAGTGGACCACATCGGCTGGACGCTGACCAATCTGGAAGCGCACGGATTTGAAGTTCACGACGTGGAAGCCTGGCGCGAACATTATGCCCGCACCACCCGCCTGTGGGCGGAAAACCTGATGGCGGTCAAGGAGGCGGCCATTGCCGAAATCGGCGAACAGAAATACCGCCTCTGGCTGGCTTATCTATGTGGTGTCTCGCTTGGTTTCGAGCGCGGGTCAATCGGCATATTCCAGACGGTCGCCTCCCGGCGCACCAAGGGCCTGTCCGGCATGCCGCCGACGCGGGAAGATCTCTATCGGCCTTGATGTGAAGGGCGTTCGCTTCAATTTTGATTTATGAAGTAATTTCGCTTCATATTGACATCAGTGAAGCTAATGCACTTCATTAATTGAATTTGAAGTGTTTTTGCTTCATTATGACGTCTGAAGAGCAACAAGTTTCAGGCGGACCGGGTGAATGCCGTGACGGCACAAACGCACAAAGTCTCAGTCCTCATGGGCGACATTATCGGCAGCGAGGAGATGGAGCGCGCCGCGCTGCATTCCGCGTTCAACGAGGAAATCAGCCACGTGAATGCGGCCTTCGGGCGGGATCTTGTTTCCCCTTTGACAATTACCCTCGGCGATGAATTCCAGGGACTGGTGCGCACATCCGCCGAGGCCTTCACAATTGCCAACATATTGCGTCTGGCTCTGCTTCAAAGACAGGTTCCCTGCCGGTTTGTTATCGGCCAGGCCGAAATCGAGACCCCAGTCAATCCAACAAGAGCCTGGAACATGCTTGGCTCCGGGCTGTCCGCCGCCCGGGAACGCCTCAACGACAAGAGCCAGGCCGGTGCCTACAGATTTTCCCTGCTGACAGCGCCAAAGGATAAGCAAACGGCGGCCCTCCAAAACCTGCTGGACGCGTTCGGAGCGATGCTGTCCGACATGGAGGATCGCTGGTCGGAAAAACAATTGGCGACGATCGCGCTTTGGATTCGCTTTGGCGGAGACGTGGATCAGGTCGCCCATCTCAGGAATGTCACGAAAAGATCTGTCTACTATGCCTTGGAAGCGGCCGAATGGGACGCCTATATGCAACGTCGGGACACGCTCCGTACATATCTGGAGGCCTGTCTTGTCCCATAGGGGGATAGCCTCCCAAGCCACAACGTCAGTTTCTTTGAAGCCAGAGACTTGGTCACCGGAACGATTTCATGAAGATATTGCTTCTCTCCACAGGTTACATTGTTCTCGCCTATCTGCTTTGGGGAGCAGGAACGTGGTTCACGAAATTCGTTCTGGAGAAGAGCGGCGCGGGTAGACGCGAGCGCGATCTGGAAGAGCGGTTGAAAGAGGAGCGCCCCGCCGCATCCAATCATGCAGGTGAAATTATCGGCCTTCTGGAACGCACGCTCATTGTTGCCGGTCTGGTGCTGAACAACTGGGAGGTCATTCTCGCCGTGATCGCCTTGAAGACCGTTGCCCGCCACGACGACCTGAACAAGAAAATCGACGCGGAATATTTCCTGATCGGTTCGCTTGCCAGCATCTCCTGGGCGGTCGGAATTGCGGTCCTGCTTCTGCTTTACGACCGCTACCTGGGACTGGGAATGTTACCGACCACATGGCTGTTTGGCGCTGAAACGGTGGCGGTTCCGTTTCCTTATAAGTGATATAAAGAATTCTTTATAT
>JBNLAU010000410.1:0-3717 GCA_050302295.1 Roseibium sp. | reverse complement strand
ATAACGCTCAACAACGCCATGTCTATCACTCCGTCGTCCCCCGCCGAAATCACGCAGGGGTGGGTTTAAACATGGGTCAGTTCTCAGTGAAAAAATCGGGCCTTACCGGGTCAGTTCTCAGTGAAAATCAACAAGCAGGATCCCCGGACAATGGCAGGGGGTCTAGGCGCGCATTTCCAGAGACGCAGCCGCTAACGACGAGCCCGGTGAGGCTCGCCGTTCCAGCAAGAAAAGATCTTCTCGTCAGTGTTGTCATTAGGAAATCATTCGCCCATCGTCATAAAGGGCCGCGGCTCGCCGTCCGCCTTGTCTTCAAAAGTGTAAACGGTGTATCTCGCGGTCGGATCGAACCCCATACCCAGCGATCCTTGAGGCATTCCCGGCACCGCGATGCCCCGGATGCCGGGCCGCTCCGTCATCAGTTTCCGGATTGCTTCCAGCGGCACGTGTCCCTCGATAATGTACTTCCGGTCATCGCCGATTACCGCCGTATGGCAAGCCTGCAGGTCTTCAGGGACACCCGCCTGTTTCTTGATTGCCGTGAGATCGTCCCGATCCTTGATGACGACGTCATAGCCTGCCGCCTTGGCGGCATCCGTCCAGACCTCGCAGCAGCCGCACCACGGAGACTTGAAGACTGTGAGCGTCCTGTCCTCGTCGGCAATCGCCCCCGTTGACAATGTTGCGAGTGCCCCAAGGGCGATGAAAGTGATCTTGCGATTGGTCATTTGTTCGATTCCTGTTTCGCGTGTTCGTGACATACCCTCTCCGTGCGGCGATGCATGACAAAATGCAGGCCGACACAGCCGAGCATCGGCGCGGCCAGCAGGAGCGTCTGCCCGATTGCCTGACTTTCGGGCGTAGCCGCGATCAGAAAGCCGGTTCCGATCACCATGACGGCGCAGCAGACCAGCATGAGGAGACTGTGCCCGGTCAGGAGATCGCGGGTCTCGAGTGCAGAGTTTTTTGCCTCTGCCGGTGAGAGGGGGACAGCCGGACGGCCGGCCGGGTTTTCGTGTGAGCGCATCGAGCCTTCACCTTCCGTTTCCGGAAGAACGTCAGCTTCCTTGCAAAACTGCAAGGAAACGGATGAACGTTCATCCATGCCAATGATTGTCTGTGACGGAGCCTTCACACGACGCTCCGGAGCGATAGGTCAGACGTCTCTTGGCGGGCGGAGGTGCGGAACCGGCAACGAGCCGAAACGTACCGTTTCGGGAAGCACTTCAGGCGGTGCCACGTCCGGGAACCGAAGCGTGACGCCATCGGTGTGAAGCGACACGCAGTCAGCGCTGCATCCGGAAATTTTTGCGAGCGTTCCGGACTTTTCGGAGGATTTACAGCATTTGACGTGATGTGAGGAAGACACTTGCGCAAGTCCGGAACTTTCCGTCGAAACGGTGTCTCCCGCTATGGCAGTTTCAGGCCGGTCACCGGCAAACGCTGCCGCCGTGTGGACCCCTGTGAAAAGGACAATCAGTATAGCTGCCAACCAAATGCGCATAGTGTTTCGATATCTCACAAGCTTCGACAAGACTATACCTAAAACTACGCAGAAGGGTGAACGTCAGACGATTTCGAACCAGGTGTTCATACCTGCTGCCGCATGCTCAAGCATATGGCAGTGAAACAGCCATTTGCCTGGATTGTCCGCGACAAACGCAATCCGCACGGTTTGATCCGGACCGATCAGGAAAGTATCCCGCCAGGGAGCTCCTTCATCGATTGTCGAACCACTTCTTTCGAAAACCCTGAAGTGATGACCATGAACATGCATCGCATGCATGAAGGCAGTGTCATTGAAAACTTCAAGGATAACGGTCTTCCCCTTGCCCAGGGCAAACAACGGCTGATCGGCGAGGTTCGCCACTCCGTTGAAAGCCCAGACCTGCCCTGTGCGGGGATAATCCTCCCTGGACAGAACCTTGCCCTGGTAGATCGTTTCAACCATGCGGCCCATTGCTCCGCCCGTCATGTTCACGCGGACAACCTGCCCGTTTTCGAGATCTGGCTCCGGAATCGAATTCGGAGTGAGTTCGGGAGGTGTTTCGATCTCCCATTCCTCCTGCATGACGGTAAACCCGGCGAATGGATACGGAGAGTCGCCTGACACTTCTTCAAGCGCGAAATCGTTCTCCGGTGTGACAAGGAGATCCATACGCTGCGCCGGACCCAGAAGCATAGGCGCATAGGACGGATCTTGCGGTACCGGCAGCGGCTGTCCGTCGAAGGCGAGGATTTTCGCGTTGAAACTGCCCGGATCGATTTCGAATATCCTGGCATTCGCCGCATTGATCAGCCGAAGACGGTATGGATGTCCCTTGGAGAGCCTGAACTCCGGGTTGTTTTCCCCGTTCACCGTGAGCCAGTTCCCGAAACGGCCGCCATGGCTCCAGTCCATCAGATGACCGAGGCTGGCAAGGTCCAGACTTCCGTCACGGTTCAGACGCCAGTCGTCGATTACGAGGGTCAGGTCGTTGTCCCGGCTGAAAGGCGGTTCGGCCTCATCCACGATCAGGGGTCCATACAGTCCGCGCGCAACCTGGTTCCAGCTCTTGTTGTGCGCGTGATACCAATATGTCCCGGCATCGGGCACCACAAATTCATACTCGAAAGCCCCGCCAGGCTCTACGGCAGGCTGGGTCAGGCCCGCGACGCCATCCATGTCGTTCGCGATCCTGATCCCATGCCAGTGAATGGATGTCGGCTCTTCCAGATTGTTGATGAGCCTCACTTTCACCGTTTCACCGACACGAACACGGATCTCCGGACCGGGTGAGGATTTGTTGTAGGTCCAGAGTTCGGACGCCGAAGCATCGTCGCGGTAGAGTTTCTTGCGGGAGGGCCCGGCGGTCAGTTCCAGAAATCCGTCGGACGCCTGGGCAGCGGTCAGGAGCGGTGGCACGGAAAAGGCCGTCGCTCCCGCTCCGGCCAGTTGAAGCATTCTGCGCCTTGTCAGCATGGTATCAGCTCTCTCTTTCCAGGAGATAGGTCGCGATCGCTTTCCTGTCTTCGTCGGTCAGGAAGGCGGTGCCCTCCCGAACCACTTCGCCCATGGAGCCGCCAAAGACATCGCCATCCGGCAGAATCCCTGTCTTGAGCGCATATGACAGAGAGCTTATGGCCCAGCCGCCCTCCTTCAATACCTTGCTGGTGATGGGCGGCGATTTGCCGCCGTCAGGCAGCTCCTCGGCGCCATGCAGCGCCATCTCCGCCTCACGGGCGCCAAGCAGGTTTCGCGGCGTGTGACAGGCCCCGCAGTGGGCCGGCCCTTCCACGATGAACTTGCCCCGGTTCCACAGGTCGCTCTTCTCGGGATTCGGTGAAAACGGCGCCGGTTCATAGAAGCCGGCACGCCAGACCTTGAGCCCCGCCCTCAAATTGAACGGCGGCAGCATCTCATGCGGTTTCGAAGGCTCGGCAACGGGCGGGACGGTTTTGAATGCCGCCCAGAGATCGGCAACATCCTGATCGCTGAAGCTGCTGTAGAACGGATAGGGGAACGATGGAAAATAGGGGGTTCCGTCGGGCGCCACACCCTGGCGCAGGGCGCGGGCGAAGTCTTCCAGGCTCCAGTCGCCGATCCCCTGCTCTGAATCGGTTGTCAGGTTGGGCGAATGGAAGGTCCCGAAGTCGGTCGGCAACGCGACGCCGCCCGCAAGCGGCTTTCCTCCGCCATCGGTGTTGGTGTGACAGGCAATGCACCCGGACATTCTG
>JBNLAU010000409.1:0-11834 GCA_050302295.1 Roseibium sp. | reverse complement strand
TCGTCGCCGAACATGGAAATGCGCCAGGCGGTGTCCTCGTAGTGGGCCGGGAACAGCTCGATCGTGTCGCCGCGCACCCGGAAGGTGCCGCGCTGGAAGGCGGCGTCGTTGCGCTTGTACTGCAGGGCCACCAGATCGGCGATCAACTGGCGCTGGTCCATGCGCTCGCCGACCTCGATGGCGAAGGTCATCGCGGTGTAGGTCTCGACCGAGCCGATACCGTAGATGCAGGAGACAGAGGCGACGATGATGACGTCGTCGCGCTCCAGCAGCGAGCGGGTGGCCGAGTGGCGCATCCGGTCGATCTGCTCGTTGATCGAGCTTTCCTTCTCGATATAGGTGTCCGTGCGCGGCACGTAGGCTTCCGGCTGGTAGTAGTCGTAGTAGGAAACGAAATACTCGACCGCGTTGTACGGGAAGAAAGACTTGAACTCGCCATAGAGCTGGGCGGCGAGGGTCTTGTTGGGGGCCAGGATCAGCGCCGGGCGCTGGGTGCGGGAAATCACCTGGGCCATGGTGTAGGTCTTGCCCGAGCCGGTGACGCCAAGCAGCACCTGGGTCTGCTCGCCGCTTTCCATGCCCTCCACCAGATCGGCGATGGCCGTCGGCTGGTCGCCCCGGGGTTCGTATTCCGACTTCAGGACAATCGGCACGCCGCCTTCGGATTTTTCCGGGCGTTCTGGCCGGTGCGGCACCCACAATTCGCCATTCTTGTGCAGCGGATTGCCGCTCTCGATCAGCGCCGACAGGGCCTCAACGGTCGCGGTGGCGCCCTGGTTGCCGGTCAGCTCGCCGAATTTGCTTTCGGTCTTCTTTTTCTTGTTGTCCTTCTTGTGCTGTTTGAGCTGCTCCTCAAGCTTCTCCGCCTCTTCCAGCGTCATGTCGAGCCCGGCGACCGGGTTGAGCCCGCCGGAGGCGCGCTCGCGGGCCGTGTCGGCCTTGCCGATGGAGGTGCCGCGCGCCGACTTGGCCGGTTTGTCCTTCTTCGCGCTCACGGTCGCACCGGCCTTGCGGCCTGACCTCCGCGGGGGCGCGCCATCAGGCGCGGCGCCCGCGTGGGCTTGCGGGCCTTTGGTCCGGTCTTCTTTTCCCTTGCCAGCGCTCTTTTCTGCGGCCTTCTTGGGCGCAGGTTTCTCCGCTTCCTCGGAAATCTCCGCCGCCCAGTCGCTGATGGAGCCGGACAGGGGGATGCCGGAAAGCGGCTTCTGCGGCGCTTCGCCGAAGCCGTCCTGGGAAGTCGTGTCGTCGGAAGGGGGCTTTGTTGGGCGCTTGCTCATGGCCGCAATATGGTCCGGTTGCGCGCGTGAGGGAAGGGGGCGGTTGCGGCTTTGTTCCGCTTTTTCCGACTTCCTGTCAGTCTGCTGACATAAGGGTGTCAGGAGGGAAAGGCAGGCTGGCGGCTTTGCGGGCCGTAAAGCGCATGCCATGGACAGATTTCGCATGCGGCGTGGAAGAATAATTTCAGTGTCAGTCTCCATCCGTCAGTGACCGGCACTTTCCCCGTCTGCCCTGTTCATTTCAGGAGCCCGAGGGCATGATGTGCAGGAATTCCATTACCGTCAGGAGGTTGAAATGGCCGTATCCCGCAGAACGTTGCTGTCTCTGACCATGACCGGGGCGGCCGGTCTGGCGCTCGGACCGAAGCTTGGCCATGCAGCGTCAGAGACCGTGTCATCAACGACCGCAACACTTGCTGCGGATTTCACCAGCCATTTCGGCAGGCTTGGATATGACTGGATCGCCCCGCTCCAGATGATCACGGGACACAGTTTCAACGGCGGGCTGCGCTATGACGACACGCGCAAGGATCCTGTTCCCGGCAAGAGCATGTTCGTGCAGCCTGCGGCGCGGGTGGAGGACGCGGCGCGGGGGGATGTTCCGGGCGTTCTGGCGCTCTTCACCATTTTCGGAGTGCGTGTCGACAGGCCGGAAGAACCGGGGGCGCTGTTTGGGCAAGTGCTGACCTGGCTGGTGGAGCAGCGCGGGCTGGACCCTGCCCGCCTCGTGTTTGTTTCAACCGACACCTTCATGCCCTATCGCGACCGGCATGACATCGTCCGTGCAGGCCGGGTATTGCAGCGCGCGCGGGACGAGGCGCGGAATGCGGGGGACGGGTCCGGATTTTTCGCGCCAAAGGGTCACCCCGAGGAGCCGGCCATCGACACCGTCGGTATCTACTATCCCCTGCCGGGGGCGCCTACCGGGGAATTGTCCTATCCCTTGAACGGTTATCTGGAAATCGGCGAGATCAGCATTACTCCACTGGACCGGAGCGCTGTCAGTTTCGAGGCTTGTGGCTTCGGCCTTGAGCGGCTTGTCATGGCCGAGGGCGGTGCAGCGCCGGATTTCGAAACAAGCCGGCAGGCCCTGCTGCGGCTTATCGAGCATGAGGCGGACCGCACCGGAGCCGCGCTGCCGAAAGGCTACGAGATCTTCTCAGCCTCCTGATGTGCCCCTCATGATCGGCATTTTGCAGCGGCTATCTGCAGGCGTGATGCGCGGGCAGTTGCATTCAGACGGTGCATTTATGTTATGCTTTGCAACGTCAATTAAGCGAAACGGCAACGTAGTATCTTGTGCGGAGGATGCGACAGATGACGCTCAGAACCTTGCTTAAGACGATGGTGGTCGTGATGGCCGCCTGTTTCGTGACCCCGGTGGCCGCCGATCCCCTTGCACCCGCCACACACCCCGACCTGACGGCGGCGAAGGTTGTTCTGGCAAGCCTTCCCAGGGATCTTGAAGTCCCGGCGCTGCCGAACATGTCTCCCCGGATCTCCAGCCCCGACTTCGTGCTCGGCAGTAAACCGGAGAAGGCCGCGCCGATGCAGATCGCCGGCCGCTGCGGCTCATCGGACTACTACTGCGATTCACCGGGCTTTCTCTATTGCTGCGGCAATTCCTCCGATGGCTACTACTGCGCGGCGGATGTGAACGGCTGCACGAAGTAGGTGGGGGCGGTGAGCGGGCGCTCACCGCAGGCAACTGGAGAGCTCACTCCCCGCGCGGATAACGCTGGTTTTCCTCGACCTCGTTGAGGTCCATATGGTTGCGCATGTAGCGTTCGGAGGCCCGTTGCAGGGGCTGGTAGTCCCAGGGGAAATAGGCGCCGTTGCGCAGGGCTTCGTAGACGATCCAGCGGCGGGCCTGGGATTGGCGAACTTCGGCGTCATAGGCGGCCATGTCCCATTTTTCGCCGGCCATGTTCGCGAATTTGACGGCTACATCCGCGTGGGCGGGGTTTCCGGCCAAGTTTTTCAGCTCATGCGGGTCTTCATCCAGGTTGAAGAGTTGCGGCGGGTCCAGTTCGCAATGGGTGTATTTCCAGGCGCCCTGGCGGATTGCCACCAACGGGGCGTAGGAGGCTTCAGCGGCGTATTCCATCAGCACCGGGGTCGTCCGCGCGGTGCCATTGGCCAGCGGGACGAGGCTGATACCGTCGGTCCACGGCATGATCTCGCTCATGTCTATGCCGCCGAGATCACAGACCGTCGGCAGCACGTCCAGGGTGCTGACAGGCGTCGTGATGTGTTGCGGGGCAAGGTCCTTGTCGCAGATCATCAGCGGAACGCGCGAGGAGCCCTCGAAGAATGACATTTTAAACCACAGGCCGCGTTCGCCCAGCATGTCACCATGGTCTGAGACGAAGAGGATGGTTGTGTTCTCGTCCAGATGCATAGCTTCGAGCGCGTGCAGGGTCTCGCCGATCTTGTCGTCCAGATAGCTGACATTGGCGAAATAGGCCCGGCGCGAGCGGCGGATGTTGTCTTCCGTGATGTCGAAACTGCGCCAGTCGTTGGCGTCGAAGATGCGTTTGGAATGAGGGTCGTGGTCCTCGTAGTCCATTGCCGGAACGGGCGGTAGCAGATGCTCGCAGTCCTCGTAGAGGTCCCAGTATTTTTTGCGCGCGACATAGGGGTCGTGCGGGTGAGTGAAGCTCACCGTCAGGCAGAAGGGCCTGTCATATTTGCCGCGGCCATAGTCATGGATCTTGCGCACCGCCTGAAAGGCGACGTCGTCGTCATATTCCATCTGGTTGGAAATCTCGGCAACGCCGGCCCCGGTGACGGAGCCCATGTTGTGATACCACCAGTCGATGCGCTCGCCCGGTTTGCGGTAGTCAGGTGTCCAGCCGAAATCGGCCGGGTAGATGTCCGTCGTCAGGCGTTCCTCAAAGCCGTGCATCTGGTCCGGACCGACAAAATGCATTTTGCCGGAGAGACAGGTGGTGTAGCCGGCGCGGCGCAGGTGGTGGGCGTAGGTCGGGATGTCGGAAGCGAATTCGGCTGCGTTGTCGTAGACGCCGGTTCGGCGCGGCAACTGGCCGGACATGAAACTGGCCCGACCCGGAGCGCAGAGCGGGGAAGCAGTGTAGGCGTTCTCGAAACGCACCGAGCGTTCCGCCAGCTTTTTCAGATTTGGCGTGTGCAGAAAATCCGCCGGACCGTCGGGAAACAGGGTTCCGTTCAACTGGTCCACCATCAGGATCAGAATGTTCTTGCGCTTACTCATTCGACCGCTCCTCCTTCGCCGTAATAGTCATCGTACGAGATTTTTCCTCTTTTTTGATTGAGCGATCAATCAAAAGCGTCATACTGTGAAAACAGACGCCTTCCTGCCCGGCAGGTTGCAGGCGCATGTTTTGGTTTTAATGCGGTTTTCAATCGCAAGCTCTTTTTCATGGCGAATTTGAGTGTCGTAAATCAGGAGAGGGGACAGAAAATATGAGCAATCTTCGCAAGTCGATCCTTCAGTCCGGGATCTCCCGGCGCAGCGTTCTGCAAGGTACGGCGGCCATCGGCGCCGCGGCCTTCGCCAGCCCGTTTGCAGCCGGACCGGCAGCTGCGCAGCCGAAAAAAGGCGGTGTTCTGCGCGTCGGGATCGCCGCGGGCAATACCAACGAGAACTACGATCCGGGTACCTGGGACAATGTCTTCGTGCAGGTGTTTGCAACTTCGCGGCACGGTTACCTGATCGAGATAACCGCGGACGGCACGCTCATTGGCGAAGTGGCGGAAAGCTGGGAGGCTTCCCCCGATGCGAAGGTCTGGACCTTCAAGATCCGCAAGGGCATCGCATATCATGACGGCGGTACGGTTTCCCCCGAAGACGTGGTGGCCTCGGTCAACTATCACCGCGGCGAAAACAGTACGTCCGCAGCCAAACCGTTTGTCGACCCGATTGAGGACGTCAGCGCCGACGGCGACAACGTCGTTTTCACCCTGAAAGCAGGAAATGCCGATTTCCCGTTTGTTGTCAGTGACTATCATCTGCCGGTCATGCCTTCCAAGGACGGCAAGATCGATCCGACCAGCAGCGTCGGTTGCGGTCCCTACAAGGTCACGAACTACGAGCCGGGCGTTATTGCCGAACTGACCAGGAACGAGAACTACTGGAAGACCGACCGAGCCCATTTCGACGCCGTCAAATTGCTGACCATCGTCGATCCGGCTGCCCGTCAGTCTGCGCTGCTGACCGGCAATGTGGATGTCATCAACCAGGTGGACCTGAAAACCGTCGGGCTGTTCAAGCGTTCGCCGAACGTCACGGTTCTGTCGACCACGGGCACCCAGCACTACACGTTTGCAATGGACACGCGCGCCGCGCCCTTCAATGACAACAATGTGCGCATGGCGCTCAAGCACGGCGTCAACCGGCAGGAACTTGTCGACAAGATCCTGTTTGGCTACGGCACGGTCGGTAACGACCATCCGATCAGCCCGTCGAACCGCTTCTTCGATGGAGAGCTCGAGCAGACCTCCTATGATCCGGACAAATCCAAATACTACCTGAAACAGGCGGGTCTCGATTCGCTCGATGTCAGCCTGTCGGCATCCGAAGCAGCCTTCGGCGGCGCTGTCGACGCCGCGGTGCTTTTTTCCAACAGCGCCAAGGAAGCAGGCATCAACATCAAGCCAGTGCGTGAACCCAACGACGGGTATTGGTCCGATGTCTGGATGAAAAAGCCGTTCTGCGCGGTTTACTGGGGTGGCCGGCCGACGGAAGACTGGATGTTCTCCGTTGCCTATGCCTCTGGCGCTCCGTGGAACGACACCTTCTGGGAAAACGAGCGTTTCAACAAACTTCTCATTGAGGCCCGTTCGGAACTGGATGAGGTCAAGCGTGCCGGCATGTACAGCGAGATGCAGAATCTCGTGCGCACGGATGGCGGTGTGATCGTGCCGATGTTCGCCAGCTACGTGATGGCGCATTCCGACAAGGTCAAGCATCCGGAGAAAGTCGCGGCAAACTGGACGCTGGACGGCTTCCGCGCGATTGAGCGCTGGTGGTTCGACTGAGGACGCGATAACGCGCATATAGGTCGAAGCTGGCCCGCCGATCCGGCAGGTTTCAGTGACAGGCCCTGAAGGACATTCATCCTCCGGCCAGCGGGTTATGCCCGCTGGCCGTTTTTTTTGCTTGACCTGGAGTGCGCTCCAACCGGTAGGTGAAGGAAATCGTTCCGTTCGGAGACAGTCAGAACATGCGGATTGGCGATCTGGCCCGAAAGTCGGGGCTATCCACCGACACCCTGCGTTACTACGAGAAGATAGGCCTATTGCCGCGTCCCTTAAGAGACGGCGGAGGGCGGCGGGTCTATGATGCGACCATCCTCAGATGGATCGATTTCCTGGACCGGCTGAAAGCCACCGGCATGGGCATCAGGGACCGGCTACGCTATGCGGAACTGCGCGGCAAGGGCGCTGCTTCGCTGAGCGAGCGCCGGGAGATGCTCGAAACCCACCGGGTCAAGGTGGCGGACGACATCGGCAAGCTGACCGAGATGCTGTCTGTTCTGGACGATAAAATCGATCTCTACAGAAGGATGGAGGCGGGCGAACCCGTCGATCCTGCCTTCGAGAACTGCGCCCGGACCGAACACGGCGTGCAGTCAGGACAGGACAATCCGAAAAATGAGCACAGCCCTGGAGCGCGGCCGCGCGCTGACGCGGAAACTTAACCCCGATCTTGAAGACGTTCTGTCCGGCCGCTATGACGACCTGCTGCCGGATTTCGCCGAAAGTCTGGTCGAGTGGGCCTATGGCAGGCACTATGCCCGGCCCGGCCTCGACCTGAAGACGCGGCAGCTATGCACCATCGCGGCGTTGACCATTCTGGGCGGGCAGACAGCGCCGCAACTGAAGATCAACATCGACCACACGTTGGCGGCCGGCGCCAGCCGGACCGAGATTGTCGAGGTAATCTGGCAGATGGCGGTCTATGGCGGATTGCCGGCGGCGATCAACGGCCTCAACGCGGCGCGGGAGGTATTCGAGACGCAGGACGGCGCGGGCGGAATGTCCGCCTGACCTCAGGAAAAAAGGATGAAAGCGGCGGCTCAGGCCGCCGCCACATCTTTCAGGAACCGGTCGATGCGGGTAGTGACCTCGGCCAGCTGGGTGGTGGCGGCGTCGGTAATGTCCTCGACTTCCTTCGCCGACTGGCTGGTCTCGCTCGATCCCCGTGAGACCTCGCCGATGTTTTCCGACACGCTGGCGGTCTGGCCGGCCGCCTGGGAAACGCCGCTGGAGATTTCCGCTGTGGCGTCAGCCTGCTGCTCGACGGAGCCGGCCATGGCCGCTGCGGTTTCGCTGACCGCTTCCATCATGCCCATGATCCCGCTGATCGCCTCGACGGCGGCTTGGGTGGCCTGCTGGATGTCGTTTACCTGGCTGGAGATTTCGTCGGTGGCCTTGGCGGTCTGGCCGGCCAGCGATTTCACCTCCGAGGCGACAACCGCAAAGCCCTTGCCGGCTTCGCCAGCACGCGCAGCCTCGATGGTGGCGTTGAGCGCCAGAAGGTTGGTCTGTTCGGCAATGTCCTGGATCAGCTGGACCACGGCACCGATGCGTTCGGCGGAGGCCGACAGGCCCCGGATCTGCTCGTTGGAAGTCTTTGTGGCTCCGGCTGCCTCCTCGACACGATTGAGCGTGTCTCCGACTTGACGGCCGACTTCCTGCACGGACGCGCTCAGTTCCTCGGTGGCTGCGGCAATGGTCTGGACATTCTCGCTAGCCTGGCTGGAGGCGGTGCTGACGTCTTCGCTGCGGCCTGTGGTGGTGCGGGCGATCTCGGAAAGCTGCTCGGCGGTGTTGTCGAGTTGCTGCATGTTGCCGGTGACCGTTGCGAGAGCGTCCTCTATGTCCTGCCGGAAGTCCGCCACGAGCGCTTCGACCGTATGCTGGCGCCGGCGCACCTCTTCCTGGCTGGCCTCGGTCTCGGCTTCCAGGCGCAGGCGTTCCCGTTCGCGGTCGCAGAATGTGGACACCGCCTTTGCCATGTGACCAATTTCATCCTTGCGCACCGCGGCAGGCAGGTCGAGTTCCGTCTCGCCGTCCTTCAGCTTCTGCATGGCCTCGGTCAGGCTTTGAATCGGCCGGATGATGGCGCCGGACAGAAACACGACAAAAGCGATGCCTAGGGCGAGAGCAAGGGTCAAGGCGAGGGAGATCTGCGTCTGGGCGGCAGCGGTACTGGAGACCGCGGTTTCGCCTGACTTGGCGCTTATGGCTTCGGCCTGTTCCGAGAGCGACGCTGCGGCCGCCGCAAAGTCCTGCTGGCTATCGCGCAGCGAAGTGGTCGCCGTCTTGACGGCATCAAAGCTGGTTTCCAGCTTCGGCAGGTTATCATTGCCGGCGGCCACCAGGGTCTTGAGGGGACCGTTCAGCAAGTCCGTGAGCGCCTTGTCGGAAGTGTTCTTGCCGGCTGCGGTGCGCACCGTTTCCAGGTTTTTAAGTCCTGTCCGGGCATCTTCCAGATAGAGCTGGAAGGCATTGATGGCGACCTCTGAAGAAGTGTTCAGAAAATCGGCGTAGGCGCTTCGCACGCCGAGCACGCTGCGGGCAATGCTTTGTGTATAGTTCGACAGCAGTGCGATGTCTGCTGAAGCCTTGTCGAAATCGCGCAGTTCCCTGGTCAGGGCATCGATCGGCTCCTCGGCCCCCTTGATGATGGCGTCGGCGAGCGTGACAAGTTCCTGCGTGGCCGGCTGCAGGGTCTTTGCCCAGGCGTCCTCTCTTGGAGATTTCAGGTGAGCCTTGAGCAGTTTCGCATAGGCCTTGGAAGCCTTGGTCAGCTTTTTGACATTGGACTTGAGCGCCTTGGTCTTGACCGTACGGCGAACCGCCTTGGCGTCCTTGTCCAGGTTCTTCACCCGATCGTCGAGCGACTTCGCGAGGGTCTTGTCCGGACCGGCCGCAAAGGCCTCGGCTTCCTGAGTCAGCAAGAAGGTCGCAATGCGCATGTCGCCGAGGCGGGGAGCGACCTTGGACAGGTCATTCATCTTGCCCTCGTTGTTCATGGCAAGTGCGGACCGGTAGGCGGCCAGCTTCTTGTATTCCTCGAAAGCCTGATTGGTGGTCTCGACCATGCTGCTGGTCAGCGTATCAAGACTGGCGACTGCGGCGTCGCGGTCCTGACGGGTCTGACGCAGACGTGCGAAACTGTCCTCAAGTGCTGTGACGATGCTGGCAAGATCCCCGGCGGCCAACTGCCTGCTTTCGTCCGCGATCGACGCGATGTCCGTCTGCACGGCATCGGCCGCGGCACTGCTGCCTTCCTGGCTGAAGGTCTGGGCATGGATCTGGAGTTGCGGCACCTGGCCGAGCAGTTCATTGGCAGCCTTGGCGGTGGTTACGGAAGACCTCACCTGGGATCCGGCCAGGAGGCCGCCAGCTCCGACACCGATCGCACACAGCAGCATGGCGCCAAAGCCTATCCGCAACTGTGTCTTGATCGGCCAGTCGAGGAAAGGACGCAGTTTTGGTGCCGCATCGGCACGGGCTGTAGTGCTGGTCAAACCCTGTTTTTTCCTTCTCATGAAAGGAAACTTCACGAGCGTCATACTGGAGCTCCAGACGTTGTATGGTTGTGACCAGTCTGGCGCTAAATACTTAAGAATACCCAAACAATTGCTGCTTCGATTGTAGGCGGGAGGCTGAATATTTGTTGGGCAATTAAAACATTCTCAGGTAAGTTCTGAAGCAACAAATACAACTTGTGGTGCAAAAGACCCTTCGATGGCGTCGGGTTCCTGGCCTGCGCGTGATGACGAGGTGACAGCATGTTTGTCCAGCTGGCAACAGACCGGCAGAATAGCGAAAACCGTCTTCAAGGGACCGCAGGCGGACATTGCCGCCCTTGAAGGCAAACAGGGCAACGCGCAAGGGATCTCGCTCTTGCCGGGAGCAGATCATCCAGGCCTGGTATATCCGCATACAGCTTCAGGAAAGCATGGGCCGGGGTCAGGCTTCTTTACCGGCATTGCCGCTGTGTCCCAGATCCTTCCCGGGCCACAGCAGATCGCGCAACCGTTGCTTCAGGATCTTTGCCTCCGGGAAACCGCCATCGGCCTTGCGGTCCCAGATCGTCGTGCCTCCGCAAGTGATTGTGAAGATGCCACCCGTCCCGGGGACGAGCGACACGGCGCCTGTTTCTTCCGAGAAAGTGGACAGGATCTCCTGGGCCATCCAGGCCGACCGCAGCAGCCAGTTGCATTGGCGGCAATAGGTAATGATGATATGCGGTGACGGAACGGTCGTCATGGCCTCCTGTCTCCCTGTTCTCTTCAAAAAAACGTTCTTCAGCTTGTGCCACAGCTTCCCTCCGAAACACCAGATGCCTTGCCATCTGATCTTGTTGAGGCTTTCCGCGTCTTTCCCCGATTGCTGGAACTGTGCGGACAGCCGGTCTCCGCACGTCGGCACTCCGGTCTGACCAATAACGTCTTCGCGCTGAAAGCGGAGCAGGGCGATTTTTTCATCCGTCTGCCGGAGACAGGGCGTGCGGGCACCATCAACCGGGAGGCCGAAGCGCACAATCTCGGCCTTGCCGCCGGTCTTGGTCTGGCGTTGGCGCCGCTCTTCTGTGATGTCGCCAGCGGAATTTTGGTGACCCGGGCCGTTGCCGTGTGTGACCGTCCTGCTGCCGACACGGCGTGGCAAGTGGGATCCGCCCTTGGCAGGCTGCATAGTTCCAGTGCCGGGTTTGTCGACGTGCTGAGCCCGGATGAAGTCTTGCGAACGCAGCGAAATGCGCTGGTGAAAACGCCCGCGTTACATGCTGAAGCGGAGGCACTCATAGGTGCTCTGGCTGAGACATGCGAACCGGAGGAAGCGTCTGACTTCGTGCCGAGCCACGGTGATCCGTCTCCCGGCAATTTCCTGGCGACTGCGGACAGGATCTGGCTGATCGACTGGGAATATTCGGCCATGGCGGACCCTGCCTGGGACCTCGCCTACGCCATTCTGGAGCATGATTTTTCAAGGGACGAGGAGAACAGTCTGCTGGAAGGGTATCGCGTGGCCGGTGCCGTGTGCCCGCACCCGGCCCGGATTGATGTCATGAAAGCAAAATGTGACGCGGTTTCGGCCTGCTGGGCGCTGGAGCAACTGGCAGCCGGGCGTGAGGCAGGGATCTATCGGCCCTTTGCAACCGCGCGGCGCGACAGGGCGCTTCAAACGCTCAATCGCCGTCGCTAATCACGGGCGGCGTCAACTCCGGATCCGACAGACATTGGGCGTACCTTGAGTTCACCCGCGCTCGCAGGGCCGGATCCATGGGATCTTCCTTATAGGGCGCCCAGATGTTGTCGGTCTTCAGAAACGACAGGGTGCAGCCGCAGACGGAATCGCAGACGTTCGGAGTTCCCAGGCTGTCCTGGCAAGTGGCCGAGCAGTTGCGGGTAAAGATAACTTCGGCCCGGTCCGCCTCCGGACCCAGCATTGCCGCGGACCATACGAGACCATAGAGAACCGGCTGGTGCAGCAGATAAACCGGAAGAGAGTGGCGTCCGAGAAACCTGGTCAGCCGGCCTGCGGGATTGGTCAGCTGAA
>JBNLAU010000408.1:0-7940 GCA_050302295.1 Roseibium sp. | reverse complement strand
CGACCGGAATTCCGCGACCGTTGTCGGTAATTGTCAGAAAGCCGTCGCCGGACAAGTGAACGTCGATCCAGGTCGCATGCCCCGCAACCGCCTCGTCCATGGAGTTGTCGATGACTTCGGCGAAAAGGTGATGCAGGGCCTTTTCATCTGTGCCGCCGATATACATCCCCGGTCGGCGCCGGACAGGCTCCAGCCCTTCCAGAACCTCAATATCGGCAGCGGAATACTCGTCGGGCACGGCGGCGACCGGCGCCGCAGAACGCGGTTTTTGCGGCGCGCGCGCGGGAGGCTCCTGTTCCAGGGAGGCCGAGACCGCTGCGTTGCCTGCAAAAAGATCGTCTTTCGCGCTCATTCCATATCGCCTGACTGACTGGTTTCCGTGTTCGACGCCGTTACCTACACCGAATCGCCGTTAAGTTTGAAGGACAAACGTAGAACGGCAAAGAGATTTGGCCAAAAGCCCCCGTTTTCAACAGACAGGCGCGAAAATTTGCGCCCGGAAACCGATCATCAACCCAACCGTGTTCTTATGCCTACGTTTGAACGAGAAAGGGAAAGCGCGAAATTGTGCCAATTCCGCAACACTTGACGACAGAGTCAGTCCAGCGACGCTCGAATGACGCTGCTGCCTACGTTCGGCCATGTTTGGCTTCCAACCGTTGCGCTAATATCTGCGGGAACGCTTTTGGCGTGTTGCCAGGTGTCCGGGCAGATCTGACACAAAGAATCTGCAAATGGTCTTATTTGGGCAGCGAATGGCCCAACTTAGGCCGAATTGATTGGCCATTTTGGCTGTTCCATAAGTTCAGGTTCCGGCTGGTACGGCTTGGCGGGACAAAGAGACCGATGATGCGCGTGGCGCGGACAAAAAAACAAATCGTCCGTCGGGGAGCTGGAATTCAGCTGACGGGTAATAGTGTGACCGGAATGCACAAAAAGAGATCAATGCTTCAACGCCTTGGAAAGACCGGGATTGTGCTCGGTGCGTTGATCTTTGTGGGCATGGCGGGACATGCGCAGGCGTTCGACGGACAGCCGGCTGCGCACGGAACCATCGGCCCGCAGGATCTGTCGCCGACTGAAGCGCTGCGCGCCGGTGCGCGCCAGTATTACTCTGGCGACAAGGCCGCCGCACTCAGCTCACTGCAATATGCCGCCGAAAACGGGCAGCCCATGGCTGCCTGGAAGCTTGGCGAAATGTATGCCAAGGGCGATGGCGTCAAGGAAGATGACCTCAAGGCATTTGAATATTACAGCCAGATTGTCCGCGAACATGGTGACGACCGCCCGAATGCTCCCGATGCTCCCTTTGTCTCCAGCGCATTTGTCGCGCTCGGCTCTTATTATCTGACGGGAATTGATGGTGCGGTTCCGCAAAACGAGGCACGGGCACGGCAGATTTTCACCCATGCGGCTTCGTATTTCGGCGATGCCGATGCCCAGTATGAACTCGGCCGGATGTATCAGGACACCAACAGCCGCATGGCAGTACGCTGGTACAATCTGGCAGCGCTGAAAGGCCATGTCGGCGCCCAGGCCCGCCTTGGCGAAACGCTTTATTCGCTCGGAAACTCCGATAAGAAGAAGGCGCGCGGCCTGATGTGGATGACTGTTGCGCGGGATCAGGCGACCGGCGGTGACGCCAGTTGGATCAATGCGATGCACGAACAGTATTTTGCCGTATCACCCGAGCCGATCCGGCAAATGGCCCGTTCGCTCGCTGATGGCTGGATTGAGCAAAATCGACCGGATATTCTGGCCTCCCAGCAGGTGCCTTCTCAATAAGACGCGTTGCTGACGCTCAACATTTCGAAGCAAGTGATTGTGTATCGCCATTGAGGCGGGACAAGCCCTGAACAGCCGATGTGCGGCTCAGGAGCGTTGCTTGCGGTCGGAAGCTGCCGCAGGCTCTGCGGGGCTGCCTCTATCGATCTCCAGAAACTGAACGGGTTCCAGTTCGGACAAAGGGCAGGGTGCGTTGCTGAAGTTCCAGGATGTGTTGTTCAGCACCATCTCGCAAGTGGCCATGCGCATTCCGTTTGCACTTTGCAGACAGATTGACTGGCCGAGGCCGTAGTTTTCTCCCTGGTACCGGCAGGTGCATGAAACCGACTGACCAAAGGCAAAATCTGGTAATGCTGCGATTGTGGCGGCCGGTATCAGCAGAAAATATATGAAAGTGGAGAGCAGACGCCTCCGTCCGGCAGGCGTTTTGGGAGCCGGTGGCAAGTGCCCGCATGTTGCATGTGCGGACAATGAGCGCTGAATTGTTATCCCATAATGTAAGAAGACTAGCACGGCACGCGAGTACTGCAAGCTGGAATGCCGCAGTCGTAACTCTGGAATCGGCACAGTTCATAGGATTCGGCCCTCCCAGTCCTCCACCGGTGCGGGCTAATTCGTAGACAGGTGCTATGCCGCCAGTTTCACCCAGACAGGCACGTGATCGGAAGGCTTTTCCCAGCTGCGCACATGTTTGTCGATACCGCAGCCTGACATACGGTCCGTTGCCTGAGGGGACATCAGAATGTGATCGATCCTGATGCCGTTGTTCTTTTGCCAGGCACCAGCCTGATAGTCCCAGAAGGTAAAAGTCTCCGCGGCTTCGGTGCAGGTGCGCACAGCTTCCGTCAGCCCGAGATTGAGAAGCGTCCTGAACCGCTGCCGGCTTTCGGGTTGAAAAAGCGCGTCGTCCAGCCAGTTTTGCGGGTTCTTGGCATCGATCGGATCAGGGATGACATTGTAGTCGCCGAGTAGAAGGAAGGGCGTTTCTTCCGAAAGACGCTTTTCTGCATGCACGATAAGCCGGTCCATCCATTCCAGCTTGTAGGGGAACTTCTCCGTACCGAGCGGGTTGCCGTTGGGCAGATAGAGGCATCCTACCCTGACTGCGCCTCCTTCGGTGGAGACGCTCGCCTCAATGTATCGTGCCTGTTCGTCCGCATCATTGCCAGGAAGCCCGCGCTGGACATCCTCCAAAGGGGATTTGGACAGAAGTGCAACGCCGTTAAATCCCTTTTGACCGTGTGTTTCGACGTTGTAGCCAAGATCCTCAAAGGGCTGCCGCGGAAAGTTCTCGTCGACGGATTTGATTTCCTGAAGGCAGACGATGTCCGGTGAGGCTTCTTTCAGCCAGTCCTGAACCGCATCGATCCTTGCTTTGACGCCGTTGATGTTCCAGGTCGCGATCTTCATGGGATATGTTGCCTCGGGAATTGAGATGACCGGAGCAACCGCCCGGACCAACGAGCGGCGAATGACAAGGTCACTCCACCCAACTCTGGGTTTGTTGTACGTACGCCGAACGTGAGACGAACTTTTACGGGTGACTAGATCGTGAAGCTGGTGCCGCAACCGCAGCCGGCCACGGCGTTCGGGTTATTGATCTGAAACGATTGTCCGATCAGATCATCGACGAAATCGATTTCGGAGCCGGCCATATATTGCAGGGAAATGGCATCTATCAGCACTGTTGCTCCGGGTTTCTCGATGGCAAAATCATCGCTCTCGCGGCTGTCGACCACGTCGTATTTATATTGAAGTCCAGAGCAGCCGCCGCCTTCGACGCTGACCCTCAGCATGCTTCCCGAAGGTTCTTTTGACAAAATCGCAGCGATCCGCTTGGCTGCGCGCTCGCTGACTGTTACTCGACTTTCAAGTGTTTCGGTCATGTTCCGCCGACTCGCTAAGCTCTTTATGCGATTAAGAGCGATAAACCTGATTTGTAGAGATAAGTATGTTTTGGAGTCCGCCGCGTCAATGGAGGACGTTAAAGCCCAGAACAAGGTGAGCCATGGGGAAGTGTTGTGAGCGAAGGCCCAAAGCAGACGAGCGCCGACATCGGATTTGGGGCACAAAGCCGTGCTGCTTATGCGGAAAATCCGTTTGAAAGCCGAGGCCGGCTTTATCCGGAACCGGAAAGCCCGACACGGACGCCGTTCCAGCGCGACCGCGACAGGATCATCCATTCCTCCGCCTTCCGTCGGCTGAAGCACAAGACTCAGGTTTTTGTCTATCACGAGGGCGATCATTTCCGCACCAGGCTGACCCACACGATCGAGGTCTCGCAAATCGCGCGCTCGCTGGCCCGGGCACTGCGTTTGGATGAGGATCTTGCCGAATGCCTGGCACTCTCGCACGACCTCGGCCATACGCCCTTTGGGCATGAGGGCGAAGACGTCATGCACGAATGCATGGCCCCCTTCGGCGGTTTCGACCACAACGCCCAGTCACTACGTGTCGTTACGCATCTTGAACAGCGTTACGCCGAATTCGATGGCCTTAATCTCGCGTGGGAAACGCTGGAAGGTCTGGTCAAACATAATGGACCTCTTGTCGGACCGGATGGGGCACCGCTTGGAAAGTTCAAGGACACGCAGCTGCCGTTCGCGATCCGGGACTATGCCAAAAAGCAGGATCTGCTGCTTCAGACCTGGCCAGGCGGGGAGGCGCAGGCAGCCGCGATCGCTGATGACATAGCCTATGACGCACATGACCTGGACGACGGACTGAGGGCGGGGCTGTTTGCGGTCGAGGACATGAGAGACGTACCGTTTCTTGCCGAAATCCTTGCTGACGTCGACGCCAAATACCCCGGTCTGGAGGAAAGCCGGCGTATCCACGAAATAGTCAGGCGTTCGATCACCCGCATGGTGGAGGATGTGATTGGGGAAGCGATGCGCAATTTGTCGGAAGTCGCCCCGCAGAGCGCGCAGGACATTCGGATGGCCGGACGGTGCCTGGTCGGATTTTCAGAAGACATGACCCGGTCTGAGAGGGAGGTGAAAGAATTTCTGTTTGCCCGCGTCTACCGGCACGAGGATGTATTGGCGGTACGCAGGCTTGTTGCGCGAGTCGTGAGAGAGCTCTTTGGCAAATTCCACTCGGAACCGGATCTGATGCCAAGTCCCTGGAACCTTGGTCTGGCGGATTTGGATGCGAGTGGTGTCGCGCGCCGGGTCTGCGATTACATCGCTGGAATGACCGACAGGTATGCAATTGAAGAACATCGCAGATTGTTTGACGACACCCCCGATTTGGGGTAGGCGCTGTGACAACTTTGCAGCCCTGTGGCGCCGGAGGCTGATACCTCCGCTGCGCACGGGTGCTTTGTGTTTGAAAGACCAAACCAGATCGGTGCTCTATGAATATCTTCGCTGACTTCACACAGCGCGTCAGAAACGCTCTTCAAGCTCTTGATTTAAAAGATGCAAATGGCGTTTCTCCGGATCTCTCGCGTGTCGTCGTCGAAGCACCACGTGACCCGGCTCATGGTGACTTTGCAACGAATGCGGCGATGGTGCTGGCAAAGCCGCTCGGTCAAAAACCGAGAGATCTCGCCGTGAAGCTGGCGGACAAACTGAACGAGGATCCGGATATCACCGAGACCGCAATTGCCGGTCCCGGATTTATCAACATGCGCGTCGCTCCGGTGGTCTGGCAGCGGGTTCTGGGAAGTGTGCTGGATCTGGGGCGCAAATTCGGCGCGACCGAACTGACGCCTGCGCCGAAAGTGAACGTCGAATATGTCTCCGCCAATCCGACCGGACCGATGCATGTCGGCCATATCCGCGGCGCGGTCGTTGGCGACGCACTGGCCAACCTGCTTGGCTTTGCCGGCTGCGAGGTGGTCAAGGAATACTATATCAATGACGCAGGGTCGCAGATCGAAACACTCGCCCGCAGCGCCTTTCTGCGGTACCGCGAAGCGCTTGGCGAAGATATAGGTGAAATCCCCTCCGGCCTTTATCCCGGTGCATATCTGAAACCACTCGGCGTGCAACTGAAAGAGGAATTCGGAGATTCCCTGAAAGACAAAAGTGAGGCCGAGTGGCTGCCTCTGGTTAAGGAACGGGCCATTTCTGCGATGCTCGAACTCATCCGGGCCGATCTTGCCGCCCTTGGTGTAGAGCACGAGGTCTTCTTTTCAGAACGGACCCTGCATGATCGTGATGGGCGGAATGGTTCCAGGATCGATCATATGCTGGCAACGCTCCGGGAGAAGGGGCTGGTCTACCAGGGGACGCTTCCTCCGCCCAAGGGGCAGTTGCCCGACGACTGGGAGGACCGCGAACAGACTCTCTTCCGGGCGACTGATTTCGGTGATGATACCGACCGGGCGCTGAAGAAATCCGATGGGTCCTATACCTATTTCGCGGCGGATGTTGCCTACTTTCAGGACAAGTTCGAACGCGGGTTCAAGGAAACAATCTACGTTCTGGGCGCGGATCATGGAGGCTACGCCAAACGCCTGCAGGCTGTCGGCAAGGCGATCTCCGATGGTGAGACGGACGTCATTGTCCGGTTCTGTCAACTTGTGAAGCTTATGCGCGACGGCGAGCCGGTGAAAATGTCAAAGCGCTCCGGCGACTTCATAACCTTGCGCGAAGTTGTTGACGAGGTCGGGCCGGATCCGGTCCGATTCATGATGCTGTTCCGAAAGAATGATGCGCCGCTCGATTTCGACTTCAAGAAGGTCACGGAGCAATCCAAAGACAATCCGGTCTTCTATGTTCAATATGGTCACGCGCGGTGCTGTTCGGTTCTGCGCCAGGCCGCCGAAGAACTTCCAGGTGCCGATCTGAGCGATAGCTCACTTATGGGCGCGGACTTTACGCTGCTCGGCGACAGCGGTGAACTTGAGCTGATCGCCAAAATGGCCGAATGGCCCAAAGTGGTGGAGGCTGCGGCGGAAACACACGAGCCGCATAGAATCGCGTTTTATCTGCACGAACTGGCCAGTTCATTGCACGGCCATTGGAATAGAGGCAAGGAAATGCCGCAATTACGCTTTATTGACGCCAGTAACGCGAAATTAACCCTGGCCCGTCTTGCATTGGTTCGTGCAATATCTTTGGTGCTTGCTTCAGGTCTGTCGATTCTCGGCGTCAACGCCCCTGAAGAAATGCGCTAGAATCTTTAGGCGTCCGCTTGAGCAAATGTGTTGTGAAATAGCGGCAGAACAGGACCGGTTTTCGTAAGGCTCATGTCAGAAGACTACGAAACAAAGCGAACTGATTTGCATGCGTCCGCAAAGGACACGGGCGCTGACCGGCCAGCCGTGGAAGATCCCCTGGTCGAGTTGGCCCGGATTGTCCACAGGAATAAGCAATCGGGGGCGAATGTGAGCAGCGGCCGTGTCGGCAGTACCGACTATTTTGCAGATCTGGAGGATTTTGCCAGCGGCAAGCCCGCCGAGCGAGAGCAAACGTCTCCACGTTTCGAGCCGACATTCTCCGCCCCGCAGCCGGTTGCAGACAATCAGAATTTGGGATCCGATCAGGTTCAAAGCTCGGAAGCGCCGTCATTCGGCAGACGGTCTGGTCAGGCGACACCAGAGACAGTCGGTGCCCCGGCATCGCAAGAGCCGACACCGGAAGAAACCAGCCATGTGTCCGCTCTATGGCCCAAAGTGCCTACACTTGATCCAGGTGACGCGGCTGTTTCCCCGATTGGCAGTCGGCCCCGGGAGGACACTGTCTTTCCGGATGCTGATCCGGCGGCGAGTGCTGTTCAGTCCAATCTCAATCCATCAGTCTCGTTGGACCTTGAACAGAATCTGACAGCGGAACTTGAAGACGAACTGATCGGTGCGCTTCGCCAGTCTGTCGATGAATCGCCGGCCAGAGAAGTTTCGTCTGCCCCGGTAACGGCGGAGACGCCCGACGAGAGCGATGCCCGTTACGGTTACCAGCAGATAGAGCCAGCACCGGAGACAACGCGCTTCGAGACTCCGCAAACACAGCCCGTCGTCGGCAATCTCGATGCCGGGCAGACGTTCGACCACGATGAGCCTGCCGGAGAGCACTCAGACGTGTCCGCCCCGAGCGAGCCACATCCGTATGCCGGGCGGACGTATACCGTGAAGCCGGTCGGATATGAGGTTGACCATGCGGATGAACCGGCTCCGGGATCGGAGTCCCGTTCGGACGAAGTTCCAA
>JBNLAU010000407.1:0-1716 GCA_050302295.1 Roseibium sp. | reverse complement strand
CTTGCCGAAAATCCGGACATTTTAAGCACCATCGGCCACCACGAGAGCCTGCGCCCCAAACTGCTGATCGGGTTTGCCGCCGAAACGCAGGATCTCATTGACAACGCCCGCTCGAAACTGGAGCGCAAGAACGCAGACTGGGTCATCGCCAACAATGTCAGCCCGGAAACCGGCATCATGGGCGGCGATGACAACACGGTGCGTCTGGTCAGCCGCAATGGGGTTGAGCATTGGCCCCGGATGAGCAAGCCGGACGTCGCCCGGCAAATCATCGCCCGCGCTGCCGAGGCGATCAAAACCTAAGCCGTAAAGCGGAAATAGCTCATGCTGATGGAGCCGTATTCGTAGCTGCGGTGCAGAAGCTCCGGCGCCGTGCCGGGAGCGCTGGCGCCGAAAGGAAAGAACAGCGGCAGCAGATGTTCTTCCGTCGGGTGGTTCTGCCGGAAATCCGGGGCCGCTTCCAGATCCGCAAAAGCACCGATCGATCCGGTTTCCAGACCCTTGTCCAGCCAGCGGTCGAACCTGACGGCCCAGTCCGGCGTTGGCGAGCCCTGCGGAGCGATTTCGCGCAGGTTATGCGTGGTGACGCCGGACCCGGCAATCAGAAAGCCCTTCTCCTTCAGCGGCGCCAGGGCGCGCCCCAGATCATAGACCGACTGCGGCGTGCTGCCGTGGGGAAGGGAGAGGGCGGCCACCGGAATATCCGCATCCGGGTAGGCCAGAGACAGCGGCACCCAGGCCCCGTGATCGAGCCCGCGCTTATCGTCCAGCATTACATCATGGCCCGCGGCCTCCAGCAAACGCGCGATTTCTCCAACATGGTCCTCGCGGGCGACCGCCGGATAGGCGATCTCGTAAAGTGCCGCCGGAAATCCGCGAAAGTCGTGATAGGTGCGCAGGGGACCGGGCGCGGACAGTTTCAGCCCGTCCGTTTCCCAGTGGGCGGAAAGGATCACAATCGCCTCAGGCCGGGGCCCATTGGCAGCAAAGGACTTCAAAAACCGGCTCGCCGCCGTGTCCTCCACGGCCAGCGTCGGCGCTCCATGCGCGAAAAACACGGGCGAAATACCGGACGTCGTCTCCGCCATAAACACTTCTCCGTCGTTCCTGTCGTCTTGACTAAAAAGATAGTGCGCTCAGCCGGTTTCCTTTAGGCCCCTTTTGCAAGGAGGTCCGTTCTGCCCTGTTGAACAATGGTTTAGGGGGAGTGGAAGGACGGATGAGCAAGCTGGGGGATCTCCGTACCGACCAGGTGAGAAGGTAGGTTCGGGCCTGAACGGACATACGCAAGGCGTTGACGTAATGGCCGCCGAGCGGACCTTGCCGCCGTTTGGGCTGCGGGCGATGATGACCGAAACTTGCACAATTCTGCCGTTAGCGGAAATCATGGCAAGGCGGTCTCGTCAATATTGATGCCGATTGCCACGCCTGCGTAATTTCCTGCCTCTCGCCATTGACATTGCTCAAGGTTCAAAGGCCCACGGTGTGCAACTTGTACTTGGTTGGGACTGTTGGAAGAGTGAGCAGATTTTCAGGCCAATGACAAAGCCGGCCCAGGGAGGGTGCCATGAATCCCGTAATTTGGAAGTATCTTCCCTTGAAGCCGGTCTTCTACCCGCTACTTCGGAAATTATTCGGTTGGCGAGATTTGATTTGGAGCTCAAAAGCCTCGCTTCCGGTTGCTCGGCACAATGCCGGAGCGATGGCCACTGCAAG
>JBNLAU010000406.1:0-24075 GCA_050302295.1 Roseibium sp. | reverse complement strand
GGCGCGATCACGAAGGCGCGTGCGATCTCCTCGACCGAGAGCCCAACCACGACCTTGAGCGCCAACGCAAGCTGTTCATGCACCTTCAGCGCCGGATGGCAGCACATGAACATCAGCCGCAACACATCGTCCTTATATTCGGCGCGGTCGATCGCCTCGGCGGCTTCTGCGTGAATATCGCCATCCGGTGTCCGTTCATCCAGCACCACAGTGGCATCAAGCGGCGACATGCGGCGGTTCTTGCGGACGCGGTCGATGCCGGCATTGCGGGCGACCTTGATCAGCCAGGCCGTCGGGTCGCGCGGCACACCGTCCCGACGCCAGCGCTCCGCTGCGCGCAGACAGGCCTCCTGATAAAGATCCTCGGCCACATCGAGATCACGGAACGAGCGCGTGAGCGCGGCCAACGCCCTTGGCCGGCTGTCCTTGACAATGGCGTTGGTGAGGTCGTTGCCGCCCATCGTCTATCCGTTGTTCTCCAACCCGCCGGCCCAGTTGACGGGGCGCACCTCCATATGGGCCACACCCTGCGGCAGTGCCTTGGCCGCTTTGAGCGCCTCCTCGATCGTGGCGCATTCGATGAGGTAGAATCCAAGAATCTGCTCCTTGGATTCGGCATAGGGGCCGTCGAGCACACGGACGCCATTGCCCTTGTCCTGCACGTTCATTGCTGTGGAGGGCGGCATCAGTTGCACCGCGCCCCGGTATTTGCCCTCAGCCACCAGCTCTGCCTGCAGATCACGGTGCATCTTAAGGAGCGCTTCCTGTTCGGCAGGGGGTAATCGTTCCGCCAACCCCTCGGTACCGTAGATTAGAATCGTGAAAAGCATCGCCTAACTTCCAAATGCCGTTGATTGTAATAAGACGTTCAGCATCAGACAAAACGGACACACGGGTGGTCAAGCCGACCTGCGGCGGCGCAGCAATGAAGTGGCCCAGTTTTCCGGACAGTTCAGCGGATGAGTTAAGGTGTATCCGGTTTTATGGTCATGCCGCCAATCTCAGGTCCCGATCCTGGCGTGCAGTTCAAATTGTGCCTTCACCTTTCGCTGGTTTCTGTTCAGCGTAGCCTTTCAACCCGTTCAAGAGTCCTAAAACAACACCTCTAAACTGCCTTCTCATGAACAAGGTGTTGAGCGCGAAAACAAAGAGGTTCCTCGACGTGTAGAAGGTCTCAAGCTTGACATTGGACACGGCTGACGAGACTGGACTGACCGTCAGCCTGAAACCATAGCCGAGAAACATCTTCCTCATCCCAAACGTTTCCTTGACGACAGCATAAGTGATGGATTTTCCGTCACTGCGATCAATCACTTTTTCAACCATTTCTCCAGATCTACCCGAAAGCGTGGCCTGACAGCGCCTCTCTGTACCGACACGTTCACCGTTAACGGCACAATCCGACACATTGGATACCGGTGGGGCCCAAAGCGGGAGAAGAGAGGAATTGTCCAAGACTGCGAATACATCCTGAGCGCTTCTATTAATTACAACCTGTTGTTCGATTTGCTTTTTGCCGAGCATATAAGCCTCCAGTTGTTTCTGCCGAACCGAATAGGCCATATAGGTGACAAATGTTGTCACCAAATATTTCCGCTATGGATGCAAATACGCGGCGAAATCAAATTCAGCGATATCTAGTGAGATATGGGCAAAGCTCAGCCGACGAGATCGCTGATGAGTTTCGGTATCCCGTCGGACGATTCTTCGCGATTTGAATGCTATTCGAAGAGCCGGAGCTGTCATCCAGTCAGATACCGCCTACGGTGGCGGAGTTCGGCTCGACGCGACATCGGCGTTCCTAAAACCAAACATGAGCGTCGAGCAGATTGTTTCCCTTATTGTCTTGCTGCGTCTGCAACAACAGCTCTTTCCGCTTCCGTTCACCAAAGTGGCCGATGAGAGTCTCACAAAAATTGAAAATGCACTGCCGCCCAAACAGGTTCTGGAACTTCGAAAATTCCTCGAAAGAATCTTAATCAGCGCTGCCCGCACAAACGCCGGCAGCAATACTGACTATCCAAACAGCAGTTGGCTTACAGAATTTTGCGACGCATTCTCAGACAAAAGGCTGGTTGAGATTGTATACGAAAACGGCAAAGCAGAGCCAACCAAGCGCAGTCACCGGTACGGTGATCTAGCCTTGCCTGTCGCTGCCGGTGGCAAGTTCGATGATGTCGTTGGTGATTTCTTCCTGGCGCAGACGCCGCGAACTGGCAACCAGGTCCGTCAGGGTCTCCGACACGTTGTCATGCGCCGCGATCATCGCCCGCATCCGGGCTTCGTTTTCAGCCGCGAACGAAAGAATGATGGCCTGGCTCAGTTCGGCGAACAGATATTCTTCCGCCAATTGGTCAAAGAGACGCTCAGGCGGCAGCGTCAGACATGGCGAAATTGTGTGACGGGCGACGGGAAAACGCGAAAAGTCAAACGGCACGAGATGCTTGACCAGAATGTCCGCCTCCTCCGGCGGCCCGGGCATTGTGTGAATTATGGACACCTTGGAAATATCACCGCTGGCCAATCGTTCATAAATCGCTTGGGTGATGCGCTCGGCAAGCGCGCCGGCCTGTGACGGATGGCTGATCATCGAGGTAAACCAGGCCACTTCCAGGCCCTCTTCCCCGGCCATCGACAGACCCCGGCTTCCTGCAACGAGCAAGTCATGCTTTTCTTCAGGAGCAGCCTTGATGACGCTGGAAGCCATGTCGAGCACCCGGCGGCTGAACGCCCCGGCAAACCCCTGCTCCGCACAAAGCGCGACGATCGCGCAGCGCCCGCCTTCCTTATGTATCGGTGGCGGAGCGCCGGTCTCCGGCAGGAAGGCAAGAGCGTGACCGATCCCTTCGCCGATCGTCTCGGCATAGGTTCGGATGCTGTCCAGATGCCGGCGCGCTTCCTGCGCTCTTGAGGCGGCGATTCCGCGCATGGCGCTGATCACCGCCGCGAGCTTGTTGACGGTTTCAATGCGGGCCTCGACCTGGGCGAGCCGTTCGGTCATGGCGCCTCCTCGCCAGGCGTGATCGAGGCGGCCAGATCGGCCACCAGTTCCGAAAGCCGGCCGCGGTGTTCGTCAGAGAGCTCTCCCTTCGCCTCCAGCACGGCGACGATATCGGGGGCATGGGCGTCAAGCCAGGCGGGCAGGGAGTGGCGCAGGGTGTGGAGTGTCGCAACCGGAATGCTGTCAAGCACGCCCTCGCCAAGGGCCGCCAGCAAAGCCACCTGGTCCGCGCCGCGCAAATTGGCATAACGCGGCTGGGTCAGCAGAGCGCGAATGCGTTCGCCCCGGGCAATTTGTCCCTGAATGCGTGGATTGGATATCCCGCCGAAACGCGTGAACATTTCAAGCTCCTGAAATTGCGCGTAATCGAGCCGGACCCGGCCGGACACCCTTCGCAGAGCCGGGCTTTGCGCCTTGCCGCCGACGCGGCTGACGCTCAGGCCGACATCGACTGCTGGACGCTGTCCTGCCGCGAAACGACGCGTGCTGAGCGCGATCTGCCCATCGGTGATCGAAATGAGATTGGTCGGGATATAGGCGGATAGATTGCCTGCGTCGGTCTCGGCGATGGGAAGCGCGGTCAGGGAGCCGCCGCCTTCCTCCTCTGAAAGCTTGGCCGCACGTTCCAGAAGCCGGGCATGCAGATAAAAAATGTCCCCGGGATAGGCCTCGCGGCCGGGCGGCTCACGCGTGAGAAGCGCCAGTTCCCGGTGCGTGACTGCATGACGGGTGAGATCGTCAATGACGACAAGCGCGTGCTGCCCCCTGTCACGGAAATACTCTGCCATGGTCATGCCGGAAAACGGAGCCAGCCACTGAAGACCAGGCGCGGCGGCGGCCGTCCCCACAACGAAGATGCACCGTTCAGGCGCACCATGCTCCTTGACCGCGGCAATCACCCGCTCCACGGCAGTCGATCGCTGGCCGACAGCAACATAAATGCAGATCATGTCGCTGTTCTTCTGGTTGATGATGGCATCGACCGCGAGCGCTGTCTTACCGGTGGCCCGGTCGCCCAGGATCAGCTCGCGCTGCCCTCGCCCGAGAGCGAACAGGCTGTCCACGACGAGAACACCGGTTTCGACCGGTTTCGACACTTTATCGCGCTCGATGATGGTGGGGGCCGGTCGCTCGACCGGGTGCATTTCCTGACCTTCCAGCGCCGGTCCGTCATCAAGAGGGCGCCCAAGGGGATCGACGACCCTGGAAAGCAGCGCTTCGCCCACAGGTACACGCAGGACCTCGCCGGTATCGGTCACCTGACTTCCTGCCGCAACGTCGCTGGTCTCGTCAAGCATGACCGCATCGAGCGTGTCCCTGTCGAGGGCCTGGGCGAAACCGAAATGATCATTTTGAAATCTCAGCAGCGCGCCCAGCGGCACATCGGGCAGACCCGAGACGCGCGCGATCCCGTCAGCCAGATGCTCGACCCGTCCGATCGCTTCGGCTTCCGGCCGAAGCTCCGTCTGTTCCAGCTTGGCGCGGCTCTTGTCGAGCCAGCTGGTGAGCGGCTGACTGTCAGTCATGTCGGGTCAACTCCTGCCTGATCCGGTCAAGGTCGGCACGGAAGTGGTTGCGTACGATGGCCTTGGGCGCGTCAAGCTCAAGTCCTGCGATCAGGGAAGGATCGGTGTCGACAACAAGTTTAACCGGATGGCCGATCACCTCCGAAAGGCGAGAGGTCAGCAGTGCGACCTCGTTCTCGGTAAGCTCACGAGCGGCACGCAAGGGCAAGGGCCCGCTCGCACCAATGTTTTCGCGCGTTGTGTCCGGCAAATCGGCAACGGCGGTGGCAAGACCGTCTATAAATCCCACAATCCGCGCGTCTTCGGGTAATCGTTCCAGAAGCCGCGCGGCAATGTCGGTAGCGAGATTGCCGGCGGCATCGGAAAGCGCCTGCTGCTCCGCCTCGCGCATACGCTCTAGCTCGGCCTGGGTGGCTTCACGCGCGGCCTCGGCCTCTGATCGGGCAGCCTCCAGCAGGTTGCGTCTCTGGACTTTCGCCTCGTCTTCCGCCCTGGAGAGGATTTGGGCCCGCCTGGAGGCGATTTCCTTTGTGGCGGCCTTGGCGGCCTCGCGCTCAGCCTCGGCCTGCGCATGAGCGTCCTTGGCACGCTGGAACTCGGCGCTGGCCGCGGCCTGACGTTCGGCGACGATATTTGCTATCGGCCGGAACAGGAAACGCGACAGGATCCAGAGCAGGACAAGGACGTTGACCGTCTGCAGCCCCAATGTCCACCAGTCCAGATGCATCTCAAGGACCGCTTTCTACTGCACGAAAGGATTGGCGAACAGCACCAGAAGCGCGATCACGAGCGTGTAGATCGCCATGGTCTCGATCATCGCAAGACCGACGAAAAGGGTCCGGGACAGCGTGCCCGCGGCCTCAGGCTGACGGGCGATGGCGTCCATGGCTGCGGCCACGGCCCTGCCTTCAGCCAGCGCGGGTCCTATGGCGCCGAAGGAAACGGCGAGCGCCGCGGCAAGGATGCTCACGATTTCAATAAGATTTCCGGTCATGAGAGAGAGTGCTCCTGATTGGATGAGGAGGGCATTTCAGGCTTGTCGCCCGTGGCGGCACCGATGAAAACAGTGGCCAGCACCGCGAAAATATAGGCCTGCACCGCGCCGGTGAGCAGATCGAGCGCCATCAGCGGGATCGGGACGAGCAGGCCTGCCAGCGACAGAATGATGCCGACCACGAAGACGCCGCTCATCACGTTGCCGAAGAGACGCACGATGAGAGAGAAGGTTCTGGTGATTTGCTCAACGAGATTGAGCGGGATCATCACCCAGGACGGTTCGGCGAAGGTGGCGAGATAGCCCTTCAGTCCCTGTGTGCCGATGCCGAACCAGACAGTGGCCGCGAAGACGATAAGGGCAAGAGCCGCATCGGTTTCCAGATGCGCCGTGGGTGGCTCGATACCGGGAACGAGCGACGACCAGTTTGCAATCAGGACAAAGAGAAAGATCGTGCCGATCAGGGTGCGGAAGGGACCGGGATCCCTCTGCATCGTTTCGCGAACCTGGCTATCGACGGTCGAGACGAAGAGCTCCAGCACGGTTTGCACCTTGCCGGGGTAAAGGCTGAGACGGAGCGTGGCGACCTTGCAGGCAATTGCAAGCACCAACATGATGCACCAGGTGATTACCACGGGCCCGGTGATGGGAACCGGGCCAATCTGGAACAGGGGTTCAAGGATAAGCGGACTTTCCATCACACCGTTTCCCTGGTCAGGCGCAGCACAGCGGCCCGCGCGAAAAGAATGCCCAACCCGCCCGCCAGAAGGGGCAGCGCACCCGTGAACGCAAGAAGTCCCAAACCGGCGAAGACCAGGACAAAGCGGATCAGGTGCAGGAACAGCGTGCGTCCCAGGGGTGCGGCATCGGCGTAGAGGCGCACGACACGCTTGAGGCTCGCGAAATGGATGAACCCGATCACGAAGCCCAGAGCGAGTCCAAACAGGCCGCCGGCCACGGGAGACAGGGTCTGAAGAAAGGCAGGCAGGAACATCATTGGCTGTGCATCCATTTCCAGGCGGAGTAAAAACCAATCGCAGCGCCGATCAGGATCGCGGGCGCAGTGAAGAAAATACCCGTGCCGAACATCCTGTCGGCCAGGCGCCCCAGGACAACTCCCAGAAGCATCGGAAGGACGATGGCCCAGCCAAGAATGCCGATCTGACCGAGACGGCTGCCGAGCGAGGGTTCGGGTGCCTCGCGGCTCATTTCCTCGCGGTTCGCGGAGCGCCGCGCGGCTTCCGCCATGTGGTCTTTCTCTTCTCGTGTCATGACCCGCTCCCTCTCTGCCCGGGACCGGTCGAAATGGACGGCGGATGGTCGAATGCCCCGGCGTTGTCCGGCCGCAGATAGCGCATCAGCTGGCGGACGGCCTGAACATGGAGCCGCATCTCTTCAACCCGGGCCCGCTGCAATTCCTCCTCTTCTTTGACGCGCAGACTTTCCACTTGCCTCTCCAGTTTGTGGAGGTCGTCGCCAAGGAGCCCTTCGCGGCAGGCGACTGCCACCTTGCTGCCATCCCTCACGGTCAGCAGTCCGCCGCGCAAGGCGCAGAAATGCAGAGCCCCATCGCCGCCGAACCAGCGCAGCACAGAAGGCGGCAGAACGGTAAGAAACTCGGTATGTCCGGGCAAAATACCAAAGCCGCCGCTCTCATCCTCCGCTCTCACGGAAGTAACTCCGTCCGCATCGACGAGCACTTTCAGCGGAGTGGTGATCGTCAGATGCAGCCCAGCGCTCATGCCACACTCTCCATCTCGCGGGCGGCTGCATTCTTGGTGCGGGCTTCGTCCAGCGTACCGATCATGTAAAGTGCACTTTCGTCCCAGTCGTCGGTTTCACCCGCCAGAATTGCGGCGCAGCCTTTAAGCGTTTCTTCGAGCGGCACCGAACGGCCCTCGATGCCGGTGAAGGCCTCGGTTACAGTAAATGGCTGGGTCAGAAACCGCTGCAGCCGGCGGGCGCGTTCAACCAGCACCCGGTCCTCCTGACCAAGCTCTTCCATTCCCAGAAGGGAAATCACGTCCTGCAGCTCGCGGTAATGCTCGATGATCCGGCGAACTTCATTGGCCACGCGCTCGTGCTCCTCACCGACGATCAGAGGATCGAGCAATATAGAGGAGGAAGCGATCGGGTCGATTGCCGGATACATGCCGTCGGCGGCCATGGCTCGCGAGAGCACCACCATGGAATCCACGTGACTGGCGATGGTGGTCACCGCCGGGTCGGTAAAATCATCGGCGGGAACATAAACAGCCTCGATGGCGGTGATGGAATGCCCGTTGGCGCTCGCGATCCGCTCCTGAAGGGCCGCGACTTCGCTGGCAAGCGTTGGCTGATAGCCGACCCGGCTCGGCATTCGCCCCAGGAGCCCGGAAACTTCCGAGCCCGCCTGAACGAAACGAAAGACGTTATCCATCAGAAGAAGCACATCCCGGTGCTCCTCGTCGCGGAAGTGTTCGGCAATGGTAAGCGCCGTCATCGGCACCCGCCAGCGCGCGCCGGGAGGTTCGTTCATCTGCCCGTAGACCAGAACGGTGCGCTCGAGCACGCCTGTTTCCGTCATATCGGAGAGCATTTCATGGCCCTCGCGCGAGCGCTCGCCAACACCGGAAAACACCGAAATTCCTTGATATCCGGCCACCATGGCGTGGATCAGTTCCATCACCAGAACGGTCTTGCCAACGCCCGCGCCCCCGAACATCGCAGCCTTGCCGCCTCGGGCAAGCGGGGTCAGCAGATCAATGATCTTGATGCCGGTCCGGAACAGCTCCGTGCGCCCGTCCTCGGCGCTGAAGGGCGGTGGAGCGCGGTGGATCGGGCTTCTTGGCACGTCAGCAGGCAGGGGACCCCGACCATCACCGATCTCGCCCGCCACATCGAGCAGCCGTCCGAGAACGGCGTTGCCAACGGGCACTTCCAAGGGCTTGCCGAGATGTGAAACCACGGCGCCGCGCCGTAGACCGGTCGTTGCCTGAAGCGCAATGGTGCGGACCGTACTGCCATCGAGATGCGCCTGAACCTCCACAAGAACGGGGCCTCTCCCCTTGCTCTTGATGGCAAGTGCATCATTTATGGGTGGCAGGCCGTGGCCTGCGAAAGTGATATCCACCACCGCACCGCGGATCGCGACAACCTTTCCATCTTTGACAAATTTGGTCACCGGCAGGCCTGTCCCTTTGTGACGTTCACTGGGATGATATGGGATTGAGAAAAGGCTTCAAAGGACCCAGATCAAACTTGGGAACCGCATTTTTGCATCGCCGCCTCCAGGCCGGAGACGCCCGATCCGTCGCTTCCTTTGCCGGAGAAGCCGGATTTCTCGGCGGCGCCGAGCGTTCCGCCAAGATGACGTGGATCAAGGAGGGCGTCCGATGAATGTGTTAAGCGGAAACGTATCATGACCAAGCAAATGTCGCCCCCATCGACCGCCCCGCGCCTGATACATCAGGCGGATGCGCCTCCAACACCGGCCGAAAAGGGCCCGATGGCGGCTTCCGGTTCCGGTCAACGCGTCGATGCGCATCCCTATCAGGACCTGGACAAGATGGTTCGGGCCATTGTCGCACGGTATTCGGGCGGTGTTTCTCCCTATTCTGTCTTTCAGGCCTGGTCCGACTGGGCATTGCACATGAGCCGCGCTCCGGGACGGCAGATCGAACTTGCCGAATTGGCCGTGCGCAACATGATCACACTTCTGGATTATGGTGCAAAATCAGCGAAGGGGCAGGATACCAAGCCGCCCTTCCTGCCCAAGAAAAGCGACCATCGTTTTAAGGACGAAGCCTGGTCGCAGATGCCTTTCGCATTCTGGCAACAGTCTTTTCTGGCAACGCAGGACTGGTGGGATCACGCCACTGACGCCATACGCGGTCTCAGCAAACCGGATTCCGAGCGCGTGCGCTTCATGATGCGCCAGGCGCTTGATCTTGTTTCACCGTCGAATTTCCCGGCGACAAACCCCGAAATCATTAGCGAGACGCTTGATAAGCGCGGCGCGAATATCGTTGAAGGCTATGAGCATTTCGTCGACGATTTGATACGCACCTGGACTCAGGCACCGCCGGACGAATTGGAAGGGTTCCGTATCGGTCAGGATATCGCCTGCACGCCGGGCAAAGTGGTTTATCGGAACGAATTTTTCGAACTGATCCAGTACGCTCCAACAACGAATAAGGTCCACGCTGAACCGGTCCTTATCGTGCCCGCCTGGATCATGAAATATTACATTCTCGATCTCTCGCCGAACAACTCCCTGATACGATTTCTGGTCTCTCAGGGATTCACTGTTTTCGCGATATCATGGTGCAATCCAACAGCCGAACATGCCTATCTCTCGCTTGACGATTATCGCAAGCGCGGGGTGATGGAGGCGATTGACGCCATTACGGCCATTGTCCCAGACGAGAAAATTCACGCCACCGGATATTGTCTGGGCGGCACGATTCTGAGCATTGCCGCCGCGACAATGGCGCGAGATGGCGATGACCGGCTTGCTTCGGTGTCGCTTTTCGCGGCACAGGTCGATTTTTCCGAAGCCGGTGAGTTGCTGCTTTTCCTCGATGAAAGCCAGGTGGCATTCCTGGAAGACATGATGTGGGCTCAAGGCTACCTGGACCGGCCGCAAATGTCGCGCACGTTTGCGTCGATCCGCGCCGAAGACCTGATCTATGCTCGAGCCGTGCGCCGATATTTCCTCGGAAAACAGGATCTGCCAAGCGATCTGACGGTCTGGAACAATGACGCTACAAGAATGCCGGCAAGAATGCACGGCGAGTATCTGCGTGGGCTTTTCCTGGAAAATCGCCTGACAGCCGGACGATTTGCGGTCGAAGGCAAGGTCATTGCCTTGAAGGACATCACAGCCCCGTTTTTCGTGGTGAGCACCGAAGACGACCACATCGCACCGTGGCGTTCGGTCTACAAGATACGCTTGTTTTCAGACAGCGACCTGACCTTTGTTCTGACCAAGGGCGGCCACAACGGCGGCATTCTGAGCGAGCCGGGCCATCCAGGGCGCCATTATCGAAAGGGTGAAAGGCGCGAAGGCGACCATTATGTCGACCCGGACAGCTGGCTTCGGCAAAACACGCCTTTGGACGGATCGTGGTGGCCCGAATGGTCCGCCTGGCTGGCCGGCAGGTCTTCCCCCAATCTTGTCTCTCCGCCACCGATGGGGCGCAGCGACACGCCGTTTGCAGCGATCGAAGACGCTCCGGGGACTTACATTTTCCAGAAGTAGGCGTGCGTATCTGCTTCACGCCCCGCAATCGGCGCGCCTGCCACACTCATAGCCAGGCGCCTCGACAGAGCATTATCATACCAAGGATTGCGACGCTTCCTTCACATTCATTGTTGCGGCGTTGATTTGCTCCGTGGCGGAGGAAATCGACTGCATGTTTGTTGTGATCAGCTCGACACCCTGAGCTGCAGATTGCATGTTGGAAGAAATGTCGTTGGTCACCGCTGTCTGCTCTTCAACTGCGGATGCAATGCTCGCGGCTATATCTCCGACATTCTTGATCACCGTCATGATTTCTTCGATCGCGGCAACAGCATGACCGGTCGTTTCCTGCATGGTACCGATCTGGCTGGATATCTCTTCGGTGGCCTTGCTGGTCTGGGATGCCAGGCTCTTCACTTCAGAGGCAACCACGGCAAAGCCTTTGCCTGCCTCGCCGGCACGCGCCGCTTCGATGGTAGCATTCAACGCCAGCAGATTGGTCTGATCCGCAATGCCGTCAATCAGCTCGATGACAGAGCCGATCGTCTTGGCATCTTCGGACAGGCCCGACATGATTTCCCCGGAGCGCTCCGCCTCGTGGACCGCGTTCTGGGAAACATCGAGCGCGGTTTGGACCTGACGGCTGATTTCCTGGATGGATGCCACCAATTCTTCTGCCGCCGCAGCGACGGTCTGAACGCTTGAGGAGGTTTGTTCCGAAGCTGAGGCAGAACTGGTCGCCCGTTCCGTCGCATTGGAAAGGGCCTGCGCGATCTCGGACAAATCCTCATTAATGCGATGTTGCACAGAAGCGCGGCGCTGACGCTCCTGCACCTGGCCGGTGATGTCCGTGGCGAATTTCACGACCTTGTAGGGGTGTCCGGACGAATCGAAGATCGGGTTATAGGTCGCCTGGATCCAGACTTCCTTGCCACCCTTGCCAATCCGCATGAACTCGTCCGACTGGAATTTCCCCTCCGCCAGATCAGTCCAGAAGCGGCGATAATCTTCGCTATCACGATACTCCTGTTCGACGAACATGCTGTGATGCTTGCCCTCGATTTCGTCCAAGGTGTAACCAAGCGCATCCAGGAAATTGTCATTCGCAAGCAGGATTGTCCCGTCCATGTCAAATTCGATCACGGCCTGCGATCTGCCAAGAGCTTCCAGCTTGGCTTGAAATTCAACATTCTGGAGCCTCTCCGTCGCATCACCCCATTCAACCACGGTGCCAATGCGCTTCCCACCGTGCCGGATATGGTTGGCGACCAGATCGAAAGACCGCCGGCCAACCTTGATGGTTGCCTTGTAGGTGGATGTCAGACCATCCAACAGGTCTCTTTGATGCGCCGGATTCTTGTGAAAGAGGTCGATTGATTTCCCCACGAGATCATCGGCACGAAAGTCCGGGAACGTTTCGCGGATATCGTCTTCAGCGTCATGGAGAAGATTCTGCACCGCGCTGTTCATATAGGTGATTTTGTAGTCACGATCAGCGATCATCACGTTCACGGACAACTGCTCAACGGCCGATGAGACCAATGAACCCTTTGGCTTCCCAAACATATCGGTCCTTCCTGAACCCTATGAATTTGAAGAATCACGATATCCGCTTAGACTTAACAAAATACATTTCAGCACAAGAATATCGCTCACAAGAAACGTATAATCTTTTGGTTGTTGTATTTGCATACTCGCGCCTAAGTGTAAAAATAGGTAGTCTTAACAAAGACCAACAGTCATATCTCTAGGTTAAACCAGCTGCATTTCATAGAAATACAACTTTTAAGGTCAGAGTGATCTTACTGGATAACCATTCGGTGCGGCTCCAGCCTTTGCAGGCAAGGCAATCACACGGCAGCCGGTCGTGGCGATGATTCGTTGTGGTCGGTATGAGCCATTGCACCGGTTTCCGTGCCGAGCCAGGAGCGGAAGGCCCGGAGCGGCGCGTCGTCCTCCTTGTCGGCGGGCCACACGAGCCAATAGGCTTCGCGCACCGGCACCGCCTGTTTGAGCACCGGAACAAGCCGCTCTTCCGCAATCTCGATCTGGGCGAGATAGTCGGGCAGGAGCGCGATCCCGAGCCCCGAAATCGCAGCCTGGATCATCATCGAGAACTGGTCCATCAGCATGCCCCCTGTGCGCAAGGGAGCGCCTCCCTGCCCCTCGAACCAGTCCGACCAGACCGAGGGACGGCTTTCCAGATGCAGCATCGGCAGATCCACGAGATCCGCAAGGCTTTCCAACCGGTGCGTGGCTGCGAAATCGGGCGAGACGCAGGCGGTCACGGTTTCGTCGAAAAGTTTCAGGTGGCGTGCGTTCTCCCAGTCGGGCTGGCCGTAGTAGATTGCCGCGTCAAACACTTCGTGCGAAAAGTCGAACCGTCCGATCCGCGTCGACATGTTGACCGCGATGCCGGGGTGGAAATTGAGAAACGCTCCCAGCCGCGGCCCGAGCCACCGGGTCGCGAAGGTCGGAAGCACCGCGAGTGAGAGCGTCCCGCCATCGGGATTGGTCACCACGGACATCGACGCCCGCTGGATCATGTCGAGCGCGCGGCTCACATCGCGCTGGTAGCTCAGCGCGGCCGCGTTGGGTATGAGGCGCCGCCGCTCGCGAGTGAACAACTCCTTGCCGAGTTGCTCTTCAAGTGTGAGGATCAGCCTGCTCACAGTGCTTTGCGTCAGGTTCAGCTCGCCGGCCGCCGCAGTTACCGAACGGTGCCGCACAACGGCATCCAGTGCCATCAGGAGTTTGATCGAGGGAAGAAACCGTCTCTGGTGCATATCATTCATGTTATACATGACTAAATGCACAAACACCGCTTTTTTTGTCAAAAATCATGCATATTATCGCTTAACATTTCTACTCGCTCTGGAGTTAAGCCTGTTATGTCCACAACGTCTCACAAGGGTGTCCCGTTCAACTGGGAGGACCCGTTCGGCCTCGAAGATCAGCTCACCGAAGAGGAGCGCATGATCTCGGACACCGCCCATGCCTATGCGCAGGATCGCCTGCTGCCGCGTGTGGAAAATGCTTACCTCAATGAAGAAACCGACCCGGAGATCTTCCGCGAAATGGGCGAGTTGGGGCTTCTGGGCGTTACCGTACCAGAGGAATACGGCGGCGTTGGCGCGTCTTATGTTTCTTACGGGCTGGTGGCGCGCGCCGTTGAGCGCGTCGACAGCGGCTATCGGTCGATGATGTCGGTGCAAAGCTCGCTGGTAATGTTCCCGATCTATGCCTACGGATCGGAAGAGCAGAAGAAGAAATACCTGCCGAAGCTGGCTACGGGCGAATATATCGGCTGTTTCGGCCTGACCGAACCCGACGCCGGTTCGGATCCCGGCGGCATGAAAACCCGCGCGATCAAGACCGACAGCGGCTACCGCCTGATCGGCTCCAAAATGTGGATCTCCAACAGCCCCATCGCCGACGTCTTTGTGGTCTGGGCCAAATCAGAGGCGCATGACGGCAAGGTTCGCGGCTTCATTCTGGAAAAGGGCATGAAGGGCCTGTCTGCGCCCAAGATCGGCGGCAAGCTCAGCTTGCGCGCCTCGATCACCGGCGAAATCGTCATGGACAACGTCGAGGTTGGCGAAGAGGCACTTTTGCCCAACATCCAGGGCATGGGCGGCCCGTTCGGCTGTCTGAACCGCGCCCGCTATGGCATCGCCTGGGGCTCGATGGGCGCAGCCGAGGACTGCTTTCACCGCGCCCGCCAATATGGACTTGACCGCCATCAGTTCAAGCGCCCGCTGGCCGCGACACAGCTTTACCAGAAAAAGCTCGCCGACATGGAAACCGAGATCACGCTGGGCCTGCAGGCCGCGTTGCGCGTCGGCCGCCTGTTCGACGAAAACCGCTTCGCGCCCGAGATGATCTCGCTCATCAAGCGCAACAATTGCGGCAAGGCACTGGAAATCGCCCGGAACGCCCGCGACATGCACGGCGGCAACGGCATTCAGATTGAATATCATGTGATGCGCCACGCCCAGAACCTGGAAACAGTGAACACCTATGAGGGCACCCATGACGTGCATGCACTGATCCTTGGACGAGCGATCACCGATCTTCAGGCGTTTGCCTGATGGGACCAGGCATTCCCTCGGGCACGCCTCTTGAAGGCCTGAAGGTCGTCGAGCTTGCCCGGATCCTGGCCGGTCCGTGGATCGGCCAGACGCTGGCGGATCTGGGCGCCGACGTGGTCAAGGTCGAAGCTCCCGAGGGCGACGACACCCGCCGCTGGGGTCCGCCCTTCATCGAACGGCCCTGTCCGGATGGCGGCTGTGAAACCGTCGCCACCTATTTCCATTCTGCCAATCGCGGCAAACGGTCGATCGCCTGTGATTTCTCGGATGCCGGCGATCTGACGGCGCTGAAAAAGCTGATCTCCGAAGCCGACGTCGTGATCGAGAACTTCAAGGTGGGCGGGCTGAAGAAATTCGGCCTCGACTATGACAGCCTGGCGGCAGACAACCCCCGGCTCGTCTACGCCTCGATCACCGGCTTCGGCCAGGACGGCCCCCGTGCGTCCCAACCCGGTTATGACTTTCTGATCCAGGGCATGTGCGGGATCATGGACCTGACCGGGGAACCCGGGGGCGAACCGCAGAAGGTCGGTGTCGCCTGGATCGATATTTTCACCGGGCTCTACGGGGTGATCGGCATCCAGGCCGCACTGGCAGAGCGCGAACGCTCGGGGCAGGGTCAGCACGTGGATCTGTCTCTTCTGGATTGCGGTGTCGGGGTTCTGGCCAATCAGGCCACCAATTACCTGCTCGGCGGCAACGTGCCCTCGCGCCTTGGCAATGCGCATCCGAACATCGTTCCCTATCAGGTATTTCCCTCCTCCGACGGGCACTTGATCATCGCTTGCGGCAACGACAGGCAATTCGCCGCACTTTGCCGCACGCTGAGGCTCGACAAACTGCCCGATGACCCGGCCTATGCGACGAATTCGGCCCGCGTGGAGAACCGGCAATCTCTTGGCGCGATGATCGCCGAACGTACCGCCGCGCGCGGCAAGGCCGACCTGATCGCCTCCCTGGAAACGGCAGGCGTTCCCGTCGGCCCGATCAACACCGTGGCCGAAGCGCTGGCAGAGCCGCAGATCGCCGTGCGGGGCATGCAGATCGCCCCGGAAGGCATCGCCGGACTGCGCACCCCCATCCGTTTCTCCCGGAGCCATATGAGCCTCAAGAAAGCCGCACCGGCTTTGGGCCCGGCTCCGCGGCAGGACACGCCTTCATTTTCCTCCGACAACTCCAAGGCCGCTGAATGACCCTCGAAAGCATTTCCGTTATTGGCGCTGGCCAGATGGGCACAGGTATCGCTCAGGTCTGCGCCCAAGCCGGCTACGACGTCTTTCTCAACGATGTCTCTGACGAGGTGCTGGACAAGGCGCTTGCCGGCATCGACCGTCGTCTTGTCCGCCTTGTCGAACAGGACCGGCTCAGCGATGACGACCGGCGAGCGGCGGTGGCACGCATCACCTGCACCCGCGACATGCCCCGGCTCGGCGCAGCAGACATGGTGATCGAGGCCGCCAGCGAAAACGAAACGGTCAAACAGAAAATCTTCGATGGGCTGACGCCGTATCTCGGGGCTCGTACCCTGCTCGCCAGCAACACATCATCAATTTCGATCACGCGCCTCGCGGCCCGCACCGACCGGCCGGAGCGCTTCATGGGCGTGCATTTCATGAACCCTGTGCCGGTGATGCAGTTGGTCGAGCTGATCCGCGGCATTGCCACCGACGCTGCCACATTCGATGTCTGCCAGGGTCTGGTCGCCCGCCTCGGCAAGACAGCAACCGTTTCCGAAGACTTCCCCGCCTTCATCGTCAACCGCGTTCTGATCCCGATGATCAACGAGGCGGTTTATGTGCTTTACGAGGGTGTGGGCAGCGTGGAGAGCATCGACTGCTCGATGAAGCTGGGTGCGAACCACCCGATGGGGCCCCTGGAGCTGGCCGATTTCATCGGTCTTGACACCTGTGTCGCCATAATGAAGGTGCTGCACGAAGGTCTGGCCGATACCAAGTACCGGCCGTGCCCGCTTCTGGTCAAATATGTCGAAGCGGGCTGGACCGGACGCAAGTCAGGCCGCGGCTTCTACGACTATCGTGGAGAAAAACCGGTTCCGACACGATAGCAAGACCACGTGCGGACCGGGAAAACGGTCCTCACGGCCTGGGCTGACTGGTTGCATTGAAACTCTTCAAGTCATCACCGTGCAAAGGTCTGCTGAAGTAGAACCCCTGGGCCGCTTGGCATCCGTGTGCTTTCAGGAATTCTGCCTGTTCGGCGGTTTCGACGCCCTCGGCGACAACCGTCTGCCCCAACCCGCGCGCCATGGCCAGGATTGCTTTCACGAGTTCCAGGCTGCGCAGATCGGTCTTGTGAATGAAGGACCGGTCGATCTTAAGCGTATCGATGGGAAAGCGCGTCAGATAGGAAAGCGCGGAATAACCGGTTCCGAAATCGTCGATGGCAATGGAAATACCCATCTCCCGAAGCGCGAAAAGCATCTCCGCGGCACCGCTCCTGTCATCCAGCAACAGGCTTTCAGTAATTTCGATTTCGATCCACTCCGGGCGGCACCCGTTCCCGGCCAGAATATCTGCCACCACCTTGGAAAAATCCTGGCACTGAAATTCCTTTGCCGACAGATTGATCGCCACTTTGTGAAGGGCTCTGCCATCGCCATTCAATTCGGCAGCAAACTGGGAAGCCCTGTTCAGCACCCACCGGCCCAGGTCCCGGATCAATCCGGATTCCTCGGCCACCGGAATAAACTGGTCCGGCGGTATCATGCCCTTTTCCGGATGTTTCCACCTCAAAAGTGCTTCGGAACCGATTATCTCGCCATTCTGCAACAGCACCTTCGGCTGATAGTGCAGTTCCAGTTCCTTTCGCCTGAATGCGGAACGCAGTTCTGATTGAAGTGTCAGGTAGTTATTGGCGCTCTTCTCCATGGCCCCGGAATAGAAGCGGAACGTGCTGCGGCCCGAGTGCTTGGACAGATACATCGCGGCATCGGCGTATCTCACCAGGTCATCGGCCACGACGCTGTCGTCGGGACAAAGTGCAATCCCGATGCTGCAAGAGGTGAAGACCTGGCGCCCATCCAGAGTGAAGCCGGCGTTGAGGGCCTCCAGAATTCTGCCGGCAACGAATTCCAGATCCGACCTGCGCTGGACCTTCGGCAGGAGAATGGCAAATTCATCTCCACCAAGGCGCGAGACCGTATCGACTTCTCTCACGCATGAAGACAGGCGGGAGGCCACCTGCTGCAGCAGTTCGTCACCGGCCGAATGCCCCATCGTGTCATTCACGGCCTTGAAATGATCCAGATCGATCAACATGACGCCCGCCAACAGGTGCTCCCGCCGCGCACTGGCAATCATTTGACCCAGGCGGTCGTTGAAAAGAACCCTGTTCGGAAGCGAAGTCAGCGGATCGTAGAAAGCCAGCCGTTTGATCTGTTCGCGCGAAGCACTCAGCTCGGTGATATCACGCGCGACGCCGAGAACTCCCGACACATTGCCGTCGGCACCCAATACCGGCACCTTGCGGGTTTCCAGAAGAATGGTTTCACCGCTTTCGGCGTGAAAGACCCTTTCCTCATTAATGATAATATGACCCGCGTCCAGAGCCTCCCGATCCTTGGATCGAAAGAACTCTGCGAGTTCGGGGTCGAACAGATCGTTGTCCGTCATTCCGACGATTTTGTCCTCGGACACCCCCACCAGGCGCCCGAATTCCTGATTGCACAGTAGAAACGCCCCATTTTCGTCTTTCAGCCAGACCATGTCGGGGATTGTTTGAAGCACCGAGAGCAAACGCTTCTGCGCCTCTTTGACAACATCTTCCGCCTGTTTGCGTTCGGTCACGTCGCGGGACAGGACGAGGAAAGTGGGGGCGGACGGGTCGCCGCCTTCTTTCTTGGCAATCGTGTGCTCGAACCACCCGATCCCTCCGTCCAGTTTCGGAATGCGAATGACACAGCCGTGGCAATAGCCATTTTCGTCAGCTTCTCGAATGGCAAGCAAGGCTGCTTCAGCACCATCCGGCGGGATCACCTCATGGACCGTCTTGCCGATCAGGTATTCCCGGCTCTCGGCGAGCAGCTCCGGATTCCTCGCCCAGACATTCAGATAGCGACCATCCCGGTCGACTTCGAACAGGACGTCCGGAATGGCGGCAATCACCCCCTCGACAAATTTGGTGGTTTCATTGGCATTCCGTTCCGCCTGCTTGCGTTGCGTGATGTCCAGAACCACACCAATCAGGCCGGCTGGCTCGCCTTGCCCATTGGTAAAAACAGCTTTGTTGAACAACGCACAAATTTGATTGCCATCAGCGTCGGTGACACTGGCCTCGAAACGCTGGACGCCTTTGCGACGATACAGCTCTTCGTCCTTGGCATGGTGAGATTCCGCCAATTCACGCGGGAAGATATCGAACAAGCTTTTGCCGGCAATATCATCTTTGGTGTAGCCGAAAAACTCTTCGAACGCGTTGTTGCAGCCGATGTACCGGCCCTGCCTGTCTTTGTAATAGACAGGCACGGGAAGATTGGCGAGCAGGGTTTCGAACACGTGTTCGCGCGGGCTTTGATGTGTGATCGGAGTGGCAAGGTGCATGAAGCCCTTCCACTCGGTCACGCCGGGACATTTCACGTCCCGATGCGGCATCACCATCAATTCCAGATCACCTTGTCCTCCGAGGACCCGGAGGGTCATGCTCAGGGCTTCCGGGCCACGCACTGTGCTCCGCAGTTTCGCGGCCAGAGCGTCAGCATCGCCGGAGTGAACGCCTTCAAGCATCGTTTCCAGGCTGGCCGGCTTTCCCTTTTGCCGCATTGCGGGAAGCAAGTTCAGGTCGCCGGCCAGAAACGGAACGGAAATCCGGCCATCAGCGTCCACATGCCAGGTGAAGAACAGTCCGGGCGCATGTTCAAAATAGCGATCCGCCGCCGGACTCACGTCTGCTTGCGAGGCCACTCGGTAATCTGTGCATCTCGTGGCATCTGTCGTTCTTACATTCAAATCAGAACGCCCCTGTCTCGGCAGGCTGATATTAACCGGAAGATCCACTTGGCCGTCCGCCTCGCCCTTGCCCGCGTATAGAAAACGATTGCCCCCAAAATTCAGCTTCGGACAAATTTCGAATTGCGATTGACTGCACCAAAGCAATGCCAGGACACTTGGATGGTGCCGCTGAACAGTCCCGTTTATCGGAGGGCCGCATCCCACCTATTTCTGATAAGCAAGAAATTTCCTTGCACCCCTCAATATTCCTCAAAAACAAAACAATTCAAAAAGGTTGGGATGCGCGAATTAATAGAAGTTTAGCCGGCACCCTTTTATCGCGCTATATGGATACTAAATGCGCGATTCGGATATGAGCTCACATTCTCACACGCCCAGTATCCGCATCCGTTCACGCATTATGGGCTCGATGATCGGCATCTAGCCCATGGATTCAGCTGCGGTTTGTCTGTCTCCACGCATCCGCACGAGCCCGGAATGCGGATTGACGGATCAAAATGTGTGGAGGCGATGTAACACCAACGGCATGCCAAAGTAATACCAAGCGCTAGGCGTCGCCGTTTGCAGCGCCAATCGGATACGCTCATTCGCGTTTCGAATAGCCGGCACCCACCGGCCCTCAGTCATGGCGAGACGATTATTTCAAGGTACGACATCGAGGCGGGGCCTGAATCGGAGCGCCGAATTAGAAAATACAATCAAGAGGTGATTTTCTTGATTGGCAGCCGTCGACTGCATTCGCCCCAAGTAAGTCAGATTGAAATTTCCACAAGAATAATTAGAAGTTGCATCAATATATAAATATAGACAGTATTAAATTTGACAATTACAAAAACAGCATTAGGTATTATTACCAAATCATTTCTGCCTTAATGAATAATTATTCTAATTTGCTCTAAAATACCCCCGAAATCAAAGATACTTCCACGGCGGACTTACCTATAGAAGAAGGAAGCCCTGTTCATGCTGTTGTCACGTTTTCCACTTGCCATCAAATTGGGAACCTTTGGTTTCCTGATGATCCTGTTTCTGGTGGTAACAGCTGCAATCGGCCTCCGGTCGATGTCGACAATAGGGCATGAATTGAAGTCGGTTGCTGAAGACGATCTCGTGCTCGCCAATTCGATATCCCATCTGACCGAGACGCAGCTCGAACAGGCGATCCTTTTCGAGCGCGCCATTCGCCTTGGTGAAGAGGCGGCTAACGGAAGCCGGCATGCTTTCGAAGGCTTTTCGGAAGTTCACACCGAGTTTTCCGAACTCACGGACGCTGCCGACGAAGAACTGAATCTTGCGCTCGAAAAGGTTCGATCCATCAGGGAAGAAACCCGGAGCGAGGAGGAACTCGCAGAATGGGATCATGTATTCGAGGCGTTGGGACATATTGAAGAGGCCCATCACGCATTCGAGACGGACGCGCAGGGTGCGATCAAGACAATTGCCAGCAGGGCAGAAGCCGCCCAGGCCAATGGCCACGATCAGATCAGCGACGAGCAGCAACTGATTGACCAGGTCGCCAGCGAAGAAGATGCCGTTAATCATGAGCTCGAGGCTTTGGCGAATGACCTGACGGCCTTCACCCGCAAGGCGGCAACCAATGCGGAGCATCACGAGCAGCAAGCGACCATGATGATCATGATTGTCGGCATCGTATCCACGATCCTGGCAGCAGGCGCGTCATATATCCTGACGCGGGCGATCTCCGGTCCGATAAACCAGGTGGTGTCCGCGCTCAACCGCCTGGGCGAAGGCGACACGAGCATCGAGCTTCAGAGCGTAGGACGTGACGAAGCAGCACAACTCACCCAGGCTTATGAAATCTTCCGGGAGCGCACGATCGAGGCCAAGGCCGCGGCTGAACGCGAAAAGGAAGCTCAGGCCGCCCAGCTGCGCCGCGCCGAGGCCATCGCCAGATTGACCTCGGAGTTCGATTCCGATGTGGCCGAGCTTCTGCACTCCGTTGGCGAGGCATGCCAGGAGTTGAACCAGACCGCCCAATCCATGAGCGCGATTGCCGAGGAAAACACCAACCAGTCCGCGGCAGTATCGGCCGCCGCCGAGCAATCGGCCTCCAGCGTTCAGACAATTGCATCCGCCATCGAGGAAGTGTCGGCATCCATCACCGAAATCGGCGAGCAGGCCAGCAAATCGTCCAGCCAGACCAGCAGCGGGCGAGAACGGGCGACCCGGGTCAACGAACAGGTGCTCGGCCTGAAGACGGCTGCGACGCGGATCAGCGAAGTCATCGCGCTTATCCAGGCCGTGGCTGAACAGACCAATCTGCTTGCGCTAAACGCCACGATCGAGGCCGCACGTGCCGGCGAAGCAGGCAGAGGTTTTGCTGTGGTCGCCTCCGAAGTCAAGGAACTGGCAGGACAATCCGCCAGGGCCGCGGAGGAAATATCCATTCAGATCACCCAGATCCAGTCGGAAGTGGATGGCGCGGTCGCCGGCGTGGAAGACGTCACAAAGATCATAACCGAGCTGGAAGGCATCGCGGTATCCATCTCATCGGCGGTTGAAGAGCAAGGTGCGGCAACCGGTGAGATTTCCCAGTCCATCCAGGACGTCGCCACCGGCACCCAGGAGACCACCCGGAATATTGCCGGCGTCAGCGAGGCGGCGGTCGAAACTGGGTCGACGGCAACCCGTGTCGTTGCCGCAAGCGAACAGCTTTCAGGACAATCGCAACGTCTGCAATCGTCGGTCACCCAGTTTCTGGATGACGTGAAAACAGCTTAACGAACCGTCTTGAGCCACTCGGACGCATATGCCCGAAGGCGGACGTCAGGTTCAGCGGAGTGTTTCAGGCAACCGGCCTGCGTTCCAGGTGTCTGCCCGCCATCCGATACCAGCAGCGCCGCGCCGATGCTGGTTCCGGTGGCCGATCCTTCGGAAGGCTCGACAGGACGCCCGGTCGCGGCACCCAGCATATCCAGGTAAAGCGCGTTTCGGGCAAACGGGCCTTCGACAACGCTCGGGCCGTCGGCACCTGTCATTGCCAGGCATTCCGCGGTGACAAGCGCCAGATAGAAGGACAGGGCAGCGTAACGCTCCGCGTCTGTCAATTCCGTCTCGTCTACGCTCCACCTGTGCGCCCGCCCCTGAAACGGACCCGAACGGGGATCGACGGCGGGAAAAAGCATGATGGATTTGTCCAGAACGCTCTCAAGCCCGGCCTCGGAGCAAGTCCCTTCCCGGCCGGCCATGATGATGTCAAATTCGCGCCCGCCCATGAAGCGGGCCGACGGCACGGGATTGCCGAAGGCGTCGACGTTGATCAGCGTGTCGCGGGCCGGATCGAGCGTCACGGCCTTGCCGCCGATGGCAAGTGCAATCACCCATGTTCCGGTGGAGACCACCGAAAAGGGCGGCTGCCGCCGCAAGAGATGCGGATAGAGCGACGCGTTGGAATCGTGGATGCCGCAGACAACCGTCAGGTCAGCGGGCAGCCCCGTCCTTTCTGCCACCTCCGGCGGCAATGGCCCCGCAAGATCACCCGCTTTGCGGACCGGAGCCATTTTCCCGTTCAGGCCCAATCGCTCCACCAGTGACGAAAACCGGCCTTCCAGCGGGCACCAGAGGTCGGTATGACAGCCGAGAGACGTGACCTCGTTGGCGAGCATCCCCGTCAGGCGATAGGCCCAGTATTGCGGATAGGTCAGAACAGTGGCTGTCCGCGCCAACAGATCCGGATCACTTTGCAGTTGCCAGAAAAGCTGCGCCCCCAGATTAAGCCCCATGCCAAGACGGGGCGACCCGGTTTCCGCAAACGCCGGCCGGATGGCGTCATAGGCCTTTTCAAGACTGTCCGGTCCTTCGAACTCGTAATCGAGAACAGGCGCGGCAAGATTTCCCTCAGCATCCAGAAGAACAGCGCTGGCGCCATGGGTCGTTACTGAAATCGCGTCAATTCCGTGCTGCTCATGCAGCCGGGCCAGCGCATCGCAGATAAACTCCCAGTGGCCATCCACGTCGTAGTGCGGATAGGGCGCTGCGGTCAGGACCTTGTTCGGCCGCTTCAGAACGCCGATCTCCCGCCGCTCTTCAAGATCCACAACGGCGACCTTGGCATTGGTCTTGCCGATATCGATGACGCCGACGTGCTTCACGGAGGTCATATACCGTCAGTCCATGTGAAAGACGGTTTCAAGCTCGCTCACCACGGGCTTGTTGTCCGGCTGGCTTGCCATGATGTCGGCCATATGCGCCCACCACTTTTGCATCACCGGGTGAGACGGCAAATCATCCATCCGGTGGCCGTCCTCACGC
>JBNLAU010000405.1:0-4796 GCA_050302295.1 Roseibium sp. | reverse complement strand
GGCGAAAACAGCGGTGAGGGACCAGCACGCATCCTGACGGTTTTCCTGTTGGGCGACAACGGAAAGCCTACAGTGCTGGAAGATGCGCCGGGAGCCGACAAGGCGAAAGTGGAATAGGTCGTCAAAGAGCCACCGGCGAACTTCCCGTTCAAGTGAGGCTTGTCCCGGGCCGGGGATTGAAGGAAGGCGTCAGCTTGGTCTGACGAAGACCTTCGAAGATTATTCGCAAAGAGCGGGAAATCCTTATACGGACTTCGTTGTCCGCGGCCGCGAAAATGATCTTCCCGGGCGGGGCCATCGGTCCCGCCGCTTTATTGACGGGGCCTTATAGACGGTTCAACAGCGCCGGCGTCGGCCACCCGTCAGCCGGCATGCCGAGCCGCTGCTGCACGTCTTGCACGGCCGCGCGAGTGCCAGAGCCAAGAATGCCGTCAATCTTGCCGACATCGTAGCCTTTGTTTGCAAGCTTGGTTTGTAGCTGTTTCATCTGGGAGTCACTCAAGCCCGGCTCCGGATTGCCCTGATTGTAGCGGGGAGCACCGGCCAGCCGGGTCGCGAAATAGGCTGCTGTCGTCGTGTAGACGAAGGACTGGTTCCATTTCAGATAAATGTTGTAGTTCGGGTAGGCAAGGAAGGCCGGTCCTTTGCGGCCCTGGGGCAACAGCAGGGAGGCCTGCAGGTTCGAGGAGATCTGGCCGGAGCGCGGCGATACGCCGAGAGCGGCCCATTGTGCACCGGTCTTGGACTTGCCGAGGCCGCTGTCCGCCCAGTTGAGGTTCTGTGGCACGGTTACTTCCTGCAGCCACGGTTCCCCGCGGTGCCAGCCGAGATTCTGAATGAAGGCACCCGCGGTCAGTATCGCATCCTCCGCGCTCTCTTTCAGACGCACATGTCCGTCGCCATTGCCGTCCTTGCCGAACTTGATGATGTCCTCCGGCAACATCTGCACCATACCGATTTCGCCGGCCCAGGCGCCGGTCGTTCCCCGAGGGTCAAGGTCGCCGTGCTGCACCATCTCAATCGCGGCGATCAGCTGCGGCCGGAACAGCTCAGGGCGGCGGCAATCATGCGCAAGGGTCGCCAGCGCGTTGACCGTGTTGAAGTCGCCTTGAACAGCGCCGAAATCGGTCTCAAGAGCCCAGAAGGCCGTAATGACCGGTGCGGGAACGCCATATTCACGTTCCGTGCGCTGAAAAATTCCGGCGTATTTTTTCATGTTCGCTGCGCCGTTTTTCATCCGGTATCCGGAGATGACGCGTTTGGAAAAGTCCAGAAACGCCATTTTGAAAACGCCTTGTGCCCGGTCGCGCGACAGGACTTTCCTGTCGATCTGTGCGCCTGAAAGCGTCTGGTCGGCGGCGCCCGCCGACAGTCCCTTGGAAACGGCTTCCTGTTTCACGCCGGCAAGAAACTGACGGAAATCCCCGCCACATTGCTGGGCAAAGGCCGGGGCGGCGGTCAGGTAAAGACCGGCAACGGCGGCAAGAACGAAACCGGGGGCGGAGAAGGCACGGCGGGTCATGAACAGTCCTGTCGTATTCTGGCGAACGGGAAGCGGCAAAGCCTATTAAAAATCGGGCGTAGTTGACTGCGCTTCGCGGGCAAGGTCAACCGGTCTGAGGCGATATGAAGCCGTCTTCCACCGGGCGCTGAGGGAAATCGTATTGAACTAGCGACAACTGCCATACCCGGAACCGGCCATGATCGCGCCTTCCGGTGACCGTTTAAGCGGAACACTCACCGTGGCCGAGGACCGGCATTCGGGCTCAGGCGACACCAAACCGGGAGGAGGATAATAGGGTGCCGCGTTCACGCCGGATGTTTGCTGCTGGCACATCTGGTAGGCCATATCGTAGAGGCCTTGCCAGCCGCCGGGCAGGGACCCAAGATTGTCCAGAACGCCTAGCGCACCGCCAACGCGCGCGCCGCGATAGGCGCCAGAAGGCCCGCGCCATTGACCGCCGGCAACCGCGCCCTCCATGCCCCCGGAGACAGCATCGCCCACCATGTCGCCGCTGCCCATGTGAGCGTTGGCGTAGTCGGTGGCATAGATCACGCAATCGGTTCCTCCCGCCGCGGCAGGCAAAGATGGCACCACATGAAAAGCGACGGCAACAGCAGCAATTGCGCGCAAGCGATGGAAAGCCATTCCCTGTCTCCCGTCAGAAAGTTCAGAACTCGAACTTAATTATGCTCCCCCGTTTTGAGCGTATGGCGGCCCGGTAGGAAGAGGCAATTGGAGACAGGGTAAAGAAACCGGCTTAACAAGCTTCTACCCAGCCGGCGCAGTTACTCCGCGCCAGCAGGCCGGTCCAGGTATTTCTGTCCGACAAAACCAGTCATGCCGTTATGGGAAACGCCACACCACCAAGTGCCGCAGTCGTTGTAACGGACTTGCGTACCTTCCGGAATGACCCCAAGGACCGTGGCGTCCTTGTCTTGCGACTGCCGCAGGTTCACTGATGCCGTGACCGTTCCCGAATTCGGATATGACTGTTCCGCGGTATTTGCACCGCTCTCCTCAGTTGCTGTGCGACTTTCTTCAGTCGCTCTGGCACTTACTTTCGTTTGGATTTCGGCTTCCTTGGCGGAGTGAGCAGGTTCTCCCAGGCTCGGGAGAGCCGCTGTCACCGGCATGTTTAATGTCGTGCCTGCAAGAGCAGGGTCCGGTTCGGCAATCCTGTTGGCTGTAACTTCAATGGGCTGTGGCCGGGAAGTGTGCAAAGGCGGGGAAAGCTGCAACTGCGGAGCCGAAGAATTCAATGCCTCGCGGTTCAGCGGCCGGGTCGGATCGACCGGCGCGACTGTGCCCGTTTTGCGGGCAGAAAATGCCTGCCGAACCCTGTCCTTGGCTTTTTCGATCTGTGCAGTCGTGGCAGGAGGATCTGCTTCAACCGGACTTGCCGAATCCTCAGCCGCGTTCTCGGCAATCAGGCTTTCAATGGTCGTGATCTCTTCCGTTTCCACCAGGCGTTCGCCTTGATCATTATCCTTGGAATAGCCGATCAAGCCAAAAGCCAACGCGCCGGCGCCGATAGAGACGATCAACGCCGTGCTGACGAGCAGTGCCTTGAAACTCGGACCGTTTTCGGTCGGCTTGAAGCCGTCCCAGCCGGATTGGGGAGCGGGAACCGGGTCCGGTTCCGGCCTCTTGTGGCCCGCGTCAAGTTTCGGACGCCGCAAGACGCCCGGAATGTCCAGCGCCGGTTCATCGTGTCCATTTAGAAGAACGGGTCTGCGGGTCTCGGCCGGTATCGGCTCATCCGCAGCCGCATGCATCTGAAGGATCTTGGCGGCGATTTCGCTCGGATCCAGCGGATCGGAATCGAGCTGATCAGCTCCACCAAGATCATTTACTTTGATGATTTTCAGGTCTTCTTTTTTGAGTTTCTGCTTTGCATTGTCCGTTCTGTGGCCTGATTGAATGTCGCAAGCTGTGTTAGGCGCGGCTAAGGAATACATTGGGCCCTCCTGGTTTTGCGGTTCCGGCACGCTCAGAGCGGTTGTCTTGGTCGAGGTCAGGACTTAACCGTTGCGCCGGCGCTCCGCATTCGGGGGCCTGCCAATGCGTGAAAGGTGCGGCACACTTGGCCGCTTCAGGCACTGATCTGCGAAGTCCATGGGAGTTCGCGCAAACTGGTTCAAGGGATAAATCCTGACCACCACCAGAGGCATTAACCTTTGTTATTGCGTCCGTTCACAGGCCGGATTGCGGCGTCTTGGAGGAATTTTCCCGAAAATGTGACGGGTCTGTGGTGAAAAACTGTCTGATGCGTTTCTGTTTGCAAAAGCCTAACTTGTCTCGGTCACAATGAACCCGGAATTGGCTTTCGATGGCACGGGAGTAGGGCCGTGCCGGGGTTTGGGAAGTCGCTAATAAAAACGGACGGCTGTTCATCATGACGCGTTGGATCACGCATCACTTTACCAGGTTCGCGGGCGCGGTTGCGGGGGTGCTTCTGGCTGCCCAGGTGTCGGTGGCACAGGAAGTGCCGGAGTTGAAGGTCGGCCTGATGGCGACCCTGTCCGGTCCGGCGGCGGTTTATGGCGAACAGATGCGCGATGGTTTCATGCTGGCGGTCGAACAGTCCAACGGCGCCCTTGGCGGACTGAAAACCAACGTGATCGTCGTCGATGACAAACTCGATCCGGACTATGCACGGAAGCAGGTGACAAAACTGATTGATGAAAACGGCATCGACGTGCTGGTTGGTGTGAATTTCTCCAAAATCATGCTTGCCGTACATGATCCGGTCGTACGTTCAAAAACGCTGTTCATAGGCACGCATTCGGGACCTGCTCCCATCGCAGGCCGAAAGTGCAACCGCTATTTCTTTTCCACCGCTTCGCAGGACGACCAGGTTCATGAGACCATGGGGCGATATGCCAGCCTCAAAGGCTACCAGCAGGTCGTAACCATTGCTCCGGATTATGAGGCGGCACGGGACGCGGTGGCCGCCTTCCGCAGGCATTTCAAGGGACAGATCGCCCGCGAACTATTTCCGAAGCTCGGTCAGACCGACTTTTCGGAAGAGTTTGAACAGATCGCGGAAATCGAGCCGGATGCCATTTATGCCTATATGCCCGGTGGCATGGGCGTGGAACTGGTGAAACAGTTTCATACCTCCGGTCTAAAGGGCATCGTCCCATTCCTGTCCGCGCAGACAGTGAATGCGCTCACGCTGCCCTATACCTCGGAAATGGCGGAAGGGCTGCTTTCCGCCTCCCACTGGGCTCCCAACCTGGATAATCCGGCAAACAAGCGTTTCTTGCGGGAGTTCTCCCGCAAGTACGAT
>JBNLAU010000404.1:0-32409 GCA_050302295.1 Roseibium sp. | reverse complement strand
GCCGTGAGTGGCTGAGCCCAATTCCCCTCAAAGGGACTGATTAACAGCTATTCCCCTTGCCGATTGAGGACCCTGAGGCGCTGAGCCGCTCCGGCCGTAAGTGGTTGGCGCCGCTGCGTTCTTGGCTCCGGCTGCCTTGGCCACCGTCGAGACGAGGCTGTTGGCGACATCCCGCGCTGTCGACAGGACAGCCAGATTGATCCGCAGGACCGGTTGGAATTCCCCGTGCTGCCGGCGCAGGGACTGTGTTGCCGCCGGCGCAAGATTGCCGAGAGCGACTGCATGTTCCTTGGCCACCATCATGCCGCGGGTATATTCGTGGATCAGCCGTGCCTTGTCGGCCTGGAGCTCACCGGCGTCGCGCAGCTTGCCGGCCCGCACCAGGTCTGTCTCCATCTCGATGACGGACAGAAGTGCTTCCATCGTTCCGGAGAGGGCAGAACAGAAGCTCTCCGCTTCCTGTGGGCTGCTTGGACGGTCGAGCGAAAACGGAAAAGTGTTGGTATTCGGTTGAGCAGTCATTTGGCCCCTTCCTGCAAAGCAAGCAGTTCGCGTTCAACATTGTCGGCCAGGCCGATACCGCCGGTTTCGGCGATGGAACGCGCATATTCATCAATCAACAGGCTCTGCCAGGCATCCGCCCCGTGGCCGCTGCCCCAGGTGCCGCCGCTTTCAAGGCCGGTGAACATGTTCTGGAGCATGGTGTTCAGGAAGACGGCCTCGAACTCTTCGGCAGCTTCCCTGACGGCAGTCTTGTCGGTCCGGTCGACACCGCGGATGGTGTCCAGAGGATTGGGCTGACTTGAGGCAGATGGCACCTGTTGCAACATCACAGCACCTCTATGTCCGCCTGCAAGGCACCGGATGCCTTGATGGCCTGCAGGATCGAGATCATGTCGCGCGGGCCGATGCCCAGGGCGTTCAATCCGTCCACCAGCTGTTTCAGCGTGACGGTTTCCGGGACGATGGCGAGTTTGCTGTCGTCTTCCTGCACACCCACATCCGAGCGCGGCACTTCGGCAGTCTGGCCGTTGCTGAACGGCAGGGGCTGGGAGATCTGCGGTGTTTCAGCAATTGTCACCGTCAGGTTGCCCTGTGCCACGGCCACCATCGAAACCTTCACGTCCTGGCCCATGACGATGATGCCGGAGTTTTCGTCAATCACGATGCGGGCAGCGAGGTCCGGTTCGACGATCAGTTGTTCGATATCGGTCAGAAGGTCGACGATATTGCCGTCATATTGCCTCGGCAGATCAAGGCGGACGGTTGCCGGATCGAGTGGTTCGGCTGTCGGCATGCCGATCAGTTCGTTGATCGATAATGCGATCCGCCGCGCTGTGGTGAGATCCGGATTGCGCAGGGCAAGGCGCAGGGTGGTCAGCGAGGCCAGTTTGAAATCAAGTTCCCGTTCAACCAGACCGCCATTTGCGATCCGACCGGCTGTCGGCACGCCCCGGACAACGGAGGCTGCATCCGCCTGGGCGGAAAAGCCGCCTATGGCGACGGAACCTTGCGCAATGGCATAAACTTCGCCGTCGGCGCCGACCAGCGGCGTTACCAGAAGCGTGCCGCCTTGCAGGGATTCCGAATCTCCGAGCGCGCTGACGTTGACGTCGATGCGTGTGCCCTGCGTTGAAAAGGGCGGCAGATTGGCCGTCACCATCACGGCGGCAACCGTATTGGTGTTGAGGTCGACGTTTCGGGTGTTCACACCCAGACGTTCCAGCATGGCCTGAAGGCTTTGCTGGGTGAATGGTGAGTTGTTGAGCGAATCCCCGGTGCCACTCAGGCCGACGACGAGACCGTAGCCGATAAGCTGGTTTTCGCGGATCCCTTCGAAATCCGCGATGTCCTTGATCCGCGATGCGGCATGAACCGGCGACGCAAGGCAGCCAGCGCCTATCACAAGGACGGCTGCAAGCAGCGTCAGCCGCGTCAAGTATCCCGAAATCGTCTCACTCGAATGTCGCATACCGGTTTCTGGCCCGTTTTTCTGGATCCGGCGGCACTTGCCGGGTCGCACTCTCTCGGCTTGCGTTATGCGAGAGGCGTGCCAGTTTTCCGGAAGGGCGCGGATGCATGAGACAAAGTGACGGGATTCTGCGCTGCTTGCTGGTCGTATGGGGAGAATATCCACGCAAAAATGCCGAATTGGCTGAACGATATGCGTTTAAGGCCCGGCAAATATTGCCTCATGTGCAAGGATTCATTTACCCTTACCGGCAGAATCTGACAGGCAGCTGAAAGCTTTCCTCTCGAATTGCTCTGTTTATGCCGTCAGGCGGACTGGAAAGACGATCATGAGGATCACTGGCAACAAACCGATTACCGGCGTCCGGGGCAAGGGCGCGAAAAAGCAGGCCCCGTCAGGATCGGACACGTTCGCACCGGACCTTGGCGAAGACGTGCCTCAGAGCGCTCAGACAGCGGGCGGCTCAGCCATTCAGGGAATGGACGCGCTGCTCGCGCTACAGGAAGTGGATGAACGCGCTGCACGCCGCTCGAAGGCAGCGAAACACGGACATTTGCTGCTCGACGTTTTGGAAAATGTGCGCACGGATCTGCTCGCCGGCATGGTTTCCGAAGAGCGGCTTGAGCTTCTTGCGCATCAGGTTTCACAGCGCCAGGACAGCGGCGATTCGAAGGTTGATTCAGTGCTTGAAGAGATCGAATTGCGGGTAAAAGTGGAACTGGCAAAGCTCGGCCGATTCTCGGATTGATGGATTGCGGCTTTGCTGGGCTTTTGCTGTGAAACTCATCAAAACTGACGCAACGGATTGAAAGTTATTAACTTTCTTTAATTCCATTTTTCGCAAATGAACCGTTGTCGGCTGACAGAACGGGCTATATATTGCGCCCGGCATAACGGTAATCCGGAGTTATCGATGACGGTTGAAATTGAGTCTGAATATCGACCCTCGGAAGACGAGCCGTTCATGAATGACAGGCAGCGTGAATATTTTCGGAACAAGCTGCTTGCCTGGAAAGAAGAGATCCTGAAGGAAAGCAAGGAAACGCTCGCGAACCTTCAGGAGGAAAGCCAGAACCATCCCGATTTTGCCGACCGTGCGTCGTCTGAAACAGACCGCTCCATTGAGCTGCGCGCCCGGGACCGTCAACGGAAGCTGATTTCAAAGATCGATGATGCTTTGGAACGCATTGCCGACGGGAGCTACGGCTATTGCGAAGAGACGGGCGAGCCGATTTCCCTTCGGCGCCTGGAAGCCCGGCCAATTGCGACCCTGTCCATCGAGGCCCAGGAAGCGCATGAACGCCGGGAAAAAGTCTATCGCGACGACTGATTTCCCGAAAACGGCCGATCCGCCGCGTCAGCGGTGGTTCCTTAACGACTTTCAAAACCTTCCCTTCGCGGGAAGGTTTTTTTATGGACAGCCCCGCAGCCGGCGCATCGGAGGTTGCCAATGAATGCGGTTCTGTAAACGCATTCATCGCGAAAGGGCTCGAAGCGCTGAGACGACGTTGGGCTGGAAATGCAAAGACCGGCAGGGCCGTCATTCGCGACGGTCCTGCCGGTCTTGCCAACGTGAGGTTCGGGCCGATAGCGCTCTTCTGCCCGTTTTCGAGGAGCTCTCGCCTATAGTGTGATCCGGTAAAGCGCGAAGCCGTCCTTGCCGTCGCCCGCCGGCTCAATGTTGACACCCTCGACGGTGCTTGCGTGTTCGGCGCCGCCGGGTCCGGTCTCGAAGAGGACCGTGGTGTCAGGGACCGGCTTGAAGGACCAGTTCGCATCGGCGGACGGGTTGATCGTGCCTTGTTCGATAATATAGCGGACCAGAACGTCCCGGTTGGTGTCCGGACCGACAAAGACGACAACGTCGTCGCTGATCCCTGGGAAGTTGCCACCACCGCTGGCGCGGTAATTGTTGGTCGCGACAATGAAAGTCTGGTCAAGGTCCAGAGGCTGACCGTTGAAGGCAAGCTTCACGATGCGATTGGCATCCGGATTGATCAGTTCACCCTTCGGATCGTATTTCGACGGCTGGGCGAGGTCGATCTCATAAGTGATGCCGTCAATGACATCGAAGTTATAGCTAGGGAACTCCGGGCTGATCAGTTGCTGATCGGCCTTGCCTGGCTTGATCTGCAGAAAGATTCCGGCAGAGCGTTCCAGCCATTCCTTCACCGTGCTGCCCTTGATCGCAACCGCGCGTACCGTGTTTGGATAGAGATAGAGGTCGGCGACGTTCTTGATGGCGACATCACCAACCGGAACGTCGGTGTAATAGTCCGGTCCGCCGCGGCCGCCGGCCTTGAACGGGGCCGCTGCGGAAAGCACCGGAAGGCCTTCCCATTCCGTGCCCTTCATCATCTGCTCGATATACCAGGTCTGAGCCTTGGACACGATCTGTACGCTCGGATCGTCGGCGACCAGCGCGAAATAGGAATGCAGCGGCGCGGATGTCTTGCCGACCGGGCGGCGGACGTAGGCAAGCGTTGCCTCGTGATCTTCCTTGACCACGTCGAGCACATCCTGCTGGCTCTCCACCAGCGGAATGGATTTGCGGCCGTCCTTTTCGTAGATCGGGCGTGCCTCGGTCATGAAATTGGCAACGCGCCAGCCGTTGCCGTCCCGCTCGATCATCAAGTCGATAACGCCAAGGTGGGAGCCCCAGAAGCCGCCCATGGCAGCCGGCTTGCCGAAGAGCGTTCCCTTTTTGCTGTCGATCCCCGGCAGGTCTTCATAGGCCGGGCCGGGAAAGACGAGGTGCTGGTGGCCGGTAAAGACCGCGTCGATACCTTCAACCGCTGCCAGGTGCAGCGAGGCGTTCTCCATGCGCTCGGAGAAGTCGCTGGCGTCAATGCCGGAGTGGGAAAGGGCAATCACAAGATCGCATCCCTGTTCGCGCATTTCCGGAACGAAGGCCTTTGCCGTGTCGACGATGTCGCGTGTGTTGGCGCTGCCCTCCAGATGCCGGCGGTCCCAATTCATGATCTGCGGCGGCACGAAGCCGATGAAGCCGATCTTGATCGGGTGAGAATTGCCGGTACCGTCCATGATCTCCTTTTCAACGATCACATAGGGCTTCAGGAAGAGGTTGTCCTCCCGGGCATTGCCGGCAAGCGTGGTGCCTTTGACCAGGTTGGCGCAGACTATCGGGAAATTGGCGCCGCTAAGGACTTTTGTCATGAAGTCCAGGCCGTAGTTGAATTCGTGGTTGCCAAGCGTGCCGGCATCAAAATTCAGCACATTCATGCCCTTGATCACCGGGTGAACATCGCCTTCATGCATGCCGCGTTCATAGGCGATGAAATCACCCATCGGATTGCCTTGCAGGAAGTCACCGTTGTCAACCAGGACCGAGTTTGTTGCTTCGTCGCGGATCTGCCGGATCAAAGTTGCGGTGCGGGCGAGACCGGCAGTGTCGACCGGCCGGTCGCTGTAATAATCATAAGGGAAAACATGGACGTGAAGGTCGGTGGTTTCCATCAGCCTGACATGGGCAGTGCCTTCCTTCGCCAGCACGGAATAGGGATGAAGCGCGGCCGTAAAGCCGGTCGCGGCAGCGCCCATGAGTAATGAGCGCCGCGATATGGAAAAATCTTTGAGGTTGGACACTGAAGACTCCTTTTAGGCTTGAAGGCTGGACATTCAATAGGTGGCAGGACGGTGCCCGCGCAGAAATTCTTCCGACGCGCAATCATGTCCTTCCAAAGAGACAACTCTTCTGTCAGGCCGATTTTGCATCGCTGTGATTACAGCTGTATGTCGGCAAAAATACTACCGATAATTTCACGCCGATCTGCAGCGCTGTCCTGCTCAACCGCCGATCTTGGCTGCCATGACGGAGATGGTCTCAACGTAAACGCTGGCCCTGTTCCACTTTTTCAATACAGCGTAGTTTGCGGTTCCCGGACCCCAGCCCTGGCCGCGGCGCCAGCCGTTTTTTTGCAGGTAGTTGGCGGTGGAAGCCAAAACATCCGGAACGGAGCGGATCAGGTCCCGCCGGCCGTCGCGGTCATAGTCGACGGCATATTTGACGTAGGACGAGGCAAGGAACTGGGTCTGTCCGATCTCCCCCGCCCAGGCTCCCTTCATTTCAGCGGGCGACATGTCCCGCCGCTGGACGATGACCAGAGCGTTGACCAATTCGTTGGTGAAAAACTCGGAGCGGCGGCAGTCGTAAGCGAGCGTTGTTAGCGAGCGCAGCACCGGCATGTTTCCGGAGAAGCCGCCGTAATTTGTTTCCAGGCCCCAGATCGCCAGAATAACCGGGGCGGGAACGCCGTACTTGCGTTCGATCTTGTTGAAGATCCGGCCATAGATCTTGCCCATTTTCTGGCCGCGCCGGATCATCGCGTTGTTGACGCGTTTTGCGTAGAACTGATTGAAGCTCAGCTTGAACGACTTCTGGCTGCGGTCTAGCCGCACCACCTTGGAACTGTACTTGACGTTCTGCAGTGCTTGGCGAACGACCCGTTTCTTCAGTCCGTAGCTCGGGGAACTTTCGATGAAGGACTGCTTCCAGGCCTCAAAGCCGCCGGGCCCGTCACCGCATCCGGCGCCGAAAGACGGTGAGGTTGAAACCAGCAGAGCCGCAACAAGAAAACCACCAAGGAAGCGCATGGGACCTCCGCCGAAACGTTCTGTCTTTGGAAAGTTACTGTAGCCCGAAATACCTCGACCACACGAATCTAGGGACCTGACTCTAAGGTTCGTCTCATATTCCGGCGGTCATTGCAATTATGGGGCGTGTTCAGGTTCATCGCACGCGCGTCATCGCCGGCAAGCCCCAAAAGAACGTATCAGGATCTCCGCTTCGTATGAGGGGGAAGTGAACCGGGAATGTCATATCGCGGTGTCACTCTAAAAGGATGTGCCGGGTTGGTGCGAATTGACGGTTTAAATTCGACAAATGCGGAACAGATCGCAACCATAGATCCTGCCATTTATACTTATGCTGTCACAAGGTCAGGTTGCAGATTTGGTAGGTTTTACAAGTCTAAAAATGATTTAATTTTAGTAAAAAAACCAAATATTATGTTTTATCTGGCGTAACGATTACTTGCTACGGTTTGAAACCAACAAAACACCTTGGGGCAAGTAATACACAATGGTAAAAGCTCTGTTTCAGGCTTTCATCTCCAGTCGGGGCGGCACGATAGCAACCCTTACCGCGTTGCTGATGCCTGTTGTGATCGGCGGCCTCGGTCTTGGTGCCGAAGCGTCCTACTGGTATTTCACGCAACGCAAGCTGCAGAACTCGGCGGATGTGGCAGCCTATGCTGCCGCGGCGCAACTGAGGACAAACAGGAACCAGACAGCCATTTCCGAAGCCGCATTGGCCGCTGCAGTCAAGACTGGCTACAGGACGTCAATCGGCACCCTGACCGCTGATTGGCCGGCAACCGGCGGCGCCTATTCGGGTGATTCGAACGCTGTCGAGATCAACGTTCAGGAAAATGTTCCAAGATTGTTCACAGCGCTATTCTTCACTGATGATGTGCCGCTTTCGGGCCACGCGGTCGCCCGTCTCCAACAGGGGTTTCCGACCTGCATTCTCGCTCTCGACAAGAGCGCCTCGGGCGCGGTAACCGTTACCGGCTCGGGTGACGCAACGCTGGAAAGTTGCAACGTTCACGCAAACTCCTCGGCAGGCGACGCGGTTGCCGTGATTGGCAGCGGCAAATTGCGCACGCCCTGCGTTTCCTCAGTCGGGCAAGTCAGCGCGACCTCCGGTTTGACGATGGATGAGTGCGCCGCACCGATTGAATATGCCGATGCGATCGATGATCCTTTTGCATCGGTACCTACTCCCTCGACTAGCGCTCCCTGCGAAGCCACGACAGTCTTTGACGGACCGCCATCGTCAACCTACACCATTTCGGAAGGCCGCTATTGCGGCGGGCTCACGGTCAAGCGTACGGTCACCATGAACCCTGGCGTCTATGTCATCGACGGTGGCAATTTTACTGTTGAATCGACGGGAGTGCTCACCGGCAATGGCGTGACGCTCTACCTCACCAACGGTGCCACCTTCAGCATCGCAGGCACCGCGGAGGTAGCTTTAAACGCACCGAGCAGCGGCGATTACAAGGGCATCCTCATCTTCGTTGACCGGAACGAGCCGAACGCGACGCATATCTTCAACGGCAGTTCGTCCTCACAGCTCAACGGCGCGATTTACGCAGCATCCGGACATGTGGAATTTGCCGGAACCAGCTCGGTCGGCGGTGGTTGCACGCAGATTGTTGCCAACACTGTCGAGATCACGGGGGACACCGGCATCGGCAGCGATTGCACCGGCATGGGCTTTAACGACATCAAGAACGAACAACTGGTCCGGGTCGTCGAATGACGGCGGCTGCGGGGGGCTTGTGGAAACATTTCCGAGCCGGAGGAAACGCAATGAGATTTGTCCGAGACGAACACGGTGCTGCCGCCGTCGAAATGGCACTGATTTCGCCCTTTCTCATTCTGGGCTTGCTGTTGATGCTGGACGTCGGTGTTGCCGTCAAGGAGAGGCTCGACCTAGACCACAGCACACGGACCGGTGCCCAGGCGGTGATGGCAAACGTCAATGAAACCCAACAAATTTCCGATCTGGTGCTGGCCTCGTCGGAGGGGGCCTCGGGAGTGACGGTCTCCGTGGAGAAAACCTGCTCCTGCGGCAGCACGACGGTAGACTGCACCAACTGGTGCTCCGGCAACACGCCACCGTCGGTGTTCATGAACATCAGCGCCGCCAGGCAGCACCTAGGCTTCCTGCTTCCCGAATTCACAGTGGAATCCCAGACAAATGTCCAGATCCGATAAGATAAAGGGTGCCGATTTCAGGCGAGCCATCCGCCGGCCCGAGTTCATGCGGGATACGAAAGGCGTTTCGGCAGTCGAAATGGCGCTGGTGTTTCCCGTTTTTCTGATGATCGTCCTTGGCATCGTGGAAATCGGACTGGCGCTCAAGACCTGGAATGAGGTCCACCACGCACTGGGGCGTGCGGTCCGACTGATCAATCTGGATGCATCTACCTCGGCGAGCGACATCACCACCGCCATGCGCGGATACCTGACCAGTATCGATGGTGACAGTCTCTCCGTTGTGGCGACACCCGTCACCATCAGCGGTGTTAATTATCTCAAGATCTCGGTCGGGTTTCCCTTTCAGATCGTCATGCCATTCACCGATATTTCAACCTTGACCATTAATGTGGACAGGACGGCCCCGATCCTGAGCGCAACGAAATAGCAGGTCCCGGAGACCAATCCTACGGAGACAGCCATATGCTGAAACAGGCAGATACCGCAGAACTCAACGCCTTCTGGAGCGATGTCGATCCGACTGTCTCGGTCGATCTCAACGAATTCCAGAAAGACGCCATTTTCGACGCCGTCCGCCGGCGCGGCAGCGAACGGCATTCGGCCGACGTCCGGCTGAGCGCCTTCGGATATTTTCTCGTGGTCCTGTTCGGCCGTGAGCGCCGAGGCCGCGACAGGCTTCGTGACGAACGCCGCCGCCGCCCCGTTCTGACCTTCAACAATCTTGTGATGATCGTGGTTCTGTGGGGATCGCTGATCTTCACGCTCTATTCTTTGCTGCCGCACGCGATCTCAATGCTTTTGAAGCTGGTTCTGTAATGCAGGAGACCCGCTGCGCACGCCTGACGGGCGACGCGGCGCGTTCGAAAATCGGGAATCTCGGGAAACCGCAACGGGCGCTGAATATGAGAACGGGCACGGCGCTCGGGGAGCGAGACGCCGTGCCCGTCGTCAGCCGTCACCTGAAACGCTTCTAGAACACGTTACGAGTAACCGGCCGGGGGAAGGAAGAGGCGGCGGCATTGAGCACCGCTTCCTTGATTTGGCAGGGCAGGGACCCATGAACGGTTAGAACGGCAGCAGGATATCCAGCACCTGGTTACCGACCCGAGGCTGTTGAACGTCGGTGATCTGGCCGCGGCCGCCATAGCCGATGCGCGCTTCCGCGATCTGCTCGCTGGCAATGCGGTTGCCGGACGTGATGTCTTCCGGACGGACGATACCGGCAACAATCAGCTCTCGAACCTCATAATTGACGCGCACTTCCTGCCGGCCCTCAATCACAAGATTGCCGTTCGGCAGAACCTGCGTAACGACGGCTGCGACTGTCGTCTGCAGAACCTCATTCCGGTCGACGCTGCCATTGCCTTTGAAAGTGGAATCGCTGTTGACGTTGGCCAGATCGCTTGCAGCCGTGCCTGCGGGCAAGAAGATAGTGTCGATCGCGGTGCCGAGAGCGCCGCCGACGCCGGCGCCGTTGCTCTCGGAGCGGCTGCGTTCGGTTTTGTTGTCGATTTCAGCCTGGTCGTCGATGGTGACGACGACAGTCAGGATGTCTCCGACCTCGCTGGCGCGCTGGTCTTTGAAGAAGGCGCGGCTGCCGGACTGCCACAGCGAATTCGGATTGTAAATTGCCTGCTGGGGATCGGGCATGGGCATTTGCACGGGCCGATAGCCCGGTGTGGTGGTCGGATCCTGAATGGCATTCAGGGCTGGCTGCTGGCCGACATTTGCGAGTTTGTCGGACGTGCCGCATCCTGCCGCAAGCGCGCATAGCGCGATGCTCGCCGTCAGGCTTCTGGAGAGTGTGCTCAGCATTAATTTGTCTCGCTGTTCAAGCTTGCAACAACAGGATTGGCGGCAAATACGCGAACACGGCCGCGGGAGGTTACGGTTGCCGGGACAATGCGCCTGGACTGCAGGTTCATGACGTCGATGACATCGCCCTTGGCGCCGTCATCCATGGCTTTGGCCCTGGAGGTCAGCTTCATGCCCGCCATTTCGAAACTGATCGTGATCTTGTCGCCCCGGCTGATCAGGATCGGGCGCTGAAAGTCCTTGCGCGACAGGGGGGCATTCGCCCGCAAGCTGGACCGGGCTTCCATGCCCACGACCTCGGCGGGATCCGACAGCGCGCCGGAGGGGACCTTTGAGCGGGCCAGCCGGATCGTGAGCAGATCTTCTTCCCGTAGAATGTCTCCGCGGCGCATCGGCTGCCCCAGCGCAACCACATCAACCATTTCCGTTGCGACACCGGTCAGCGTTAGCGGTTCCGTTCCATGCTCGACGGCGACAGTAGCCCGCACAGTGAATTGACCGGAGGACTGCAACCAGTCCACGCCGTCGATACGGACCGGATCGGTCACCTGCGGATCCGCCAGGACTTCGCGCGGTGCCTGTATCAGTCTGATGTCCAGGCTGGCGGCATCGAGACCGGCGTTGCGCCCGATCAGGGCGTCACGCACCAGACCGGTGAGCTGGTCGCGATTGAGTTTGGTTGCGCCCCGGTAGACAACGACCGAACGCAGGCCGTCGGTGCCTGCCATCTTCAATCCGGCATCGCGGGCACGTTCTGCGACGAGATCCGCGGCGACATTGCCGGAGGTGCCCATATCCGGTGACCGGAACAGCGGTTCTGATGCGAGCGAGCCCGCATTGGAATAAAAATCGCCGACAGTCACGATTTCGGACAGGGTCATGACTTGCGACCGCAGAACCGGGCGCGCATCCGCCATTGCCGGGACGCCGGCGAAACTTACCAGCACCAGTCCCATCAGGGCATTCAGCAGGTGTTTCAACATATCAGCTATCCCGTCTTAGCGGAGGTTTGTGGTGGTGGAGTACATTTCGTCCGCGGCCTGGATGATCTGCGAATTCATCTCATAGGCGCGCTGGGCAGAAATCAGATCGGCAATTTCCGTGACCGCATCCACGTTGGCCATCTCAAGGAAATACTGCTGCACGCTGCCGAAGCCGTTGTCTCCGGGAGTGCCCGCTTCCGCCTGACCGCTGGCGTCTGTTTCCAGAAACAGGTTGTCGCCGATCGCTTCCAGGCCGGCTTTGTTGACGAACCGGGCGAGCTGAAGCTGGCCGAGTTGAACCGTGTTGCCCGACTGATCGACGCCCTGAACGTCACCGGTATTGGAAATGGTGATGTCCTGGATGTTCTCGGGAATGGTGATGCCCGGGTTCACGGTGTAACCGTCGACAGTTACCAACTGGCCGTCCGCATCCCGCTCGAAGGAGCCGTCACGGGTGTAGGCCTCCGTGCCATCCGGCATTTCGATGTGAAAAAAGCCTTCACCCCGGATGGCCACATCGAGCTGTTTTCCGGTCTGCTCCAGGGAGCCCTGCGACATGATGCGGGACGTTGAGGCGATTTTCACACCCGAGCCGATCTGAATGCCGGTCGGGACGATGGTGCCTGCGTCAGAGGTCTCGGTGCCCATGCGGCGCAGGTTCTGGTAGAGCAGGTCCTGGAAATCCGCCCGCTGTTTCTTGAACCCGGTCGTACGCATGTTGGCGACGTTGTTCGAGATGACCTCGACATTCAGTTCCTGGGCTTTCATGTCGGTTGCGGCAATATGAAGTGCTTTCATTGTTCTGGTTCCCTAAAGCCCGTTAGGCCTGAATTTTGCCGAGTGTGGCAATGGCCTGCCGACGCAGTTCGTCGAGGTCCTTGACCATTTTTGAAGTCGTTTCGTAAGCGCGGGTCACTTCGATGAGCCGTGTGACTTCCGTGATGCCGTAAACGTTGGAGCCCTCGATGGCTCCTTGGACCATCCGCACTTGAGCGGCCGGAATGGGGTTTTCGCCCTTGAACAGCGTGTCGCCGACTTTCTCTAGCGTCCGCACGTCCTCGAAGTCCGCAACGCGGATTTTCCCGCGAACGCCGAGCTCGGTGGCAATCGTTCCGTCCTCTGCGATCTCCGGCAGGCCGTCTTCCACCGTGAATGTGATCGGCCCGTTTTCCGTTAGGACCGGCCGCCCATCGGACGTGACCAGCTGGCCGTTGGCATCGGTGTGGAACGAACCGTTGCGTGTGTAGGCCTGCGTTCCGTCTTCCATCTGCACGACGAAAAAACCGTCACTGTTGAGCGCAAGGTCATACTGGTTGCCTGTCAACTGGACGGAGCCATGCGTGAAATCGGTGCGCGCGGTGAACATATCCACGAAGGATATGTCGCGGTCGCCAGGCTCAAATGCCGTGCCTTCGGCTATCGGCATGAGATGTTCGACAAAGTGAAGATTCTGCGATTTGAATCCTGTTGTGTTGATGTTGGCCATGTTGTTGGCGATCAAATCAAGATGATTCCGCAGGATCGATTGCCTTGATAAGGCAACTAGTTGTGCGTTCTCCATGGTGAACGTGTCCCTTCATGCTCCCCGATGAGCCGGCCGATCTCCCCAGACCTGCGGGCTCGTTAAGGTTAATGCACGTGGCGTGCCAGTTTTTAAATCCTTGGGAAATCTGGGGAAAAGCCGAAAGAGGCAGGTGCGCGCGGCAAGAGTTTCCGGCAGAAATTAACCGCGTGGCAATTTTTGCCCGGTGACTCGCGTTAATGGTCTGGTAACCATTCGTTAACCATTAACTCTTTAGTAATAAATAGCGCGCGCGTGGAGCGCCCGCTTGAGCGGAGTTCAGGATGACTGACGAAATCGCCGCTGCTGCGGAAGACGAAGCAGAAGGGGCAGGGGCTGCCGCAGGCGGCCGCAGGAAGAAGCTGGTTCTGTTCGGCGCGGTCGGCCTGGTGGTTCTGCTGGCGGTGGCCGGTGGCGCTTATTACTTCCTGATGAGCAGTCCGCAGCCGGTCGTGACGTCCGACGATCCTGACATGCCGCAGGAAGTGCAAAAACCGGTGGTCTTCTTTGACCTCCCGGAAATGACAGTGAATTTGGCGACGGAAGGCCGCACCACCTATCTCAAGGTCCGGATCGCGCTGGAAGTCGAAAATCGCGCAATGATCGATCAGATCCAACCGTTTCTGCCGCGCATCCTCGATGCGTTCCAGATCTACCTGCGCGAACTACGCCCTGCGGACCTGGAAGGGTCTGCCGGTTTGTTCCGTCTGAAGGAAGAATTGCTCAGGCGGATCAACTTGTCGGTTTATCCGGCAAAAGTTGAAGGGGTTCTGTTCAAGGAAATCCTTGTTCAGTGACGATTTGAATGGCTGATATCGACGACGATGACGATCTGTCCGAAGAGGATATGGCCGATGCCTGGGGTGCTGCTCTGGCGGAGCAGGGGGCCGGCGGTGACGATGACGAGGATCTGGCTGCTGCCTGGGGCGCCGCTCTAGAGGAGCAGGGTGCCGGCAGTTCCGACGACATGGCCGCGCAATGGGCGGCCATGATCGACGACAGCGAGCCGGACCTGGAAAACGCCACCCGGGGCGCGGATCGTGTTCTGAACCAGGAAGAGATCGACAATCTTCTCGGCTTCAACATCGAGGACACGATTGCCGGCGACCAAAGCGGGATCCGCGCGCTGATCAACTCGGCGATGGTCTCCTACGAGCGTCTGCCGATGCTGGAAATCGTGTTCGACCGCCTTGTGCGGCTGACCACGACATCCTTGCGCAACTTCACGTCCGACAACGTGGAAGTGTCATTGGATTCCATCAGCTCGGTACGGTTCGGCGACTATCTGAATTCCATTCCGCTGCCCGCCATTCTCGGCGTGTTCAAGGCCGAGGAATGGGATGGGTTTGGCCTGATCACGGTTGAGTCCAGCCTGATCTATTCGATCATCGACGTGCTGCTTGGCGGCGGACGGGGAACCTCGGCCGTGCGCGTTGAGGGGCGGCCGTATACCACTATCGAGACGGGTCTTGTCCAACAGATGGTGGCGCTGATCCTGCAGGACGCCGAACACGCTTTCGCGCCGCTGTCGCCGGTGCATTTCAATCTGGAACGGCTGGAAACCAATCCGCGCTTTGCAGCGATTTCCCGCCCGGCCAATGCCGCCATTCTCGTCGAATTGCGCATCGACATGGAAGACCGCGGCGGCTCGGTCGAAATCATGATGCCCTATGCGACTCTGGAGCCGATCCGCGATCTTCTGCTGCAGATGTTCATGGGCGAGAAATTCGGCCGCGACCCGATCTGGGAAGGGCACCTTGCCAGCGAGATCCACGCAGCGGAAGTCGAGATCGATGCGGTTCTTCACGAAACCTACCTGCCGTTGGGCAGGGTCTTGAGCCTTGATGTGGGGCAAACCCTCGTGTTCGACGTCGATCCGGCGGATCCGGTGATGATCAAATGCGGCAATGTTCCGCTGACAGAGGGTACGCTCGGAAAGGTGGAAGACGCCATTTCCATTCGAGTCGCAAAGAATTTGCGCAAGCCAAAAATGACCCTGGCAGCCTTTGAGCGTGCCATGCAAAGCGAAATGGGGGATCAATGAGCACTTTGCCACTCGGAATGATTATCGAAGGGCTGGTCGCAATACTGTTGCTGATCACGATCGGATACTGCTGGCAGCTGAACAGGCGGCTTCAGCGTCTGAGGGCAGATGAAGAGGTTTTGCGGGCAACCATTGGCGAACTGATGACCGCAACGGAGATCGCCGAGCGCGCCATACTGGGGCTGAAGACCACGGCTGCGGATGTCGACAAGACCCTCGGCGGGCGCCTTAAGGAGGCGGAAACCATGTCGCACACTTTGGCTGGTCAGATCGGCGAGGGTGAGAAAGTCTTTGCCAGGATCTCGCAGATTGCGGCAGCGGCCCGGTCCGCCGAACCGAGCCAGAGTGCGGCCGTGCGTGGCGACGCTTATCCGGCTCAGGCGCCTGCGGAAATGCCGCAATATGGAACGCAGTACGGGGGGCAGGCTAACGGTTATGCCGATCCGTACGTGCCTGCCGCCGAGCCAGAGCGGAAGCGGAGCAGCCGTGCGTCCGATATCCACAGTGCTGCGGTGGAGGCGACTGCGCGATTGGAACAATTCCGCAGACGTAACGGTGCTGCTGCATGAATTTGAGACTGTTGCCATTATTGGGAATTTCAGCGAGCGCTCTGCTCGCATTGAAGCTGCTTGGCTTTGTCATCGGGCCAGAGAGCGGCGAACTTCCCATTAACGGCGCAGTTGCTCAGGAAACACCGGCCATGGAAAACGGCGGTGCCCCGGATGGCTCGGCCGAAATGGCGATGGACGGACCGGCGCCGCCACCTCCGCTCGGTGAGGACGTGCCTGGACAGCCGGTTTTGCCGGACAGTCTCGAAATCGGCGGGTCCGCCGCGGAACGGGCTGTTCTTGAAAGCCTGGGCAAAAGACGCGAGACACTTCAGGAGCACGAAGGGCAGCTGGATCTGCGTGAGAAGCTTCTGCAGGCGACCGAGGAGCGCATTCAGAAACGGGTCGACGAACTGAAGACTCTTGAAAAGCGGATCGAGGCGGCCGTCGAAGAGAAGAAACAGCAGGAAAACAACGAGATCGCCGGTCTGGTGACCATGTATGAAAACATGAAGCCGAAAGATGCTGCCCGGATTTTCGACCGGCTAAGCCTGCCGATCCTGCTGAAAGTCGTCCGTCAGATGAAACCCAGGAAGATGTCGGACATCCTGGCCAGGATGTCGCCGGAAGCGGCCGAAAGGCTGACGGTTGCCCTTGCCGGCAACATGACCGGGTCTGCCCCGTTGGCGCAATCGGCGCAGGCGAGGGCGCCCACGCCCGATGCGCTGCCGAAAATCCCGTCAAACTGAGCCGGAAGTGCGGATTTTGGGGGATCGCGTAAGGGCACGTTAAGAACACCTAACTAACAATAGCGTGTTGGCGCCGACTGAGGACAAAGCAACTTGCCGGGATCATTCCTGACATTCCAGATTACTCGCGGATCTGCCGTTTCCGGCGGAGCGTTGGGGATTCTGCGTTTGCTGGCTGCTACCTTGCTTGGTCTGGCGCTTCTGATCGCGGCATTTGGCGCGCATGCCAAAGCGCAGACGCTAGAGCCGGTGGACCTGGACGCCTATCAGGGTGAGGGATACGGCCGCATTGTCCTGACCTTCAAGGACCGTACGCTGCTGCCGATCTACGACGCCGTAATTACCGGCGGCGTGCTCAGGATTTCCTTTGAAGAGCCGATTGACATCAATGTGGACGACGTGCCGCTCGATATCGGCGACTATGTCACCATTGCCCGGCGCGACCCAGACGGCAGCGCAATCCGCTTCGCGTTGAAGGCCCAGTATCAGATCAACACTCTGGAAGCGGGCGAGAAGCTGTTTGTCGATATCCTGCCGCTGAACTGGCAGGGCCTGCCGCCCGGTCTTCCCGATGATGTGGTGCGTGATCTGGCAAAGCGGGCGGAAGCCGCAATGCGCAAGGTGCGCGCATTGGAGCAGGCCCGCCTGAAGGCACAGCAAGGGCCGGAAGTGTCGTTGCATGTGGGCGAACATCCCACTTTCACCCGCCTGGTGTTCGACTGGTCGATCAAGTTCGATACGGCCTTCGTGCGGGAAAACGACATCATCAAACTGACATTCAACCATCCGGCACAGCTTGATATTTCCCATTTGCGCGCTCACCTGCCGCAAGGGGTCATCGACGCCACTTCGTTTCTGGACAAGGGTAAGCTCAAGTTCCTGATGCGCGTGGAGCCCTCGGTCGACATTCGCGCTTTCCGGGAAGAGCAGACCTATGTGATCGACGTGACGCCGGAGAACATGGTGGTGAATGACCCGGCCAATGCGTTGATCAATAAGGAGCTGTCGGTTGAGGACAATGAGAATCGCAAGGACCTGATCAGCTCGCCGGGACTGCGGGATACGCGCGAGGTGAAGAAACCGCGCGGAGAACCGCATTCGGAGGCTTCGGCTTCTGCCGGGGGCGGGGCGCTAAGGGAATCGAAGGCGGACGAGTCGCCCGCCTATACGGTGATCCCCCTGGGTGAGGACAAGAGTGACGAAGGCGCGGCAATTCCGGACGCCGCACAGCCGTCGCCGGTAAAACCTGATCGATCAGCCGCTTTGAGTGGCGAACCATCGCCGGAGGCCGGGCGGGCAGGCCTTTCGGACAGCCGGGTTGCAATGGTGCCGCGTTCCAAGCCGGATCTTTCTGACCCCGCACCGCCGGTGATAACGGCCGAGACCGGGCCGCCGCCATCCGTTCGCTCCGCCGAGAGCGATATCGCCTTGATGGCCGAAGACGAGACCACGACCGCTCCGGCGGTCGAAACGCTTCCCGCGCCGGAGTTGACTGCCTCGGTATTGCAGAACCGGCAGCAGGGGACGGAGGACCCGGACCGGCTTGTCACATCGGCTATTCCTGCCGGTGAAGCGCAAGATGCTGCTGCTGCGGGCACTGCCGCAGCGGTCCGGAGCTCTGACCCGACGATGATGGCCCAGGTCAGCCCGAGCGCGATGCCGCTGGCGGACATGGCTCCGCAGGAAGGGGAGATCGTTCGCCCGGCGCCGATGCTGGATCTGTCGCACCAACAGCTGGATGCGCCGCAGGATCAGACGTTGCCGGAGAACAACGGCATTCCCACCCTGCAAGCGGCGCAGGCCGTCAGAGGGGAAGACCAGCCGGCAGAGCCGCGTGAGGCCGCTCCGGTTCAGATCCGGAAACAGAAGTCGCTCGGCAGCAACGATGTGCCAGCCGGTATCAAGCTGTCTGAGCCGCCTGAAGCCGAGCCGGAAGTCTGGCGGGCAAAGGGGGGACGGGATGCCAGCCAGCTTCCGCCCTCACCGGAGACGCCTCCGGCGAATTTTGCCGCAGAAGTGCGCAATTTCGTTTCCGCGGAAGCACGCAGGATCGGCAGCACGGTGCGGGTCGTGTTCCCGTTTTCAGAACCGGTTTCCAGCGCTGTTTTCCGGCGCAACGATAGCATCTGGCTGGTATTCGACACTGACGCGACCATTGATACGCGCGGTATCGTTTCCGCCCTGGCCGAGTTGGCGGATACGATCGAAGTCAAGCAGTTCGAAGGTTACCAGATCCTGCGTCTGGACATGAACGACCCGGTGCTGGCAACTGTTGGTGCGGACGGCAACGCCTGGTCGCTTGTGATCGGCGACATGATCCTGGAGCCGTCACGCCCATTGAAGCTTGAGCGCAACCTCAGAGGGGACGGCGGGTCGGTTCTGCGCGTGCTCTACACCGATCCCCAGAATATCCGACAGGTTAAAGACCCGTTTGTCGGCGATACGATTTCACTGGTAACCGGCTTCGGTCCACCTCGCGGGTTGCTGAAACCGCAGAGGTTTGTTGATCTGGATGCCCTGAGCTCGGCGCAGGGGATTGCGATCGTCAAAAAAACTGACGATTTGAAAATGAAGATTCTCGGTGACGATGTCATTATCGAGAAAGATGGCGGCCTGGCCCTGTCCAGCCAGCGCTTGCGGAGCGGGACCGGTGCATTCAGATCGATTGTCAATTCGGGGGAAGACGATCATGTCGATTTCGTTTCCCTCACGTCGGAAGACCCGGGCGCCTACCGGTCCCGGCTTGTGGATCTTCAAGACCGTCTGGCCAAGGCGCCGGAAGGAAGGCGCCACAAGCCGCTGATGGCGCTGGCCCGGTTTTACCTGGCACATCAATTTGCTCAGGAAGCGCTTGGGCTGATGAAGCTCGCTGTAGAGGAAGAGCCGGCCCTGGCACAAGACGGCTCCTTCAATCTCATGATGGGAGCCGCGCAGGCCATGGCCGACCGGCCTGAGGAAGCCTTCGCTCATCTCAACCGGCCTGACTTGAAAAACAGTCCGGATGCCGCCGTCTGGCAGACCATTGTGGATGTGAAACTTGGCAATTGGACGCCGGCGCGCATTGCCATGCCGCGCGGCCGTGCCGTCGTTGGCAATTATCCGCCGTCCATCCAGGCGGAATTCAAGCTTGCTGCCGCGCAGGCGATGGTCGAGGTCAACGACTTTGGTCTCGCCAACGGTATTCTCGCCGAAATCGAGCCGAGTGAAGTCTCCAAGGCGCAGGCAGCGCGATACGACATTCTTCGGGGACGGGTAGCCGATGCGTCCGGCCGTTCCAAGGAAGCGCTGACGGTGTTCGACCTTGTCACACGCTCCGATGACAGGCCGCGTGCAGCGGAGGCGGAATACCGGGCGTTGCGGATCCGTTACCGGGACGGAGAGTTGGGCATCGACGAGACCATTGACCGGCTCGCGGGTCTGGCGACGTCCTGGCGCGGTGACGAGATTGAGCTGAAGACCCTGCGCTTCCTCGCCCAGCTCTATTCCGAACGTGGCCGCTACAGGGAAGCGTTTGAAGCGATGAAGTCGGCCGTCCAGGCTGATCCCGAATCGGACACGACACGTCTGTTGCAGGAAGAGATGAACGGCCTTTTCAGTGCCCTTTTCCTGGACGGTGAGGCGGACGAAATGCAACCGGTCAAGGCGTTGGCGCTCTATTACGATTTCCGGGAACTCACACCGATTGGCCGCAAGGGCGATGAAATGGTCCGCCTGCTCGCGAAGCGGCTGGTGGAAGTGGACCTTTTGGATCAGGCTACCGAACTCCTGCGCCACCAGGTCGACAACCGCCTCAAAGGGGCGGCTCGTGCCCAGATCGCGGCTGATCTTGCGGCGATCTATCTGATGGACCGAAAGGCGGATCAAGCGCTGCGCGTGTTGAACCGGACCCGTCAGGCCAGTCTGCCGTCGACCCTGGAACGCCAGCGCAACGTTGTTGAGGCGCGGGCGTTGACCGAAAGCGGCCGTCCGGATCTCGCCCTGGAACTTGTGCGCAACATGCGCGGGACGGATGTTGATCGTCTGAGGGCCGATACGTTCTGGGCCGCGGAAAGCTGGCGGGAAGCCGGCGAACAGCTTGAGGCCATGCATGGTTCCCGCTGGTCGGACAATATCCCGCTTGAAGATCTGGAACGCAGGGACATCCTGAGAGCCGGAATTGCCTATTCGCTTGCGGGCGATCAGTTGAGCCTTGAGCGGCTGCAGACGAAATACATGACCAAGATGGCAGATAGTCCGGAAGCGTTGGCCTTTGAAGTGGTCACCCGGCCGGTAGACGCTCAAGGGGTCGAATTCCTGGAAGTTGCAAACCGACTTGCAAATACGGATTCTCTTGAAACGTTCCTGAAAGAGTACCGTCGGCAATATATGTCGCCGGATCGCAGTCCGGACCAATCCGCTGCAGCTCCTCTGGATAAGGACGCCGCGGGCTGATCCTGGTACCAAGCGCAACAAATAGGCACTCATCTGCCCCGAATTACGCTACCTGTAGCTCAATGTTGGACTGTTATTTAAAGGCGGACTGAGCGACAGCCGTTTGCGGCTTTTTCTGTTCTGCCTTGTAGCGCATGACCAATGCCGGAATGGATCTGGTGCTGCGGTCGAGCCATTTGGAGCGGGCTTTCAGGAAATCTCGGTAGGTTTTTTCGTCAATACCTGTCTGCAGCATCAGGCGCATGATGGCGCCGTCGGCATCCGATTTCAGCGTATCGGCGACCACATCGTCAGTCAGGTTGATCCTGCGGCTGATCAGCCAGATGGCAGCATCCAGGCGGTTTTGCTCGAACAACGTGCGCAGGATCGCATCGAAGGACAGTTCGCCATTGGCAATCTGAATGCTGGCTTCGTGGCGGGAATACTGCATGCCTTCCAACTCGATGTCGCCCTCGCGCTTCAGTTCATTGATCGAGGCGGCCAGACGCTGCAGGTCGCCGGTTTCCAGGGCTGTCTTCAGGGGCGGCGGAACGAGAGGACAATTGCTTTCCAAAATGTCCATCTGCGTTTCCAGAAATTTTTCATCCCGGAGGGCGCGCTTGGCTATACCGGCAAGAACTTCGGCTTCGGTATTGGCAAAGATGAGCAGCGCAAGGGTGCCCTTGACGGAAAACGGGGCGTCCAGATTGTCCAGCAGCATGTGCACGACGTCGCGGCTGCTGCGCGCGATAAGCGTGTCGGTCGTCTCTTCACTCAGGTCCGACCGCCTTGCAGCGGCAAGGCGCTTGTCATCGCCGCCGGACTTCGCGATCTGCATCAGCATGGGCTGGCTGATGACAGGCGAACATTCGATCACCGGTTCGGAAAGTTCGTAGTCCTCCTGAGCGAGGCGGTCGGCGAGGTCGGGGATGATGCGGTCGGTTTTTGCAAGGCGGACGACAAGTTCATACCGCGCCGACCGGTCCAACTGATCGAAGACAGACAGAACAATCCTGGAAAAAAGCTCCCGCTCCATTTCGGTCGGATTATGGTCTTCGGACCGCGCGTATTCTCCGACAAGGGTGCGGATAAGCCTGGATCTCCCTTCCGGTTCCTTGATCCGGGCGAGCTCTTCAAGTTGATCTTGTATCACCGGGCTACCACTACGAGTTACAGGGCGCCGACGCCCTAAGTGTGAGGCATAATACTTACATTGTTATCTTAATTTTCTTCTACTTTTAGCGATATTTCCCGTGTGGGCTCAACCCGCGCCGAAACTCTTCACAAGGGAGCCGGCCACCAGATTCCAGCCATCTACCAGAACGAAGAAGATCAGCTTGAACGGCAGGGAAATCACCACGGGTGGCAGCATCATCATGCCCATGGACATCAGCACCGAGGCAATGACCAGGTCGATGATGAGAAACGGCAGATATAGCAGAAAGCCGATTTCGAAGGCGCGCCGCAATTCAGAAATCATGAAAGCGGGAACGAGCGTGGCCATTGAAAGGTCTTCGGGGCCTTCCGGCGCGTCCTGTCCCGACAGTTCCTGAAACAGCCCGAGGTCTTTCTCGCGGACCTGCGACAGCATGAAATTGCGGAATGGTTCGGAGGCCCTGTCAAAGGCCTGCTCAAACTCGATATCTCCGTCGATCAGCGGCTGGACACCGGCATCATAGGCGGCCTGTATGGTTGGCATCATGATGAAAGCGGAGAGGAACAGGGCCAGGCTGACCATGACCATGTTGGGGGGAGCGGTCTGTAGTCCGATCGCAGAGCGCAGCAGCGACAGGACGACGACGATGCGGGTGAAACTGGTCACCATGACCAGGATCGACGGCGCAAGCGACAGTATGGTCAGGAGAATGACGAGCTGAACCGCGCGTTCCGTGAGGCTGGCATCGTCGCCAAAGCCGACGGAAATTTCCTGAGCCGCCGCGGGTAGGGCGAAGAGTGCCAGCACCACCGCCAGAACGGCCGTCACTGTGGACCACCGGTTCCACCGCAATATGCGATTGCCTTTTGTCATCAGTTCGGCTGTCCACCCAGTTCGTCCAGGATTTTGGCCATTTCGTCCTCGATGGGGTTTTTCCCGCCCAGCCCCTCTGTGGGTCTTGGTGCCGGCTTGACCGGTTGCGCAGCAGCTTTGCTGTCTGAAAGTTCGGCCGGTTCATTTGCAACCGGTTCAGATGCACGGACCTGTGATTGTTGCTGGTCCTGTTTCTCTTCGACAAGGTCTGCAGGCTCGGATGACGCCTCGGGCTCGGGCGATTGCGGTTCGACCAGGTCCTCAAGCTCCAGCGAGATTTCCTGCCGCATTGAGACTGCTTCTTCCGTTTCGCCGGCGTCCGCCTTCTCGCCTTGATCGCTCGAGGCGATGTCATCGCTTTCCGAAGGAGCCCCGGCAGTTTCAGGGCCGGCAGAGACTGCGGTTTCCGGTGTCGCCGGAGGCTGTTTATCCTCTGTTTCACCGAATAAGGCGTCCGCTGGCTGATATGCGCCTGGCGCCGTCACACTCGAGCCTGCCGGTTCAACGGGAGCTGTTGTTTCAGCAGGCTCTTCCGTCCCAAGCGCTGGCTCCATTTTGGCGTCTCGTTCAAGGACGTTCGTATCTGCGTCTTTTGTGACTGGCGCGGTGCTTGTTCCGGACGTGACGGCTACGACGGGTTCGATCCTGTTAGGGCCCTGTGGCGCTTCTGCCGGCCGGAGCAGGGCTGTTTTGGCGCGCGCTGCGGGACCGGAGGCCGGCGGTGAAATGGCATGGCCGCCGTAGGACGGACGCTCCCGCGGCGAGAACGGGTTCAGCGCCGAGGCCGTTTTGCCTGAAGGTTGGGCGTCGGTTTCCCGGCCTACGGTGACGTCGGGTTTCACTTCGGGTGCCTTTGCTGCCGTGGCAGAAGGGGTGGGGGCCGTTCGATCCACACGCGGTTCCTGCGGCCCGGACCGGGCCCGGCTGAAGCCGTTTTGTGTGGCCGCGCGCAGCAGATCCGCGGCGGGGTTGCGGCTCGCGCCGGTATCTTTCGCAAACACGGCCGGTTCCCGCTTCTTTTCCGGCAGGGCCGGAGCGGCAGGGCCTTTGTCCTTCAAAGACGGGGCGGAACTCATGCTGACCGGTCTGGTTTTGAAAGGGTCGGGCTGAGGAACTGCCGCCTGCGCCCTCGCGGGGGAGGCGGCCGGTGTTGGCGAAACGGAGGAAACCGCGGACGGTTTGGCCGGAACAGGGGTTGCAGCCGGCATAGGCTCCGGTTGCTGCACCATATCTTCCGGCGTGGCTGGAATGTCGGGCCCCGGGGCCATGGGGGACTTGACCTGTCCATTGCCAGGATGGCCGGGGGCGGGATACGTGCCGGGGCGATTGCCGGTCAGAGGAGCGTTGCGGACGATATTCTGTTCGACAACCACATCGCTCGGCCCGCCGATGAGCAGAAGGTGTTCGATATTGTCTCTGCGGATCAGAACAAGGCTGCGCCTTGAATCGACACTTGTGCTGTCCATGACGGCAATGCGGGGCTGCCTGTTCCGGTTCTGAGACGCGTTTCCGGCCATGAGGCGCTTGAGAACAAAGATAAACAGGCTGAACAGAAGTAACACGACTGCAAGCGCCAAAATCACCGCGATCGCTTGAGTAACGCCTCCGCTCACGTTGAATGTCGTTTCAATCCAATTATACATTTTACCCTCATGCCGCCCCGCCAGCGGTGTCATCACAGTTGCCGGATACTTTGGTTTGACGCCTCAATTAAGGAAATTATTTCTTATCCCCAGTAATTAAGTCTCTCGCGCCGGTTGCCCCAAACCTCTTTGTTTTTTCATCTTTCAGAGCACTGGAAGGGCGGAAGCCCGCTCTGAGGTCCGTGTGCCTGCTTGCTGAGCCGCTTCGAATCTCACTAGAAAGCAAAGTTAACAGAAGCAGGCAGATTTTGCCTGCTGGAGGCGTCGCTCTTTTTGCGAAATGCAAAGGAATGTTGCTTCCTTCCACTGGTTTTGAAAGGTTTCCGCCAAATGCGGCGGATATGCGTTAACCTTTCATTAACCATTTGAGAGGCAATCATTGCCTAGTTGGTTAACGAATGGTGAATTCAATGGCCGTAACAGATCTGCCGCTGTTCCAGGCGCTGAAATCAAAGATGCAATGGCACCAGGCGCGTCAAGGTGTTCTCGCCGAGAATATCGCCAATGCGGATACGCCGGGGTTTCAGGTGCGAGACCTCAAGACCTACAGCTTCGAAGAACATGTCGGGTTCGGCTCGCATGGAGTGTCGACGGCAACGACCAAACCGGGCCACATCTCCGGAAGCATCTCCGGAAGCGGGGCGGAGAAAGTCGAGAAGGTCGACTCATTCGAGGTCACGCCCAGTGGAAACAGCGTCAATCTGGAAGAGCAGATGATGAAGATCACCGAGAACCAGATGGACTATCAGGCCGTAACCACCCTTTACACCAAGGGCCTCGGGCTTATCCGAACCGCTCTGGCGAAGAGTGTCTGAAACCGGGCGTCTAATATTAGAGGACCACTGAAATGGACCTGATCAAATCTCTCTTCATTTCGGCGAGCGGGCTGAAAGCGCAGAACGGGCGTATGCGGATCATCGCGGAAAACATCGCCAATGCGGATTCGACCGGAAAGACGCCCGACGAGCAGCCCTACCGCCGTAAAATTCCGACTTTCAAGGCCGAGTTCGACAAGGAACTGGGTGCGCAAAAAGTGGAACTGGGCAAGGTCGCCTTGGATACGTCCGACTTTGAGGTGGTTCATATGCCGGGCCATCCTGCGGCGGACGAGAATGGCTACGTTTTGCAGCCGAATGTGAACACACTGATTGAGACAACGGACATGCGCGAGGCGCAGCGATCCTACGAGGCCAATCTGAACGTTATCGACACCACGCGGCGGATGCTGCAGCGGACCATAGATATTCTAAGGGCTTGAGGCTCTTGGCAATCTGATCAGTGAAGGAAGCAGTCATCATGTCCACTCCGTCAATTGCGAACAATGCCTATCAGATGGCAGCGAAACTGCAGCAGCAGGCGCGCGCCATTGAGGACAAGGCACCGCAGCAGCCTGAAATGGCCGACTTCAGCCAGATGGTGAAGGACGCTGTCCAGACGGTGGTCGACAAAGGCAATGCTGCCGATGCCAAGTCGATTGATCTGATCGATGGAAAGGCCGACGTCGTCGATGTGGTGACGGCTGTTGCCGAAACCGAGGTTGCTTTGGAGACCGTGGTGGCGGTGCGCGACCGGGTCATCTCCGCCTACGAGGAAATCATGCGGATGCCGATTTGACCGGGGAATTGAAAAGGGACGCGCCATGACAGGCGGTGAGGTTCTTGATGTGGCTCGCGAGGCCGTCTGGACGATGATCCTCGTGGCGGCTCCAGTGATGATCGTGGGGCTTCTTGTCGGTGTCGTCATCGCCCTCTTCCAGGCGCTGACGCAGATCCAGGAAATGACGCTGGTCTTTGTTCCGAAAATCCTGGCAATTTTCGTGACGATTCTGATCGCGCTGCCGTTCATGAGCCAGATGCTGCAGGCTTTCATGAGCCGGATCACCGAGATGATCCTCACCACCGGCTAGCGCGCAAGGCGATAGATGACAATACAGCTTGATTATCTGCCCGACGTTGCCGCGACATTCATGCTGATGTTTGCGCGGCTTGGCACGATGATCATGCTGTTGCCCGCTCTTGGTGAAAGCACCATTCCAATGCGGTTCCGCCTGACGATCGCATTGGCGCTTACCTTGGTGCTCTACCCGGTCGCTGCGCCGCAATATCCGGTTGATCTGACTGCTAATACGGCTCGGCTCATCATGCTGCTGTTCGGCGAACTCGCCATCGGCTTCGGCATTGGTCTGTGTGCCAAGCTGATTACGTCGGTTCTGCAGATCGCCGGCGTCATAATGGCCAACCAGTCGGGCCTTGCCTTCGCGCTCGGCACCGACGTTGCCAATCAAGGGCAGCAGGGCGCGCTTTACGGGAACTTTCTGTCGATCCTCGGTATCACCATGGTTTTCGTAACAGACAGCCACTATCTGGTCATTGCTGCGCTTCACGACAGTTTTTCCATGTTTCCGCCCGGGTTCGCCCCGCCGGTGGGCGACTTCGCTCAAAACGCGACCAATACCGTCGCTCATGTCTTTTCGATTGCGACGCGCATGAGCGCGCCTTTTCTCGTTGTTGGCCTTGTTTTCTATTTCGGCCTTGGTCTGCTCAACAAGCTGATGCCGCAAATGCAGATCTTCTTCATTGCCATGCCCGTGAATATCGCGGTTGGCATGTTCCTTCTCATGGCGCTGATTGCGACGCTGCTGATGTTCTACCTGGACCATTTTCAGCAGTCGCTCGGCAAGTTTATCGTTGGATAATGCGCTAGATGGCTGACGATAGCGACGACTCAGAAAAGACAGAGGACCCCACGCAAAAGCGCTTGAGAGACGCGCATGAAAAGGGGGACGTTCCCAAATCGCAGGAAGTCAGTACCTGGTTCACGTTGGCCGGAGCGACGCTGATGATCGCAATCTTTGCTCCGGACACCGTTGCGTCCCTGGGGGGGCTGCTGAAGGGCTATCTGGAACACGCGCATCAAATGTCTGTTGACGGTTATGCCCTGAGGGCGCTTTGGCGCGATACAGGCCAGTCGGTTGCCCTGATTGTCGGCGTTCCGCTGATTGTTCTGGTGCTGATGGCCGTTGCGGGCAACCTGGTTCAGCATCAGCCGCTGTTTACGGCTGAAACCATCAAACCGAAACTTTCCAAAGTTTCTCCGGCGTCCGGCTTCAAGCGTCTGTTTTCGGCCGACAGTCTGGTGAATTTCGCGAAAGGCATGGCAAAAATCGGTATCGTCGGCGCGATCATGGTCGCGGTCCTGTGGCCGCACCGGGACGAGGCCGACGTCATCATTTTTGCCGAAACCTCAGTTGTTCTGCCGGAAGTGCGGGGGCTGATCCTGCAGGTTCTGGCGGCAATCCTGGCGGTGATGACTGTTGTTGCGGGGGCCGACTTCATCTACCAGAAGAACAAATGGTTCAACAAACAGAAGATGTCGCTGCAAGAGGTCAAGGAAGAATACAAGCAGACGGAGGGTGATCCGCACGTCAAGGGCAAGATCCGCCAGTTGCGCATGGAGCGCTCGCGCAAACGCATGATGGCGGCAGTTCCCCAAGCTACCGTTGTCGTCACCAACCCGACGCACTTTGCGGTGGCGCTCAAATATGAAGATGGCATGGGCGCGCCGCTCTGTCTTGCCAAGGGAACGGACGCGACCGCGTTGAAAATACGTGAGGTCGCCAAGGAAAATGAAGTTCCCGTCATCGAGAACCCGCCGCTGGCCCGCGCACTATATGCGACGGTGGATATTGATCAGGAAGTGCCTGAAGAGCACTATAAGGCGGTCGCGGAGGTCATAGGCTTCGTCTTCCGCATGCGCAAACGTGCGGCCTGGCGGGCGAAATAAGGCCTGAGACGAATTCTCGTCCGTTTTGCCGGTTCAAACAGGTGAATTTCAACAGGTACCGGCTTCATATCAGTTGAAATTAGGTAATAAGCACAGAATGCTTATATGCGGCCCCGAAAGAATTCGAATCGGGCCGGGGAGACAGATTGGATGAGTGACATGGACGGAGCGCCGAGCGGGCCGATGATCAGCCGCCCGGAGCGATCCGGAAATATAGGCCTGCTCATAGGCCTTGCGCTATTGCTCGTCGGAGCGGCTGCTGCCTTTGCGGTGATGGACCGGGAGGTTGCGCAGCCGTTCATTCTGGCACTGCTCGGCATTCTGGCCGTCGTCGGTGTGTTCTGCCTGTTTGCCGGCGCCATCGGTTTTCTGCGTCTGTCTGCCCGCCCGGGCGAGGCCAATCCGCTCGCTTCTGCTTTTGTCGACACGCTTGAGGACGGTGCGCTCATCACCGATATGGAAGGCCGGCTGGTCTATGCCAACAAGGCCTATGCGGATCTGACCGGCGCGGAGACCGCTGCCGATATTCGCGTGGTCGAAAGGGTGTTCTCCTCCGACCCGGACGCAGCCGATGCGATTTTCCGTCTGTCCCAGGCCATGCGCGACGGGCGCAGGGCGCAGGAGGAAATCCGCATGCCGTTTCCGCTCGGCCGGGCGGAAGGCACGGCGCGCTGGTATCGTGTATCCATCCGCCCGCTCCAGGTCTCCAAGGAGAATGGCGGCGGCAAGCCGATGGCGGTCTGGCAACTGGCCGACATCACGCGCGACCGGGCCGAGCAGGAAAACTCTTTCCAGGAATTGCAACGGGTCATCAATTTCCTCGACCACGCCCCGGCGGGCTTCTTCTCCTGCGACGCGGCAGGCCGTATCGTCTATCTGAATGCGACCCTTGCCGACTGGCTCGGCTATGATCTTGCCCAGTTCGATGCCGGCGATCTCGATCTGTCCAGCATCGTGCGCGGCGACGGCACGGAACTTATCCGGTCCATCAAGGGCCAGGCGGGAGAAGTCAAAAGCGAAACCTTCGATCTCGACTTCGTCACACGCAATGGCCGCGGCCTGCCGGTGCGCCTTCTGCACCGGGTGCCCTTCGGCGAAAACGGCCAGCCGGGCGACAGCCGGACGCTGGTACTCAACCGTTCGCGCGGCGAGGAGGTCTCAGAGGCGCTCCGGGCCGCCGAGGTCCGTTTTGCCCGGTTCTTCAACAACACGCCGATCGCGATTGCCTCACTCGACAAGGAAGGCCGGGTGCTGCGCACCAACGCGCCGTTCCTGAAGCTGTTCGGCGCTGTCGACACGGATGATGAATCGCCCAAGCTGGAAGCCTATGTCGCCGAGAACGGCCGGGCTGACCTTTCCTGGGCACTTTCGGCTGCGGCCACAGGAATCGGCGAAATCGCACCTGTCGATATCCCGCTCGTGGAGGGCAATGATCCCCGCTCGGCGACGTTCTATGTGTCTGCGGTGCAGGAAGGCGAGGGCGACGGCGAAGCCGCGATTGTTTACGCGCTTGAGACCACCCAGCAGCGTGCTTTGGAAGCCCAGTTCGCCCAGAGCCAGAAGATGCAGGCCATCGGCCAGCTTGCCGGGGGTGTCGCACACGATTTCAACAACGTGCTGACGGCGATCATCGGCTTCTCCGATCTGCTGCTGGCCAGCCACCGGCCAACGGACCCGTCCTTCCAGGACATTATGAACATCAAGCAGAACGCCAACCGGGCCGCCGGTCTGGTGCGTCAGCTCTTGGCCTTCTCCCGCCGTCAGACACTCCGGCCGCAGCAGCTTGAGCTTAATGACGTGCTTGCGGACCTTTCCATCCTGCTTGACCGTCTGCTTGGTGAAAAGGTGGAGCTGAAAGTGATCCACGGCCGGGATTTGTGGCCGGTCATGGCCGACCTCAATCAGCTGGAGCAGGTGATCGTCAACCTGGCCGTGAATGCGGGCGACGCCATGGCGGACGGCGGTCGTCTCACCATCCGTACCCGGAATGTCAGCGAAGCCGAGTCCGCCCAGTTCGAGAACACCCGTGGTATGCCGCCGGGTGAATATACCCTGGTGGAAGTGGAGGATACGGGCCACGGCATTCCGCCAGAGGTGATCGAGAAGATCTTCGATCCGTTCTTCTCCACCAAGGAAGTCGGCAAGGGCACGGGCCTTGGACTTTCCACCGTTTACGGCATCGTCAAACAGACCGGCGGCTTCATTTTCTGCACGTCCGAAGTGGATGCCGGAACCACGTTCCGCCTGTTCCTGCCGCGTCATATTCCGCAGGTGGTGGATGAAAAGAAACCGGAGCCCAAGGACAAGGAGCCGGAAAAGGTCACTGATCTCACCGGTTCCGCGACGATCCTGCTTGTGGAAGACGAGGAAGCGGTGCGCGCCTTCGCCGCCCGTGCGCTGGCGTCCCGAGGCTATACGGTCCACGAAGCCGGTTCGGGCAACGAAGCCCTGGAAGTCATGGAAGAGACCGACGGTCAGGTCGATCTGGTGGTCTCCGATGTGGTCATGCCGGAAATGGATGGCCCGACACTGCTGGTGGAATTGCGCAAGACCCGTCCGGACCTGAAGATCATCTTCGTGTCCGGTTATGCGGAGGACGCCTTTGAAGAGAACCTGCCCCCCGGGGAAAAGTTCTTCTTCCTGCCGAAACCGTTCACGCTGAAACAGCTGGCGACGACGGTGAAGGACGTGCTGAACGGATAGGGCGGTTAAACGGCCCCCATCTTCTCAATCTTGTTCCGGTCCGTTGAAGGGGAGTCCTGAACCGAGGCCGAACTCAAGTCGCCCGAAGGCCGGTAGCGCCAGCAGGAATAGCGCAGCAACGCTGCGCCGAACCGGGTTTTCCAGGAGCCGCGCTCAGCGCATTCCTTTGAAAGCGCACAGACTGGCAGGCGGCTTACTCCCAGGGCGCAAAGGTCTTTTCCGTTGAGAGTGCGTTGAAGCGTTCCTTTAGGGCGGTCATGAACTGATTCCGATCTCCGCGCCAAGTGATTGGTTCTCCAACGAAAATATCGCAGAAGAACGGCACCAGAAGGAAGGAGCCCTTTGGCAGGGCCTTGCCAAGTCCATGGGTGAACACCGGCGTGACCGGGGCTTGCGGACAGCGCTCGGCAAGATAGGAGACGCCTTTTTTCAGATCCGTCATCTGCTCCGGCTCGCCGCGCGATCCTTCGGGGAAGAGGATCAGCACCTTGTCCTCATCCAGGGCCCGGTAACAGCCTTCCAGCGGATCCTTGGTCTTGTCCTTGCTACCCCGTTCCACCGGAATGATGCCGAGCACGTGTTCTGAAAGCCATGCCTTGAGCGGTGAAGAGAAAAAATAGTCCGCCGCAGCGACCGGTTTGATGTCCTTCAGCCTGGAGACCGGCATCAGCGCCATAAGCACCATGGTATCCAGGTGGCTGTTGTGATTGGCAACGATGATCGCCGGTCCGGCGGACGGCAGCAGGTCCTTGCGCCTGACATTCAGCCCCAGCAGGAATAGAACCGCGATCTTGACGAAGATGTAGAAGGTCTTCTGGAGCATGGGTCAGCCCGCTCCCTGCGCTGTGGAGCAGAAAACTGCTTCTCCCAATGGGAGAGGCCGGAGCGGAGCTCCGGTTGAGAGGCGGCATTCAGGAGCCCCCGCCCGGTATGGTTCGTCAACGCAAACAGTGTTCATCACGTCCCGCCTAATAATAAAAATATCGGGTGAAGTGAAAGAATAGAGGCGCGGTGAAGGTCAGGCTGTCGATCCTGTCGAGAATGCCGCCATGGCCGGGGATCAGGCTGCCGGTATCCTTGACGCCAAGGTCGCGCTTCAGGGCGGACACGGTGACGTCCCCTACAAAACCGGCGACCGGGATAAGAAGGCCCGCGGCGGCGGCATGCGCCAGGTCGAAAGGTGTCACGAGTGGAGCCGTGACGATGGCCAGCACGAATGTTGTGCCGACACCGCCCAGAAAACCTTCCCAGGTTTTGTTCGGACTGACGCCCGGAATGATCTTGCGGCGGCCGAAGAGCTTGCCCCAGGTGTATTGAGCGACATCGTTGAACTGGGTCAGGAAGATCAGGAAGAGCAGCAGG
>JBNLAU010000403.1:0-8180 GCA_050302295.1 Roseibium sp. | reverse complement strand
GTGCGCAGCGCGGTGCTGCGCTTGTCCGACGGCAGCAGCCAGCGTCTTGACCTACCCGACACCATGCGCTCCAACCGCATTTCCTTCGGCTCGCCGCTGGAGGTGACCTGGATGGAGCTGGAAATCGGGTCGGTCTTTCCCGGCTCCAAATATGCAGATACGGCCGTGTCGGAACTCGTTCCCGTCTTCGCCGACTGACGGCAAAAAGCCGCGTCAGCGCGGCGTGATGGCAAAGTCGAAGGACCGGTTCGGAAACGGTTCGCCTTGAAGCGTGAAGTGCCACCACTCGCCGGGATAGTTCTTAAAGCCGCCCTTGCGCATCAGATCCACCAATGTCTTGCGGTGTTGCCGCGCCGCTTCTGAAACCGCGTTCGATGCGGTTTTGCTCGCGGGATCAAAACAATCGAACGGCGTTCCGAAATCGAGTGTTCCACGATCGCGGCGGCTGCAGACTTCCTTTGCTGCTGCCGTGTGATCGGCCAAAAGATCCAGCGCTACATCGACCGTCGATCCACGGGCATGGCTGCTCTTGGCGCCGATATAGCCCTGCCGGATCAGCTCAGGGCGCGGCACGTTGGGATAATAGTCGGGATCCGTTCCATTGCCCCGGGGCACCCAGGCCACCATCGCCTCCACCGCTCTCTGCGGCCGGTAGCAGTCAAACACGACCAATGTGTAATTTTGCCTCACTGCCGCGCTCTGAACTCTGCCAATCGCCCTGGCCGCCGCCTCCGTCAACACGCATTCGCCAGCCCCGTATCCGGGCAGGCGCTTGCGCATGAAATTCCGGCGCGCGGCATAGCGCATGTCCTGGGTGATGTCCGGCACGACATCGCGCAGATAGACAAAGCCCTCGGGCAGGTCGCCGGCCTCGGCGCGCAGGCTCCAGAGCAACACAAGAAGACCGGCCAGACAGCTCCGCCTAATCGACATCGACGGCCTCATCGGCCTCGATCAGCTGACGCAGCCGGCCGAAGGCCAGGCGGATGCGGGACTTGACCGTGCCAAGCGGCAATCCCGTCTCATCGGCGATTTCGCTGTGTGACTGGCCGATGAAGAAGGCGAGACGAACGACTTCCCTTTGATCGTCAGGCAGTTGCTCCAATGCGGCGCGTACCCGCTTCTCCCGCAGCTTGGCATCCATTTCGTCGGTGACATCGGGAAGCGGCGTGGGCTGGAGGGCAGGCTCGTCCGGATTCAGTTCAGCCGTCTTTTGCCGCCGCAGGCGGTCGATACGCCGGTTGCGCGCGATACGGTACAGCCAGGTGCTGGCGGAGGATTTCCTCGGGTCGAACAGCTCCGCCTTGCGCCACAACGTCACCATGACATCCTGGGCGATTTCTTCGGCAAGCGCCTGATCCGCCCCCTGACTCATCAGGTAACCCTTCAGGCGCGGGGCAAAATGGTCGAACAGCTCGACGAAGGCGGACTTGTCCCGTTCCGCCGCGACTTTGACGATGAGATCGGAAAAGTACTGCGCTTGCGCCAAAGGCCATCCGCCTCCCTGCCTGCCGCTAGGTCCCGAGTCCAATCTTTAGCAGGTTCGATGTTTTTCGAAAGGGGTATGGGCGTTCTGCCACACTGTCGCCGCCTTTAACCGCAACAGCCATGGGGGACGGATCTTGGCTGTGGTGACAAATCAAAAGCGGCCAAAAAACGAAAAAATGCCAATTGCCGAGGACTTCAACCCTTTCGTAACCCGCTTTAAGTTATCATTAAAGCAACGTTTATATGTCTGTCGGTAGTTGAATTAAAATTGACGGAAACTCAAATCCAAACGGTGTGGAGATGATGAAGGCAAAATCGCTGGTTCTGGCCCTTGCAGGTCTAGCCGTTTCGAGTGCAGCGGCTTTCGCACAAACCCCTACGCTTCTGAAGCAGCACAATGACTGGGCGGCTTACGCGCTGACCAGCGGTGGCGGCAAGGTCTGCTACGCGCTGACCAAGCCGACGGCCATGCTTCCGGGCGATCGCAATCATGGGGATGTGTTCTTTTTCGTGACGACCCGCCCGGCGGAAGGCGTCAGTTCGGAACCAAGCCTCCTTGTCGGCTATCCGTTCAAGGACAAGTCGTCCGTTACCGTCGATATCGACGGTAAGGGCTTCACGCTGTTCACCAACAATGACGGCGCCTGGGTGGAAAACGCGGCCACCGAGGCCCAGCTGGTCGCCGCGATGAAGGCCGGCCGGGAAATGTCGGTGAACGGCGAATCCAGCCGCGGCACGCGTACCACCTACAAGTTCTCGCTCTCCGGCGTGACCGCCGCGATCAACACGGCAGGTGAGGCCTGTAAGTAACGGCCGCTTATTCTCCTTCCGTTTCAACTTGAACCCGGTTGGGCATGACAGTGCCCTTCCGGGTGTTTGCGTTTGAGGAACGTCCTGAATTTGTTCCGCGCATGGCTCCCCTGCACCTCAGGAAACTTGATTCTTCGGCCGTTCTGTGGTTTTGGGAGCCCTTGAATTCAGACCTGTTCGTCAGGTTGCCCGGCAGCCGCGCTTTCTTCTTGAAGAAAAGCTATAATGCGCACCGGATGAAACAACGGATCACGACATGGCGATTACGCTCGACATCGCGCGGAACAATCCGGACGCGCAGACAGTTTCAGCACCCGCCGCGGCGCCTCAGCCCGGTGAGGAAAAACCGACGCTGATCGGCCTGTCACGAGAGGAGCTCGGCGAAGCGCTCGGCACCATCGGCATTCCGCAGAAACAATGGCGCATGCGCTCCTCGCAGCTCTGGCATTGGCTTTATGTGCGCGGCGTTTCCGATTTCGCCCAGATGACCAACATTGCCAAGGATCTGCGCCAGAAGCTGGACGACGCCTTCTCCATTGCGCGTCCCGAAATCGTTTCCGAACAGATTTCCGTCGACGGCACGCGCAAGTGGCTGTTCCGCTTTCCTCCGCGCGGCGCCGGCCGCCCGGTCGAAGTGGAAACCGTTTATATTCCGGAAGAAGGCCGTGGCACGCTCTGCGTTTCGTCCCAGGTCGGCTGCACGCTGACTTGCACTTTCTGCCATACAGGAACCCAGAAACTGGTGCGCAACCTGACGGCGGAGGAAATCCTTTCCCAGATCCTGATGGCCCGCGACCGGCTGGGCGACTTTCCGCAAGCCGACACGCCCCAGGGCGCGATCGTGCCGTCCGAGGGCCGGTTGGTTTCCAACATGGTCATGATGGGCATGGGCGAGCCGCTCTACAATTTCGACAATGTGAAGAAGGCTCTCCTGATCGCCTCCGACGGTGACGGCCTGTCGCTGTCCAAGCGCCGCATCACCCTGTCGACTTCCGGTGTTGTGCCGGAGATCTATCGCACGGGCGATGAAATCGGCTGCATGCTGGCCATCTCCCTGCACGCGGTTCGCGACGAGTTGCGCGACGTGCTGGTGCCGATCAACAAGAAGTGGAACCTCAAGGCGCTTCTGGACGCCTGCCGCCAGTACCCGGGCCTTTCCAATGCCAAACGCATCACCTTTGAATATGTGATGCTGAAGGGCGTCAATGACAGCAATCAGGACGCCCTGGACCTTGTCCGCCTTCTGAAGGGCATTCCGGCCAAGATCAACCTGATCCCGTTCAACCCGTGGCCGGGGTCTGACTATGAGTGTTCCGACTGGGAGCGGATCGAGGAATTTGCCGACATCGTCAACCGCGCCGGCTACGCCTCACCGATCCGCACACCGCGCGGCCGCGACATCTTCGCCGCCTGCGGCCAGTTGAAGTCAGCCTCCGAACGCATGCGCAAGAAAGACCGGGAAGCGCTGGAAGTGGCCGGATCGTCCTGATCTGGCAATCAGCCGGCAACTTATACCAGCCACAACAAACAGGAGCTCATCTGACCGTGCTTGGAGACGCGCGACCGGTCGGATCGCCGACGGCGGAGCTTGCCCCGCTCGAGCGGCAGGACCGGTAATTTTGCCATCATGGATTACCCCGCAGGCTGCATTACGTATCTCGGATGACACTCCTGCCGGACGGTTAGATCCGGCACCTTTTCGGGGGGAAGGTTCATGCTTGTGAAATATGTCTGTTCTTTTTGTTTCTCGATCGTTCTTTCAGCTCTTTCCGCAAGTGCACTCGCACAAAACGCAGTCCATGACAGCCACATTGCCATAGACAATCCTGCGGAACTCACCAAGGCCAAAGCACAGAAGATCTACGAAGAACTGAAGGATCGCATGGCGGCCAACTATGCGGTTTCGCAATTGAAGGAAATTCAGGATTATCAATCCTGGACCCAATTCAACGACGCACCCTATGCCTCTGCCACGCACGGCCAGCGTTACGTCAACAATTTTGCCAATGACACCGCAAAGGACTATGCGACACTCGGCGAGGGCGAACGCTTGCCGGAAGGAGCGATCCTGCTCAAGGACAGCATTACGGCCACCGACGAAGGCAAGATCTTTCCCGGCGCCCTGTTCGGCATGGAAAAACTCGCCGCGAATGCAAGCCCTGAAACAGCGGATTGGCGTTACTTCATGGTGATCCCTGACGGGTCCGTCTACGGTGACACCACCGGCGACAATCCGGAGCTGATGATCTATTGCCACGAATGTCACGCGATGGTCGCGGACCGTGACTACACGTTTTACGTACCAGAAGGCTACCAGAGCATGCGTTAATACCGGACGCGGTCAGATGAGTTCCTATTTTTTGCGCTTCGTAAATGGCGTGAATCGCGCTGTGCCCTGATGCAGGAAGGCCGCCTGGAGGCGGCCTTGGTCATTTGCTTTTCCAGCATCCGTGTTTCGGTCAGACGAGACCACTCTTGGACAACGGCAGGCTGGTGACCCACTCCCCCCTGGCTGCGGCGATCGCATTGGCGACAGCCGGGCCGATGGGAGGCGTTCCCGGTTCGCCGATGCCGGTGGGCGCTTCGTTGGAAGCGACGATATGCACCTCGATTTCGGGCATGTCGGACATCCGGATCGGCTCGTAGGTGTCGAAGTTGGTTTCCTCGACAACACCGTCGGCCAGCGTCACCTGATTGCGCAGGATCGCCCCGAGGCCGTAGCCGATGGCGCCTTCCACCTGTGCCCGGATATTGTCCGGGTTGATCGGGGTGCCGCAATCGACGGCCGCCGTCACCTTTTCGACCTTGATCGTGCCATCGTCACGGAAGGAGATTTCCGCGACTTCTGCGACATAAGAACCGAAGGACTTGTGAACGGCCACACCTCGGTACCGGCCCTCCGCAGCAGGCGCATCCCAGCCGGCCTTTTCCGCGGCAAGCTTCAGGACATTGGCCTTGCGCGGATCGTCCTTGATCATCTCGAGGCGATAGGCCACCGGATCCTTGCCGGCTTCCCTGGCCAGCCGGTCCATCATGGTTTCCATGACATAGGCCGTATGGGTGTGTCCGACCGATCGCCACCACAGAACCGGAACCTTCGTTTCCTGGAACGCCTGGCCCATGTTCATGAGCGGGAACGCATAGGTCGTGTCATGCGCGCCCTCGGTCATGTTGTGATCGACCCCGTCTTTCATCAGTACCGCTTCGAACGGCGTGCCTTTGACGATGGACTTGGCGGCGATGTTGTACTTGAACGCGGTGACATTGCCGTCCGCGTCGAGGCCGGCCTTGATCTTGTGTGCCGACATCGGCCGGTAGTACCCGCCGGTCATGTCGTCCTCGCGGGTCCACACGATCTTGACCGGCGCCGGGTCCATACCCGCAGCCTGCATCGCCTTGGCGAGCGTAGTGATTTCCACCACCGGATGGGCATCAGCCTGCGCGCGCCGGCCGAAGGACCCGCCGGCCCAGAGCGTGTTGATCTTCACCTTCTCGAATGGAATGCCGAGCACGGTGGCGGCGACATTGTGGTCGATGGTCTGGATCTGTGAGCCGAACCAGAATTCGGCCGTTTCACCGTCAAACATCATGGCGATGTCGAGCGGCTCCATAGCACCATGGGCCAGGAACGGAAAGTCGTAGTCGGCCTCGATAACCCGCGCCGACGCTTCCAGCGCGGCGTCGACATCGCCATCCTCACGAACTTTGACACCCGGCTTGGCGGTCATGTCCTTCAGCTCGGCGATCATGGCGCCGCTGGAACGGGTTTCGGCATCGCTGTCGTCCCATTCTATGTCCAGAAGGCCCCGGCCCTTGATCGCCGGCCATGTGGACCTCGCGACCACAGCAATCCCGTTCGGGATCTGAAGCACATTGACGACGCCCGGAACCTTTTTGGCTTCGGTAGCGTCAAACGACTTCGCCTTGCCGCCGAAGCGCGGTGATCGGGCAACCACGGCAACCAGCAGATCGTCGCGCTGGAAATCCATGGTGTAAGTATCCGGCGCGCCGACAGTCTTGTTTTTCACGTCGAGCCGCGGGAAGGACTTGCCGATATAGACCCACTGGTCCGGGGTTTTCAGAACCGGTTCAGCCGGCACCTCTTCCATGGCCGCAAGGCTGGCCAGATCGCCAAGCGTTGCGGATTTTCCTGAGGAATGAGTGACGACACCGCCCGAAACGGTGATTTCACTTGCCGGAACATCCCAGTCTCTTGCTGCGGCGGCCACGATCATGGCTTTGGCAGCGGCGCCGGCTTGACGGTACTGGATGAAAGAATTGGCCATGGCGGTGGAACCGCCCGTGCCCTGAACGCCGAACAACGTATTGGCATAGATCTTCGGATGGGAAGGTGCGAACTCGACGGCCACCTGCTCGTGGGCAGCATCCAGTTCGTCCGCCACCAGCGTGGACAGTCCCGTCGCGGTGCCCTGCCCCTTGTCCAGGTGCTTGGAAAGAACCACCACCGTGTTGTCCGGGCGGATATGGACGAACGGCTGAACGAACTCGCCGTCACCCGCAGCCGCATGCGCCGCACGCGGCAGGTTCATGGCGATGACGAGGCCGCCTACGGTGCCTGCCGACATTTTCAGAAAGGTGCGGCGGGTCGGCTTTTGAGCCTCAAGCGGCTTTTGCAGCAGATGCAGCATGGCTTAGCCCTCCATCTTGTCGGCGGCGAGGTGGATCGCCTTGCGGATACGGGCATAGGTGGCGCAGCGGCAGACATTGCCGTCCATGGCCGCGTCGATGTCGTCATCCGTGGGCTTCGGCGTTTCGGAAAGCAGCGCACTGGCCGCCATGATCTGGCCGGACTGGCAATAGCCGCATTGCGGCACCTGCAGCTCGTTCCAGGCAGCTTGAACCGCTTGCGCCGCCTTGCCGTTGACGCCTTCGATAGTGGTGATTTCGGCGCCTTCCAGATCACCGACCATAGTCTGGCAGGAGCGGATGGGAACGCCGTCCAAGTGAACCGTGCAGGCGCCGCACGACGCGATGCCGCAACCGAATTTGGTCCCGGTCATTCCCAGTTCGTCGCGCAGGGCCCACAGCAGCGGGCTCTCGGGATCGGCATCGAGCGTGCGCGTTTCCCCGTTGATATTAAGTGTCACAGACATGAGAGGGGCGTCTCCTTTGGCTGGCCCAATCTGGCAAAAGGATGTAAACTACACGGTGTAGTGTATTCCACACCTCTGCATCTGTAAACGCCCTAGTTTACATAGGACGTGTTTTTTGGGATGAAAGGGTGGGGAGAGCATTCTCCTGGCACAATGGTGTCAGGAGGGAATTGGGAATTTGATGTCCGTATCGGATCAGAAGAAAAAGCAGATTGTTCAGGCCGCAATCGCGGAGTTTCAGGAAAAGGGCTATGCGGGTGCCAGCATGGATCGGATTTCCGAACGTGCGCAGGTCTCCAAACGGACGGTATACAATCACTTCGAAAGCAAGGACGTGCTCTTCAAGGACATCGGCCAGTGCCTAGCCGACCAGATCAACTCGGCGCTTGAGATACCCTACGATCCCGACCTGCCGATCCGCGAGGCGCTGGTTCGCCTCGGCTGGGCCGAAGGCGAACTGATGGTCAATCCCGGTTTCATGAGCCTCGCGCGAATGGTCTTCAGCGAGACCATTCGCGATCCGGAGCTTGCGGCCGACCTGGACAGCCGCATGACCAAGCTTTCGATCTTCACCGAATTCGTCGAATGCGCCACAAGCGAAGGCAAGCTGACCGTCGAGGATCCGTCGGTTGCCGCGTCCCAGTTTCTCGGCCTGATCAAGTCCCGCGCCTTCTTCCCCAACATCCACATCGGCCGCGTGCCCGAACGCGCGGAAGTCAGCAAAATCATTGAGGAAAGCGTCGACATGTTCCTGGCGCGGTATGGAGT
>JBNLAU010000402.1:0-13163 GCA_050302295.1 Roseibium sp. | reverse complement strand
GTATGCGCCCCGGTATGTATATCGGGGGCACAGATGAGCGTGCGTTGCATCATCTTGTGGCCGAGGTCCTTGATAACTCGATGGACGAGGCGGTTGCGGGGCATGCGACCTGGATCGACGTTCACTTGTCCGGCGACGGCTTTCTGACAATTACCGACAACGGTCGCGGAATTCCGGTCGATCCTCATCCGAAATTCAAGGACAAATCCGCGCTGGAGGTCATCATGACCACCCTGCACGCGGGCGGCAAATTCGACAGCAAGGTTTATGAAACTTCCGGTGGCTTGCACGGCGTCGGGATTTCGGTGGTGAACGCGCTGTCTGAAGAGCTCGTGGTGGAAGTCGCGCGCAGCCGCAAACTCTATCGCCAGATTTTCCGCCGCGGACATGCTCAAGGACAGCTTGAGCTTGTCGGCGACACGCAGAACCGGCGCGGCACCCAGGTCAGTTTCAAGCCCGACGAACAGATCTTCGGCAAGGGCGCGCGGTTTCAGCCGGCCCGCCTGTTGAAAATGGCGCGTTCGAAGGCCTATCTCTTCGGCGGCGTTGAAATCCGCTGGCATTGCGCGCCTGAACTGCTGTCTGAAAAGGATGAAACGCCAGCGGAAGCCGTCTTTCATTTTCCCGGCGGTCTCAAGGACTTCCTGGCAGAACGGCTTACCAAAGAGCGCAGAGTCGTCGATGAGGTCTTCGCCGGACGAACGGACAATGCAGGCAAGCACGGATCCGTGGAATGGGCGGTTAGCTGGTTCGCAGGCGACGGGTTCGTGAACTCCTACTGTAATACCGTCCCGACACCCGAGGGCGGCACGCATGAAGCCGGGTTCCGCTACGCCCTTTTGCGCGGATTGAAGGCTTATGGCGAGCTGACCAACAACAAGAAGGCATCCATCATCACCGGCGACGATGTGCTGACGTCGGCTGGCGGCATGCTGTCTGTCTTTATCCGGGAACCGGAGTTTGTCGGACAGACCAAGGACAGGCTCGCAACCAATGAAGCCACCCGCATCACTGAGGTGGCAGTGCGCGATGCGTTCGATCATTGGCTGACAGCCTCACCAAACCAGGCCAACAAACTTCTGGAATGGGTGATCGACCGCGCGGAAGAACGCCTGCGCCGGCGCCAGGAAAAGGACGTTGCCCGCAAGACTGCTGTCCGCAAACTCCGCCTGCCCGGCAAACTCGCAGACTGTTCCGCAAATCAGGCGGAGGGAACAGAACTGTTCATCGTTGAGGGCGACTCGGCGGGCGGCTCGGCCAAGCAGGCGCGCAACCGATCCAACCAGGCGGTCCTTCCCTTGCGCGGTAAAATCCTGAACGTTGCCAACGCGGGCCGCGACAAGCTGGTCGCGAACCAGCAGCTGGCCGACCTCATCCAGGCGCTTGGCTGCGGCACGCGCTCACAATACCTGGAGCCGGATCTCAGATATGAGCGGATCGTCATCATGACCGATGCCGACGTGGACGGCGCTCATATCGCCTCACTTTTGATTACATTCTTTTACCGGGAAATGCCGGAACTTATCCGTGGCGGACATCTGTATCTCGCCGTTCCTCCGCTCTACCGGCTCAGCCAGGGCGGCAAAACGCTTTACGCACGCGATGATGCGCATAAGGATGAATTGCTGAATACGACCTTTAAAGGCAAGGCAAAGGTGGAAATCGGCCGTTTCAAGGGCCTTGGTGAGATGCTTCCTGCCCAGTTGAAGGAAACGACGATGCATCCGGCCAAGCGCTCGCTCCTGAAAGTTGATGTTGACGAGAGTGCGATCGGCGACACGAACGACACCGTCGAACGGCTCATGGGCAACAAGCCTGAAGCCCGTTTCCGATTCATTCAGGAGAATGCGGAATTTGCTGAAGACCTTGATATTTAGCCCGAAGAACGGGTAGTTTGAGTGTAATATTTGACTGACAAAGGATTTGTCCGCGCGGCAGATCAAGCGCCTGCATCCGCCGTCAAAGTTTCCGGGCCTGTATCATGTTAAACCGGGTTTATAGTATTTTCGACCGGCGTCTCCGCCCGTTACGCAATCATGTCTATCTGGTTTTTCCCGAGCATAATTTTGCCTATGCGCGCGTCGCGGAGCCTGCCTTTCATGTATTGAGCCCCGTTCTCAATTGGCTTGCCGGAAATGAAATCACGCAAAGAGTGAAACGCCAAACAGGTTCAGCGCCTGAGTGCACCGGACAATCGCTGTTTCACGGCAACGTGGAACTTCTGACCGCCCGGGAACTGAAGCGGCGCTTTCCGGAGATGAAAGTGGTGGCCTGGGTGCAGGATCCTGCTCACCGGCTGTCTTACTGCTATGAAAAAGTCATTCTGGCTACCGGTCCACTCCCCTCCTACTACATCGAGCGGGGCTTCGATCGTTTCATGTCACCGGACGATTTCGTCACGCATGTTTCGTCAATCTCCGATCTGGATGCCGACAACCTGTTCCGCAGCCAATCCGCGGTCCTGACCCACAAGGGCATGCTGATCGCTGACGTCGTGCTGCAGCTGGAACACTTCGAGCAGTCGCTTGCAACATTTTTGAGCGAGAGCGCTCTCCCGCCTCTCCCGGTCGCTTCAACCGCCTATCGCATTTCCGAATATGTGTCCGACAAGACCTTGCGGTCCTTCGCGGACGAAGGTCTTCGCCAAAAATTGAAGCGGCGATACCAGTCAGACTATGATTTCTTCTATTCCCGGCAGGCTCTTTCGGCGTAGCCCCAGCAGACTTCTGGGCGGCTCTCACCGCAGCGCTGATATGTCACTCCAAATGAACCGAACGCTGTTTTGGAGTATCTTCAACCGAACTACGCTGCGGATTTCTTGCCCGGTCTCTGTTCCTCTATTAACTGAGATGGCAAAACTTTAATGGAAATACTCGATTTTCTTGGCAAATCGCCTCGACAACGCATTGACACCTGAGCGCATGAATGTAGTGTGTGGCCACATTGGCGCATGTGGAACAGAATGCGCCACCGGTTAACAATCACAAAATTCGGGCAACACGCTCCATGGCATTTGATACTCTCGGTCTAAGCGAGAAGGTCCTCTCTGCAGTTGAGGCCGCAGGTTATAAGGAACCCACAGCAATCCAGTCGGGTGCAATCCCGCAAGTTCTGGAGCGCCGCGACGTCCTTGGTATCGCCCAGACAGGCACAGGCAAGACCGCAAGTTTCACGTTGCCTATGCTGACGCTGCTGGAAAAGGGCCGAGCCCGCGCGCGTATGCCGCGAACGCTCATTCTTGAACCCACCCGCGAACTCGCAGCGCAGGTTGAGGAAAACTTCGAGAAATACGGCACCAATCACAAGCTCAATGTTGCTCTGCTCATTGGCGGTGTTTCCTTCTCCGAGCAGGATAAGAAACTTGACCGGGGGACCGATGTCCTGATCGCAACTCCGGGCCGTCTGCTCGACCACTTCGAGCGCGGAAAGCTGCTCTTGCAGGGCGTTGAGATCCTTGTAATCGACGAAGCCGACCGCATGCTGGACATGGGCTTCATTCCCGACATCGAGCGGATCTGCAAACTGATCCCCTTCACTCGCCAGACCCTGTTCTTCTCCGCGACCATGCCGCCAGAAATTCAACGGCTGACAGAAGCATTCCTGCAAAATCCGGCCAGGATCGAAGTCGCGCCGACATCGTCGACAGCAGAGAACGTCACCCTGAAGTTGAAAGCGACGCTGAACAAGGACTATGAAAAGCGAGCGGCCCTCCGGGAGCTTCTTGAGGGAGCAGAAGACCTTCAGAACGCGATCGTCTTCTGCAACCGCAAGCGGGATGTCTCGACCCTGTTCCGCTCGCTGGAACGCCATGAATATAATGTCGGCACACTGCACGGCGACATGGATCAGCGCACACGCATGCTGATGTTGGATAATTTCCGCAAGGGTAAAATCAAACTCTTGGTCGCCAGTGACGTTGCCGCCCGCGGCCTGGACATTCCTGAAGTCAGCCATGTCTTTAACTACGACGTTCCCAGCAATGCCGAGGATTATGTCCACAGGATCGGCCGGACCGGCCGGGCCGGAAGGTCCGGCACTGCTTATACGCTGGTGACCGCTGAGGACCAGAAATACCTTGAAGCGATTGAGGCTCTGATCAAAAAGACGATCGAGTGGCAGGGCGACCCAATTGACTTCGAGACTGCTGCCAAGGAGCGAAAGGCTCGTCGGAAAGGCGGCAAGTCCACGAAGAGCGCTGCTGAGTCAAGCAATGACAACGATGCGGAGCAGGGCAAATCCAACGGTCGCAGCCGGTCACAGCCGAAGGCGAAACCGAAACCGCGTGATGCCGGAAAAAGTGGTATTGAAGAGCAACAGGAAGCATTGAAACCCGCTCCTGTTTCAAACTTGCCGCAAAAGTCAGGCAGCAAAAGGCCAAGAAACGAAAAGCTGGAACCGGCTTTCAGCCCGGGTGTCCACATTCCTGCATTTCTTCTGCGGGAACCTCGGCCAAAAAAAGCTTCTTAACTTCAAGAACATCCGAGGATTCGACTTAAGTTTAACCGGTCCTTAAGTCTTCCGTCTCAATTTGAAACCATATCTCGCGGCCGTGTGGGTTCGGATTCGCGAGTATGTGGTGAGAGAATCTTGATGGCAGATGAAGATGACCATAAGCGGACTATCCAGTATGGAGACTCCGCTATCAGTTACATCAAGAAGAACATCCTGCCTGCATATCCAAGGTCCTATGAGCTTTGGTACACTTATGCGGCTGGATACAATCAGGGCCTGAACCGGGCCGTCAACGAAAGCATCAAGGCAAATGGCCGCGTGAGCACCGATGAAATGCTCACGCTTTACGGACGCTTTCTGTCCCCTACCCGGCTCGGCGATCGACTGGACGAAGTCGGATCCAAAGTTTCCACAGAAGTTGAAGAACTGGTCGATACGCTCAAACTGAGCGCCGACGCCACTTCGGACTATGGAAGCGCGCTTGAGCAGGCCTGCGAGAAATTCAAGTCCGTCAAGGACCCCGACAAGTTTCAGAGCTATGTCACGCATCTGCTAAAATCCACACAGAATGCCGTCAGCACAAACCGCAAGCTTGAAAGTCAGCTGCTGGAGTCAAAGAAGCATATTGAAAGTCTGCAGTCGTCGCTGGAGGCCATCAGGTACGAGTCGCTCACCGACGAACTGACGACGCTCAACAACCGCAAGCATTTTGAAAATTCGATCGAACGGGTGCTCGATCAGTCCAAAGAAAGTGGCCGCGGCTTCGCGCTGATAATGACCGACATCGACCACTTCAAAAAGTTCAACGACACCTATGGCCATCAGACCGGCGACCAGGTTCTCCGGCTTGTCGCGCTCGCGGTTAAGCAGAATATCAAGGCGCAGGATATTGCCTGCCGCTACGGCGGTGAAGAATTTGCGATCATCCTGCCCCAGGCCAGCCTGAAAGATGCCGCCCAGATCGGCGAGCACATTCGCAATGCGGTTATGTCGAAAGAGCTGGTGAAGCGGTCGACTGGTGAAAATCTCGGCCGGGTGACGGTTTCTGTCGGCGTTAGTTGTTATCAGCACATGGACACAGCCCATTCCCTCATCGCGCGGGCGGACCAAGCACTTTATGCAGCCAAAAATGCCGGTCGCAATCTGTTGAAGACAGAGAGAGACTTGGGCGAAGCCAACGCACGGGAAAACGTGGCTTGATTTTCTGGCCTGCCTGAACTGTTTCGTTTGTTTCCGCTGAAATTGAACGAAAACCGGCGTCAGCGATCGGCGTTAAGGCCCATTTGCCAGAAATCACTCTCCAGGCGGCATGCCTTTTCAAAAATCGACAGAACTCTCGGGTAGCGCTGCTCTGTCAGCACCTGCTCAGCGGTCTGGTCAAACCAGTTGGCAAAGCCTATGGCGAGCTCCTGATATTCTTCGCCTGCGTATTCCCGGATCCATCTTTGATAGGGATTTTCAGCCCGGTCACAGCCCTCCGCAGTCAATCCTGCGCCGATTTCCGCATAGCCGATAATGCAAGGGGCAAGTGCCGCCTGGAGGTCCAGGAGATCGCCCGCCATACCCGCATCCAGAACGAAGCGCGTGTAGGCCATTGTCGGGGTATCTTCCGGCGCATTCTCGATCTCTTTCCGGACCATGCCCCATTGGCCACAAAGTTCAATGTGGAGTTCCAGCTCCACATCGAGGATCGCCTTCACTCCCTCGAGCGATTGGCGCATGTCGTCGACATTCGGGCTCTTGTAGATACCCAACGCATAGGCGCGAGCAAACTGGATCAGGAACAGATAGTCTTGCACCAAGTAGTGCTTGAAACAGTCCAGCAGCAATGTTCCTTCGCCCAACTGCCGGACGAACGCATGGCGGGTGTAGTCAGCCCATTGCGTCGCCGCATCGGCTTTCAACCGGTCAAACAGTTTCATGGAACTCACTTGATTGATGTCTGGCGGAAATGGGATTGTTCAGATCAGCGGGCAATTGTGCTGAGGTCCGCAGCCTGCAGTGAAACGGATTCGCCGCAGCCGCATGCAGAAACTTCATTCGGGTTCTTGAACACGAAGCCGGAGCGGAACTTCGTGACCTCGAAATCCATTTCCGTGCCCAGCAGGAACAAGACGGCTGAAGGGTCGACAAACAGCTTTACACCCTTGTCCTCGACAAGGTCGTCCCCTGCCTTGACTTCTTCAACCAGATCCATGGTGTATTCCATGCCGGCGCAGCCACCCTTCTTGATACCGACACGCAAACCGATAGCGTTCTTGTCGGAATTATCGACAAGTTCATTCACGCGCTCGGCAGCCGCGTCAGTGAGGGTTATGACCTGGAATTTTCCGGCGGAAGCCATCGTATCCTCGTTTGCTTCGGGACAAGTCGAGACGAGATGTGCTCCAATTGCCCAAACACATCCATCTAATCCCAATATAGGGTTTCAGCTTATCGGATGAAAGGTTGCGTCTTCAATACCAGTTGAGCGCGACCTTGGCTTCATCGGACATCCGGTCCGGCGTCCAGGGCGGATCGAAAACCATGTCGACATTCACCGGTCCCACACCAGCAACAGCCGAAACGGCATCCTCCACCCAGCCGGGCATTTCGCCCGCGACCGGACAACCGGGCGCTGTCAGCGTCATGTCGATATTGATCGAACGGTCGTCCTCGATATCAACCTTGTAGATCAACCCCAGCTCATAGATGTCACACGGGATTTCCGGGTCGTAGACCGTCTTCAAGGCCCCGACAATGTCGGAGGTCAGGCGGTCCAGTTCTTCCGTCGGAATAGCGCTTTTTGCGGAGACTTCGGCCTGAAGTTCTTCGCCCTCTGCACTGACGTCAATTGTGGTCGCATTTTCCATAGTGGGTCCGTCCTTACCCGAAAAAGCTCTGGGCTTTCAACAGGGCTTCATACAACACGTCGACTTCTGAACGCGTATTATAGAGCCCAAAACTTGCCCGACATGTAGAGGTCACACCGTATCTTGCCAAGAGCGGCTGCGCGCAATGGGTCCCTGCCCTGACCGCAACACCGGCCCTGTCGATAATGGTCGAGACATCATGGGCATGCGCGCCCTGAATTTCAAAGGAAACAATTGCGCCTTTCCCCGGCGCCTCACCGAAGATCCTGAGTGAGTTGATTTCCTTGAGTTTCAGGTGTGCGTAATCCTTCAGGTCCGCTTCGTGCCGGGCAATCTGCTCCCGCCCGATGCCATCCATATAGTCGAGTGCAGCGCCCAGGCCGATGGCCTGAACAATGGGCGGCGTACCGGCTTCGAAACGATGCGGCGGGTCATTGTAGGTAACCAGGTCCTCGGTGACATCCAGGATCATCTCGCCGCCGCCGTTGAACGGCCTCAGTGCCTTGAGCTTCTCCGGCTTGCCCCAGAGCACCCCGATCCCTGAGGGGCCATAGACCTTGTGGCCGGTGAAGACGTAGTAATCGCAGTCGATGTCCTGCACATCAACCGGCAAATGCACCGCAGCCTGGCTTCCGTCGACGAGGACGGGAATGCCGCGCTCATGCGCGATACGGCAGACCTCTTTAACGGGAACAACCGTCCCCAGAACATTGGACATATGCGTTATCGCGACGAGCTTGGTCCGATCGCTCAAAGCATCTGCAAAGGCATCAAGATCAAAGGAACCATCTTCACGGACATAGACCCATTTAAGCTTCGCGCCTTGGCGCTCCCGATGGAAATGCCAGGGAACGATATTGGAGTGGTGCTCCATGATGGAGAGAACGATCTCATCGCCTTCCCCAAAATAGTCCGGTCCGAGACCGTAGGACACCAGGTTGATCGCCTCGGTGGTCGATTTGGTGAAAACCACATCGTCCACCGACTTGGCGTTCAGGAACCGGCGCACCTTCTCGCGTGCTGCCTCATAGTTGTCCGTCGCCGTGTTGGACAGGTAATGCAGGCCGCGATGCACATTGGCATACTCGTACGAATAGGCATTGGTAACGGCGTCAATCACCGCCTGCGGCTTTTGAGCCGACGCTCCGTTGTCCAGATAGACCAGCGGTTTGCCATAGACCTCACGCGAGAGGATCGGAAAATCCCTGCGGATGGATTCGACATCGTAGCCGGCGGCCTGAGTGGCCTCTTTAGCCGTTGCGACCGTCATGCGGCGCTGCTCCTTGTTTCTGTCGGCTTTGGCCTCAGAGCATCCTGCATTCAGAAGAACGCAGGCATGAACCCCGGTTGCGCCAATGCCGAACAACTATTCCACGTTCCTGTTGTTTCTTTGGAACGCGGACAACTCCAGTGTGGCAACCTGAAACCACAGAGGAACCATAAACCTACCTAGTCCCCTTTAGGTCTGAAGCTCGTTCCCGATGCGTTGATAATGAAACGGACTACAGACAGGAGCGGCTAGTGACCGGTAAGCCAGTCACGCACTCGCGCTTCCAGCCCCTCGGTCACATCGTCTTCGCCATATTCTTCAATCGCCTCGGAAAGGAAGGCCAGAACCAGAAGGGTTTTGGCTTCTTCTTCCGGAATGCCCCGGGCTCTTAGATAGAAAAGCAGGTCTTCGTCAATCTGGCCACTGGTCGCACCATGGGCACACAGGACATCGTCGGCGAAAATTTCCAATTCCGGCTTGTTCGCCATTTCCGCTTCTTCCGACAGAAGCAGTGCCTGGGTCATCATTTCGCCGTCGGTCTTCTGGGCATGCGGCGCAACGTTGATGCGCCCCTGATAAACCCCCTTCGCGCGGCCATCGAGTACAGTCTTGAAGAACTCGCGGCTGTTACAGTGAGGCACCAAATGGTCGACCACAAGCGTCTGGTCCGCCAGCGCTTCGCCGCCAGCCATGGTGACGCCGTAAATCTTGGCCTCGGAATTCTCGCCCAAAAAGTTGACGAACTGCTGGTTCCTGGCAAATCGCAGTCCGGCAATGAACCCGAGGGACTTGAACTCGGTCTCGGCACCAAGCGTCGCGATGGTCGTAAACAGCCGCGCGGCTTGGTCATTACCGATAATCAGCCGTGTCGATGCCAGTGCGGCGTTGTCCGCAAGGTCATAGTCAAACACGGTATTGAGTTCACCACCGCCTGTATCGCCGACAAAGGTTTCCAGAAGCCGCAGCTTCGCGCCTTCGCCGAGCGAGACCTTGTTGCGTGTGACCTGAGCACCCGTAGATGTCGCCACCTGGACCAGTTCAACCGGTTTGGAGACTTCAACACCGGCCTTAATAGTAATAATGACACCGCCCTGCACAAACGCAGTGTTCAGAGCAACGACACCGTCATTCGGCCCGGTCTTGGGAGGTGTCAGCAACTGGGCACCGTTTTCGCCAGCCAGAGCCTCCGTGAAACCGGATATTGTGACACCATCAGCTGCGAGCGCATCGGTATCCGAGAGGTCGGCCAGAAACGTTCCGTTGGCGACAACAATACGATAGCGGTCGAGCTCACCGTAGCTGTCCTGGCCATCCAGAAGCGCTTTGGCGGTTGCCGCATCTGCAGCGCCGGCAAGCGGCGCGGCCGATTTCATGTAGGCGCGCAGATCGGAATATTTGTACTCTTCAACCCGCCGATGCGGCAGGCCACGGTCACGGATCTGGCCGAGCGCGCCTTCGCGCAACGCGGAAACCGCAACAGAACCGGTCAGGCGATCCTTCGCGCCGTCAAAGCGCTCCAGCAGATCGCTTTCGGCCTGGGTATGTTTAATGGGTGCGCTAGCGTTCATCTTGAACTGCTCCCTCAAGCGGCCGTGTCGATGTAGTCGGCGTAACCGTTCTTTTCCAGCTCCAGCGCCAGGTCCTTGTCGCCGGTCTTGACGATGCGCCCCTTGGACAGGACATGAACGACATCCGGAACGATGTGATCGAGCAGGCGCTGATAGTGCGTGATCACCACCATGGCCCGGTCTGGCGAACGGAGCTTGTTGACGCCTTCGGAAACGACCCTGAGCGCGTCGATGTCGAGGCCGGAATCCGTCTCGTCGAGCACGCAGAGTTTCGGCTCGAGCAGCGACATTTGCAGGATTTCCGCGCGCTTCTTTTCGCCGCCGGAAAAGCCGACATTGAGCGGACGCTTGAGCATATCCATGGAGACGTTCAGATGAGCAGCGGCCGCCTTCACGCGTTTCATGAAATCCGGAATCGACAGTGCATCTTCACCGCGCGCCTTCCGCTGTGAGTTCATGGCTGTTTTCAGGAATTCCATAGTGGCAACACCGGGGATCTCGATCGGATACTGGAAAGCCAGGAACATGCCGGCTGCAGCGCGCTCGTCCGGCGCCATATCCAGCATGTTTTCGCCGTTGAAGAGCACTTCGCCCTCAGTGATCTCATAATCGTCCTTACCGGCGAGCACATAGGAGAGCGTCGATTTGCCGGAGCCGTTCGGGCCCATGATGGCATGCACTTCTCCGGCATTCACGGTCAGGTTGACGCCGCGCAGGATCTCGGTTTCGTCTTCCGCGATGCGGGCATGCAGGTTTTTGATCTCAAGCATTGAGATATTTCCTCGTAACTCAGCGGGCACCTAAGCCCAAATCAGTTTCAATTTGTTGCCAGGCACTTAGCCCACGGAACCTTCAAGGCTGATCGAGATCAGCTTCTGCGCCTCAACGGCGAACTCCATCGGCAGCTGCTGGATGACGTCCTTGACAAAACCGTTGACGATCAGCGCCACGGCTTCTTCTTCCGACAAACCTCTTGCCAGGCAATAGAACATCTGGTCGTCCGAGATCTTCGACGTTGTCGCCTCATGTTCGAACTGGGCCGAAGCGTTCTTGCTTTCGATGTACGGCACTGTATGCGCACCGCAGTCCTGACCAATCAGGAGCGAGTCACACTGGGTGAAATTGCGGGCGTTCGACGCCTTTCGGTGAGCCGAAATCAGGCCGCGATAGGTGTTTTCCGACTTGCCCGACGAAATCCCCTTGGAGATCACCCGGCTCGATGTGTTCTTGCCCAGATGGATCATCTTCGTGCCGCTGTCGATCTGCTGGTATCCGTTGGAGACCGCAATCGAATAAAACTCGCCGCGGGAATTGTCGCCGCGCAGGATGCAGGACGGATACTTCCAGGTGATCGCGGAACCGGTTTCGACCTGCGTCCAGGAAATCTTCGAGTTCTTGCCGCGGCAATCGCCACGCTTGGTGACGAAGTTGTAGATGCCACCCTTGCCGTTCTTGTCGCCAGGGAACCAGTTCTGCACGGTGGAGTACTTGATTTCCGCGTCTTCCAGGGCAACGAGTTCAACCACTGCCGCGTGGAGCTGATTTTCGTCCCTCTGCGGCGCGGTGCAGCCTTCGAGATAGGAGACGTAGGCGCCCTTGTCAGCGATAATCAACGTCCGCTCGAACTGGCCTGTGTTCTGCTCGTTGATCCGGAAATAGGTGGACAGCTCCATCGGGCAGCGAACGCCCTCCGGCACATAAACGAAAGATCCGTCGGAAAATACGGCCGAATTCAACGTTGCATAGAAGTTGTCGGTGATCGGAACGACCGACCCCAGATACTTCCTGACCAGATCCGGATATTCCTGCAGTGCCTCGGAAATGGAGCAGAAGATGACGCCGGCCTTCTTCAGCTCTTCCTTGAAAGTGGTGACGACGGACACGGAATCGAACACCGCATCGACGGCAACCCTGTTCTTCGGCTCCACCCCGGCGAGGATTTCCTGTTCGGACAGCGGAATGCCGAGCTTTTCATAGGTCGCCAACAATTCCGGGTCGACTTCGTCAAGGCTTTTCGGGCCGTCAACGGACTTCGGTGATGCCCAGTAATAAAGGCTGTCAAAGTCGATCTTCGGATAGGAGACTCGCGCCCAGGTCGGCTCTTCCATTTGCTGGAAGCGACGCAGGGCGTCGAGACGCCATTCGGTCATCCATTCCGGTTCATTTTTCTTGGCCGACAGAAACCGGACCGTTTCCTCGGAAAGGCCTTTGGCGCCCCGTTCCGATTCAATGTCCGTTACAAAGCCGTATTTATACTGGTCAACATCGATGGCTTTCACCTTGTCGATGGTTTCCTGTACAGCTGGCATTCTTTGCCTCCATTCAGCAGACCCCGTGTCCGCTTTTCATTACCGTCACGCAGCCAAGGGCCTCTTGCCTGCATCATTCGTTGGCGGTCAACCGCCTTAAATCAAGACCTCAAGCCGCCTGATGGCGGGCTTCGGGATTGAGCCGGTCGACGATTTTCGGCCAAAGCTCCAAAAGCCGCTCAACGTCGGCTTCAGTAGTGTTCCATCCCATGCTGACCCTCAGCGCACAGCGGGCGAGTTCCTCTGCCACGCCCATCGACGTCAGTACATGAGACACTGAGACTTTCCCCGAGGAACATGCAGAACCGGAGGAAACAGATACGCACTCCAGATCCAAAGCGATCAATGCGGTTTCTGCGGGGATGCCGGGAACGGCAAAACAGCACGTATTTGCCAAACGATCCACCTGCTCGCCGAAAATGACCGTTGCCGGGCAGACAGCGCGCAGTCCGGTCTCAAGTCTGGCTTTCATATCGGCAAGATGGCGCGTGTCGGTTGCTTCTTCAATGGCCGCTCCGGCTGCCGCGCCAAACCCGGCAATCGCCGCAACATTTTCCGTGCCGCCTCTGCGCCAGTTTTCCTGACCGCCGCCGACCATCAATGGCGAGGGAACGCGGGCAGTAGAGCGCACGACAACGGCGCCTATTCCCTGTGGTCCACCAAATTTATGCGCGGACAGCGTCACGGCATCGGCTTGCCAGGTGTCCATATC
>JBNLAU010000401.1:0-8059 GCA_050302295.1 Roseibium sp. | reverse complement strand
GTATGTGAAGAACACTTTTCCGGACCTTTTTCCAGATTTCAAAAGCATGATGGTGGGCGTGGAGAACGTCCAGCTGTTCTGCCGGATCGGCGGCTCCGGCGCGCCTCTTGTGCTGCTGCATGGCTATCCGCAGTCGCATATATGCTGGCACAAGATCGCGCCGCAGCTTGCCCGGCATTTTACCGTTGTCATTCCCGATCTTCCCGGGTACGGCAGATCGTCGGTCCCGCAGCCCGGCCCCGATCACAGTGCCTATTCCAAACGGGTCATGGCTCAGGGCATTATCGAGATGATGCGGGTGCTGGGCCACGACAGTTTTTTCCTGGCCGGGCACGACCGGGGCGGCCGGGTCGCATATCGAATGGCCCTGGACCATCCGGACAGGGTTCGAAGCTTGGCAGTGCTCGATATTCTGCCCACTTCCGACTATTGGGACAGGCTAGACCGCACCTTCGGGCTGAAAATCTATCACTGGATGTATCTGGCTCAGCCGGCACCGTTTCCGGAAAAACTCATCTGCGCATCGCCCATCCGGTTTCTGGAGCACACGCTGGCAAGCTGGACGGCAGGAAAGGACCTGCAGTGCTTTTCCCAAGATGCCCTGGCACACAATCGAAGCTGGTTTTGCGAACCTGACCGTGTCGCTGCAACCTGCGAGGATTATCGGGCCGGAGCGACTGTCGATTATGATCACGACAAATCTGACCGTGAGGAAGGCAAACTGATCCAGATGCCTCTTCTCGCTCTGTGGGGAGGCAAGGGCATTGCCACCAGCGTCGAGGATCCGATGGCCGTGTGGCGCACCTGGTGCCCGCACGCGGAAGGACAGGCGCTTGATTGCGGTCATTTCCTGCCCGAAGAGGCTCCCGAAGCGACCCTGGCGGCCTTGCTCAAATTCTTCACAAAGTGATTGGTAATTATACGGAACTATTTGTTCGCTTTTCAGAACGCCCGAAAAGAAAAGCCCCCACTTTTCGTGGATGCCCACCATTTCCGCTCCGGGTCCGAATAGTTCTTAAGAGATACATTCAAAACAATTTAACTATTCAAGACTATCGATATAATTGGCAGTGATCAATTGCGGAAGTTCTCCGCAAATCAATGGGCAAAAACACAGTAAGGATCCCTGCCGGATCAGGTTCAGCTTTTGCTGCCGGGGGTGTGGGTGTTTAGCGCGGGCAAACAAGCGGTTGACGAAGGGGAAGTCCAGTGGGCCGGCAAGCCGCGCCTGCGCAGGCTCGACGCCTGCCTGGAATATTTCCTCTCCAAATCGAATGCGGACATCTCCCAGTTTGAAAGGCCGCTGAGGACCGTCTTTTTCTCGTTCCTCGGTTTGATCATCGCCGTTTTCAGCGTTTCCATTATCGTCTCCGAATACAGGAACCTGCGCGAGCCGCAGGACCTTATCGTTGAGACGGCAGAACGGCTTTTGACGCGGCAAAAAGCCTTTGGCGCCGAATTGCTCGACCGAACCGTCAACACTATCAGCGGCAACGAGGCGCTCCTGGATGCTATCCGGGAACCCGACCTTGAAAAAATCAGACAGGCAGCCGAACGGGTCCTGGCCACCAGGCCTGGAGACGTCGAGGTGGCGGAATTCACAATCTACGCCGCGGACCGAAAGCCGCTCTACAGTTCAAACACTCTCGTGGCGGCCGGGAAACCGAACAACGTATTCCGCACCGATCTGAAGGCAAGCCTGTCCCGCAAGACCAACGACATAGAATTCGGCCCAGACAATCGGGTTATCGTCAGCATTTTGAAACCCTGGATCTCAGACGGCAAACTGCTTGGATATCTGAAACTGGCCATCGACATTGAGCGGTCTCTTTCTGTGGCAAGCTCTGCGGTTGAGGCACAGATCGTCAAGATCTACGTGTTCAGACAGCCGGAAGGCGAAGCAGGAGACAGGGTCCGGTACAAGGTGCTCGGAAATCCCTCCGCCTCCGATTTCAATTTCGATGTCATCACCTCGCGCACCGGCGAAATTGGCAATCTCGACCGGTTTCACCTCCAGAAACGCAACATTTTCATGGTGCGCGAACTACCTATTCCGACGATAAAACAGAACGAAGAAGTCAAGCTGATCCTCGTGAAAGACATCACCGGCGATGTCTGGGCGTTTTTGAAAGAGACCTTGCTGTCCCTGGCAGCAGGGGCCGGAGTGGCGTTACTTGCATGGGCGGTTATCCGCCGGCTTTTGTCCCGTCTGCAATCCTCTGTGCACCAGACACGCAGGCGCCTGGAAAATGAGGTGCAGGACAACGTCCAGAAACTCGAACGAAGCGCTCTACAGTTACTTGAAGCCCAACGTATCGCCAGCGTCGGCAGTTGGGAGCGGGACATTGCCACCGGTCAGATCCATGGCTCGGAAGAGTTTTTCCGGATTACAAATATTCCTCAGGACCTCCCGAGCCCTGAAGTCCGGAAACTTCTTTTCTCGCGCGTGCCCCTACACGAACACGAGCACAATCTTGCCGTCGTCAATGCGGCCGTTGAACGGTGCGGTGAGTTCGAGTTCGAACATTCCTTCATTCTCGATGACGGCGAGACCCGCTACCTCCATGTTCGCGGTTATGTGACGGCTGGGCCGGACGGAAAGGCGGCCAAGGTTTTCGGGATCATTCACGATGTCACAGACCGGCGGAATGCGGAGAGCCAGAACCACCTACTGGCCAATATTCTCGAATCCTCGCTGAATGAGATCTATATTCTGGATGCCGAAACGTTCCGCGTCGAATATGCGAACCAGTGCGCAATCGACAATCTCGGCTACGAGACCGATGAGCTCAAATCCCGCAAAATCTGGGACATCAATCCGGCGTACGATCAGCAGACGGTCCACGAACATTTTTCCTCCTTGATGAAGGGCCATCAGGAAAGTCTGTCGATTGAAAGCCTGCACAGGCGCAAGGACGGCAGCGAATACCCTGTCGATCTCCGGATCCAGTTCCTGAAGCAGCATGATCGGAGCCTATTTGTCGCCATTGCCAACGACGTAAGCGAGCGGGTTCAGCGGGAAAACGAAACGCGCGAGGCCAAAAACCGCGCCGAACGTCTCGCCTATTTCGACACACTGACGAAACTGTCGAACCGTGCCGGCTGCCAGCGCGATGCAAAGCTGTGCTTCGCAAAGGCCGACAAACCGTCTTTCCTCATTCATGTGGATATGGACGGTTTCAAACGGGTGAACGATACGCTCGGACATCTCGCGGGTGACTATTGCCTGGAGGAAACCGGCCGCCGGCTCAGGGAAGTCTGCCGTGATCTCGGCACGGCATACCGCTGGGGCGGCGACGAGTTCGTCATCCTGGCGGAAAGCAGCTCGTCCGACGTCAACGAGCTGTGCGAGCGGGCGCGCCGTCTCATGCGCCAGCCCATGGAGTTCAATGGCAATCGTTTCTGGCCCACCGTCAGCATGGGCATAGCACTCTGCCCGGAAGATGCGGATGAATTCGAGGCATTGCTGGTCAATGCGGATCTGGCACTTTACCAGTCCAAGGAAAGCGGCAAGGACAGATATACGTTCTTCAAGCCCGATATGAAGGCGGAAAGCGAGACCGAGGCGCGGATCGAACTTGAATTGCATGACGCGGTCAAGAACGATCAGTTCTTCCTAGTGTATCAGCCGCAGGTGAACCTCAGATCACAAGCGACCACAGGTGTTGAGGCGCTGGTGCGCTGGCAACACCCTGAACGCGGTGTCCTGCCGCCGGGAGAATTTCTGCCGGTTGTCGAAAAGTCGAGCCTGGCCCCCGTCCTGGGTGAAATGGTCATCGACAAGGCGATCGCCGCAGCAAGAAGCTGGCTTGATGCAGGTCTCGATTTCGGCCGGATCTCGGTCAACGTGTCCCCCGCCCACCTGGCATCGGGACAGCTCGTGGGGCATTTCAAGTCCGCAATGGACAAATACGGCATCGGTCCGGAAAGGGTCACGGCGGAGGTTCTGGAATCAGTGTTCCTGAACGACAACCGGACGGGACATCTGGAAGCTCTCAAGGAACTGTTCGATCTAGGCGTTCACATCGAGCTGGACGACTTCGGCACCGGGTATGCGTCACTGACCCATGTCGCCGATCTGCCGATCAACGGCCTCAAGATCGACCGCTCGTTCACCAGGCAGATGCTGCAGGATCCAAGGAAGGAAGCCGTGGTCAACCAGTTGATCCACCTGGCACGCTCCCTGAATATCGGCATTGTGTGCGAAGGCGTGGAAACAGAGGCCCAATACGACCGGCTGCGCATGATGGGCGATTTCTCCATCCAGGGATATCTGATCGCCAAACCCATGCCGTTCGACCAGGCAACGAACTGGATGACGGAATCCTCGGACGACCTCTATTTCGTCCTTTGAGCGGCAACGCACCTGTTTCGAACAAAACGCCTTCATACCAACTACTTGGCAAAGCCGCATCCGCTCCCCATCTGACTTCTGACGCAATCAATACCGGAAGTCAGAACATGCACGCAGAACCAACACCTCCACGAATTGGCCTTGCACTTGGAGGCGGCGGCGCCCGCGGGCTTGCGCATATTCCCGTTCTGGAAGCCCTCGACGACCTCGGGCTGAAGCCGGTTCAAATCGCAGGCACGTCCATTGGCGCGATTATGGGAGCGGCCTATGCCAGCGGCCGCAGCGGACAGGAGATCCGCCAGATTGCGCTGGACGTCTTTTCCGACCGGAACCAGGTGCTGTCCCGCCTCTGGCAGCTCAGGCCCAGAAAGTTTGCTGACATGTTCCGCTCCGGTCCGGTGCAGTTCGATCCCTTGCGTGTCCTCGATGTCTTCATTTCCGAATACCTGCCGGAGAGCTTCGAAGACCTTGATATTCCACTGAGACTGCTCGCCACCGACTTTTATGGCTGCCAGGAGGTCGATTTCGAGTCAGGCCCGCTCCTGCCCGCGATCGCTGCATCCATTGCGATTCCCGCGGTTTTCCGGCCCGTGCGCCATGGCGAGCGCTATCTGATCGACGGAGGAGTTGTTAATCCACTGCCCTTTGACGGTCTGCGCGCGACTTGCGACATCGTGATCGCCGTGGATGTTGTCGGCGCGCCTGTGCCGCGGATGGACAAGGACGAGATCAGCATGCTGGACAGTCTGTTCGGCTCCTCGCAGATCCTCATGCAAACGATCACAAACCAGAAACTCAAATCGGATCAGCCGGATATCCTGGTTCGGCCCCCACATGACACGATCCGGGTTCTGGATTTTATGAAGGCCGAACGCATTCTTGACGCTGCTGAGTCATTACGAACAACCACCAGGGATCAACTTGCTACAATGATAAAAGAGCCCATGGAAGTTACTTGATGGCAACATGCGTATATTTGACCAGATAATTCCCTTTTATTGGCGCGACCTTCCCGTTTAATTAAACGTTAATAAAAACCATAAATACTTTCCTTAATTTATTGGGAGAAGGAAGATGCGGCCAAACGGCTCAACGGATTTGGAAGCCTGTCCGGTTTCAGAGGATTTACTCAAGCGGTTGCTCGACGCGACCTTGAACGCGGTTTCCGATGTCGGCGGCCAGCTGCCTGAAAACCAGCGCGCGGCATTGGCGGTCTACTGTTATCGGCGTTCGCATTTTCGCCGGCTCGGCCTTTCCCTGGCAAGCCTGTGCAGCCGGCAGTCCCTGGTCATGGAAGCCGGACACGCCGGCGAACTTATTCACGCCCAGGCCGCCCAGGTTGGTGACCGCCCGGAAGGCGGTTCGGTCAGCCGCCCCAAAGGGGGCAAGCCGCCGGTCAGTCTGCACGTGGTTTAGACAATTCAATTCGGGGCAGGTCCTTCCTCCCACCAGCCCCCACCTCCGGCAACCGCCTCGCAGGTCCTCCTCGAACCGGTTGCCGTTTCTTTGCCCATCAGGCTCCAGATTGCTTGCCGCGGCAGGTCCGGCCCCTAATCTAATACCAGAGTGCAGGCACATGTCTTGGGATCTGGGATCATGACACTGGATGTACCGGCCTTCATCAGGCTCTTGCAGCGCCTATTGTGGAGCTGCCGCCCGGCTGCGAATTTGCTTGGCGTCATGATTGCGTGTGCCGTGGTGCAGCCTGCGCTTGCCGTCTGCCAGTTTGTCGCTGATGCCCCCTATGAGCGGACGCATCCAGGCCAAACGCGTGTCTGGCAGGCCGCCCTGCAGGCAGGCGAAGTGCAAATCCGCTATATCGGTCACTCCACTTTCGAGCTCGAAACGCCGAAAGGGGTACGCATCGCAACCGACTATAACGACAATGTTCGTCCGTTCCTGCCGCCGACCGTCGCCACCATGAACGGCGCCCACAGCACCCACTTTTCCATCAGTCCCGACCCCAGCATCGAATATCTGCTCTACGGCTGGAACCCCGAGGGCGGGCCGATCGATCACGACCTGACCGTCGATGACGTCCGGATCCGCAACATTCAGACCAATATCCGCGGCTGGGACGGCAACACGCGCCGCCTCGGCAACTCGATCTTCATTTTCGAGATCGGCGATCTCTGCATCGCCCATCTGGGGCACCTGCATCACCGCCTGACAAAGGAAGATCTGAAGAGACTGGGGCAGATCGACATCGTGTTTGCTGCGATCGACAATTCGACAACGCTGCGGCTGGACAGTTTGATGGATGTGCTGGAAAGCATCGGTCCAGACATGGTCATTCCGATGCATTTTCACTTCGCAGGCGCGCTTCAGGCTTTCATCGAACGGGCCAAGGATGCCGGCTACGATGTCGTGCGGGCGGATAAGCCAAAGCTGATCATCAGCAAGTCAAGCCTGCCGACCAGACCAACAGCCTATATCATGCTACCGGGCGGACCTTGATCCGCATTTCTCACCTGCGCGGTCAGCCGCCGTATTTCAGAAAAACAACCTGGCTGTCGCCGGTCTGACGGCGGTCAAGTTCGCCGAAACCCTCCGGAATTTCGATCTGCGCCGAGGCCCTTTCTTCCAGAATGCAAATAGCGCCCGGTTTCAGCCAGCCACCCGCTGCCGCGGACGCCAATGCCTTTTCGCCGAGATTCTTGTCGTACGGCGGGTCGGCAAACAGCAGGCCGAAGGGTTCGATCGTTCCTGCGGAACCAAGACGCGCCGCATCCCGGCGGAAGATCTTGGCAGCCCCATTAAGGCCCAGGGCCTCCATGTTGCGCCGGATGATCCCTCGCGCTTCCGTGCCTTCCTCGATGAAAGTGCAATGCCGCGCGCCGCGGCTGATGGCCTCGAACCCGAGGGCACCTGTGCCGGCGAAAAGATCAAGCACCCGGACGCCCTCAAGATCGACATCAAGCCCGTGGGCCAGGATGTTGAAAATCGTTTCGCGCAGCCGGTCGCTTGTCGGCCGGGTGCCCTGCGATTTGGGAGCCGCGAGCGCCGTGCCCTTGAAACGTCCGGCAACAATTCTCACGAACGGCCCCCACCACGCGGGCCCCGTCCACCTTTCGGCGGGCCACCCCGGTCGCGTTTGTCACGCTCCGAGCGGCTGTTCTGCTGTTTGTCCTCCACAAGACCGTCCTCACTCCAGATCCGGCGCTGCGGCGAAGATGGGCGTTCCTCACCGAGATCTCTACGGGGCCTGGGTTCGGAAGTCATACGGAAGCGGGAGCGCGGTGATACCTTCTCCTGCCGGGGGCCGGCGTTTTTTCTCGCAGGCTTGCCCTGCTTGCGCTCGGACCGTTCCGACTTGGCCGCCTTGCGGCGATCGGTTTCCGACTTGCCTTCGCGGGCCGTCATCCATTTGCCCTTCGAGCCTTCGCGGCGTTCGCCGGCTTTCCGGTCGTCCGACCGTCCGCCCGCCTGTTTCGTGCCGGTTTGTTTCGTGCCGGTCCGTTTTGCCCCGGTGGCTTTTTCCGGTTCCTGTTTGGGTGTGTTGAAGATCGGCGCGTCAAAGTCCGCACCGGCTTCTTCGGCCAACGCATCACCGAGCTGATCGCGCAGCACCCGCCCGCGAATCTCCCTAACATCACCCTCGGCGAGGTCCATCAGCTGAAACGGTCCGTATGACAGGCGGATCAGCCGGTTGACCGTTAGCCCGAGATGCTCCAGCACCCGCTTGACTTCCCGGTTCTTGCCCTC
>JBNLAU010000400.1:0-4126 GCA_050302295.1 Roseibium sp. | reverse complement strand
GGTATCTGGGCATCATCAACGGATTGAAACCCGACGACCCGAAGGCGGACGACTGCTCAGAGCGGGCGAAATCCCTGCCGCGCGGTCTGCCTGAAGCTCTGCTGAAATTCGAAAGTTCCAAAGAAATGATCGACGTTTTCGGAGAGACATTCGTCGCCACCTACCGGGCGATCAAATATGAGGAGTTCGAAACCTTCATGTCCGTGATCAGTCCCTGGGAGCGGGAATATCTCCTGCTCAATGTCTGATCCGTCCCCACTCAATCGCGTTTCTTTTTTGGAGCCCACACCATGACGGCCCATTCCAATATCTACCCGACCAAAGCCCTGCAGGACCTCGATGCCGCGCATCACTGGCATCCCTTTTCCGACATGAAATCACTCAACGAAGAGGGCAGCCGGATCATCACCCATGCGGATGGGGTCTGGCTGACGGATTCGGACGGCAAGAAGATCCTCGACGGCATGGCCGGGCTCTGGTGCGTTCAGGTGGGCCACGGCCGCCGGGAAATCGCCGACGCCGTCTACAAACAGATGAACGAACTGGCCTATTACAACACGTTCTTCAAGACGACCCATCCGCCCGCGATCGCCCTTTCGGAAAAACTGGCGAAACTGGCGCCGGACCACATCAACACGGTGTTTTACTGCTCGTCCGGATCGGAGGCGAACGACACCGTTTTCCGCATGGTACGCACTTTCTGGGACATGAAGGGCAAGCCGGACAAGAAGGTGATCATCGGACGCTGGAACGGCTATCACGGTTCCACGCTTGCCGGCACCAGCCTCGGCGGCATGAAGGCGATGCATGAACAAGGCGATCTGCCCGTTGCCGGGGTGCATCACATCGACCAGCCATACTGGTTCGGCGAAGGCCAGGACATGAGCCCGGAGGAATTCGGCATCCAGGCGGCCCGCAAACTGGAACAGGCAATCGACGAGATCGGTGAAGACAAGGTGGCCGCCTTCATCGCGGAACCGATTCAAGGCGCCGGGGGCGTCATCATTCCGCCGGACAGCTACTGGCCGGAAGTCCGCCGCATCCTGAAGGAACGGGACATTCTGTTCGTGTCCGACGAAGTCATCTGCGGCTTCGGGCGCCTCGGCGAATGGTTCGGTTCGACCTATTACGGCATGGAACCCGACCTGATGCCGATCGCCAAGGGTCTGACTTCAGGCTATCTGCCCATGGGCGGCGTTCTGGTCTCCGATCGTGTCGCCGAAGGGCTGATGAATGCGGGCGAGGACTTCAATCACGGCTACACCTATTCCGGCCATCCGGTGTGTGCTGCCGCCGCGTTGGCCAATCTGGAGATCATCGAGCGCGAAGGTCTGATCGACCGCGTCAAAAACGACATCGGCCCCTATCTGAAGGAGCGCTGGCTGAAGCTCGGCGACCATCCGCTCATCGGCGAGGCCCGCATGACAGGTCTGGTCGGCGCGCTGGAGCTGGTTCCGAACAAGGCCGATCCGCGCAAGCCGTTCAAGAACGTGGGAACCGTCGGCACTATCTGCCGCGATATTTCCTTCGAAAACGGCATGGTCATGCGAGCGGTCCTCGACAGCATGATCATCTCGCCGCCCCTGGTCCTCAGCCACGAAGAGGCCGACCTGCTGGTGGAGACCGCGCACAAGACGCTGGATGAGACCCATCGCGTGTTAAAGCGGGACGGCTGGCTGGGCTGATCCGGGCCGTCCGGACGGGTGTCCGTGCCGCGCACCATGCGTCATCGTGACCCCGGACCGGAATCGGGTTTCCTGCAATACTTCCAAGGTCATTCGCACTGGCAGCCAGCTGGTCGCGAATGCGTCAAGGGCACCACATTCGAGGCGAGACTGGTATGTTCGGACGGGTTTTCAGTTTTGGGAAACGTGATTTTTCCTCTCTGTCCGAGCAGGAAATCCTGGCGCTGGCGATCTCCTCGGAAGAGGACGACGCCCGTATCTACAAAGCCTATGCCGATGGTCTGCGCGACCGGTATCCGCAATCGGCCAAGGTTTTCGACGACATGGCCGCGGAGGAAAACGAGCACCGGCAACAGCTGATCGAGCAGCACCGTGCCCGGTTCGGCGAAACAATCCCTCTTATTCGCCGGGAGCATATCCGCGGCTATTACGAACGCAAACCTGACTGGCTTGTGCGTCCGCTCGGACTGGAAAAGGTCCGGGCCATGGCAGAGGATATGGAGGCCCAAGCCTACCGCTATTATATCGAGGCCGCCAAACGGACGTCGGATGCGAGCAGCCGCAAGCTTCTGGGAGACCTGGCGGTCGCGGAAAAGGGGCACGAAGGCCTCGCACAACGCCTCGGCCTCGAACATACGCCGGAAGATGTCCGCGACGAAGAAAAACAGACTGAACGCCGGCAATTCATCCTGACCTATGTGCAGCCGGGGCTCGCCGGGCTGATGGACGGATCGGTCTCGACCCTTGCGCCGATCTTCGCCGCCGCCTTCGCGACCCAGGACACGTGGCAGACCTTTCTGGTCGGTCTGTCAGCGTCCGTTGGCGCAGGTATTTCGATGGGCTTCACGGAGGCGGCGCACGACGACGGTGTCCTTTCCGGGCGCGGCTCGCCGGTCAAGCGCGGCTTTGCCTCGGGCATCATGACCGCCCTTGGCGGCCTCGGCCATGCGCTGCCTTACCTCATTCCGCATTTCTGGACGGCGACGACAGTGGCCGCCGTGGTTGTCTTCATAGAATTGTGGGCAATTGCCTGGATACAGAACCGTTTCATGGACACGCCCTTCCTGCGGGCAGCCTTTCAGGTTGTGCTTGGAGGTTCTCTGGTGTTTGCCGCAGGCGTGCTCATCGGAAACGCCTGACACGTTATCTCCGGCATCGGCCTTCACAAAGACACCGGCAATAACAACCTGTTCAATTTTCTTCCTTTCCGCTGTCGGTTAAGCTGCCGGCGGAACGTTCCTTGGATACATCTCAGGAACCGGAGGAACTGAAAATGCTGTTTTCCGTTTTAATTTATGCCAGCGAAGATTTTGTTGATGCACTCTCGCCGGAAGAGCATGAGGAACTCCTGAAAAAGCACCGCAGCTTTCAAGAACACACAAAGGCCAACCGGAACTTCGCAGCGGCGACCCAGCTGATGTCCACCGGAACGGCGGTCACCGTAAGCAGGAACCACGAAGACTACCTGGTAACCGATGGCCCGTTCGCGGAAACCAAGGAACAGTTCATGGGCTTTTACCTGATCGACACGGCAAATCTCGAGGAAGCGATCGAGGCCGTGAAACAGCTTCCGCTCGATCATGGCCGCATCGAAATCCGTCCGGTGCAGTATTTTGAGGGGGCCGATTTCCAGAATGCCGAGCACGTGGCTATCAACGCATCTTAAGGCGGCGCGCCCCCGTGTTCTAGCCGCCCTGAACCGCTACTTCGGCGATATCGACCTCGCCGAGGACGCCTTTCAGGAAGCCTCCCTGAAGGCGCTCAAGTCCTGGAAACGGGATCAACCGCCAGCCGACATGGTTGCCTGGCTGATCGTGGCCGGGCGCAATGCCGGCATCGACGCCCTGCGCAAGCGGCGGCGTGAAACCCTGGCCGCTCCGGAGGACCTGGAGCCCACTTTCGACGGTTTGCATCCCGAAGATGCCTTGAGCGAAGACATCGACCGGTCCGTCTACCGGGACGATGTCCTCAGGCTGCTGTTCACCTGTTGCCACCCGGTGCTGCGCAAGGACCAGCAGATCGCGCTGTCGCTGAAAGTGGTGGCGGGGCTGACCGTGGAGGAAATTGCCCGGGCCTTCCTGGTGCAGCCGAAGACCATGGAGCAGCGCATTACCCGCGCCAAGAAGAAGCTGCAAGCAGCCCGGCTGGCTTATGAGGTGCCGGACGCGGCCGGTCGCGCGGACCGGCTCGCCGCTGTCGCCAATGCCATTTATCTGGTCTTCAACGAAGGCTATTCCGCCTCGCAAGGGTCCGAGCTGATCCGCGAGACCCTGTGCGAGGAAGCCATCCGGCTGGCGCGCCTGCTGGTGCGTCTTTTCCCGGAAGAACCGGAATTGCGCGGCCTGCTGTCCCTCTGCCTGATCCAGCATTCGCGGCGCAAGGCAAGGCTGGGCCCGGACGGGCAGGCAGTGACACTTGAAGACCAGGACAGGAAACTCTGG
>JBNLAU010000399.1:0-17190 GCA_050302295.1 Roseibium sp. | reverse complement strand
TGGTCTTTGCCGAACATCTCGAAATCGACGTCCAGCGCCGCCCAGCGCATGCCGAAATCAGGCTTCCACTGCAGCTTCACCTTGCCGCCGGTCACCGTCACGGTGACATCCTCACCCGTCTCATCCTCGAAGGTGATGGTGCCGTCCTTCGGATTGACATCCTTCATCGGCACGTAAAGCACCCGGCCGGAAGTCGGCGAGATCGGCAGGAAGGGCGAATAGGTCGCCTGACGCTCCTGGCCGAGTGTCGGCAGCATCACGTCCATGATCTTCTGATATTTCTCGGTTGCCCGGATCAGAACGTCGTCGAATTTGCCGGACTTGTAGTACTCCGTCGCGCTGGCAAACTCGTAGTCAAAGCCGAACGTATCCAGGAACCGGCGCAGCATGGCGTTGTTGTGTGCGGCAAAGCTGTCGAAATCACCTCCGAAAGGGTTCGGCACGGCGCTGAGCGGCATTTGCAGATACGGCTCCATCGCTGCGCGATCCGGCACGTTTTCCGGGATCTTGCGCATGCCGTCCATATCGTCGGAGAAGCACAGCAGACGTGTCGGGATCCTGTCTTCGGTCAGCAGGCGGAAGGCCGTACGCACCATTGTGGTGCGCAGCACTTCACCGAAAGTACCAATATGCGGCAGCCCGGACGGGCCATAACCGGTTTCGAAAAGGACCGTCTTGGCCGGATCCCGTTTCTCGATCCGTTTGACCAGTTTTCGCGCTTCTTCAAACGGCCAGGCTTTGGATTTCCGGGCCGCTTCGACAAACTCTTGCGAAAGGTCAAGCGGAGGCAGGGATTGGTCGGTCATTTTCGATTTTCGTTTCAGCTGTTGAGATGAGCGCAGCGCCATAAATGGCGGACCATCGTGTCCTATGGCCGGGTGCTGCGGCGCGACACTAGATCAACCCGCTTTCATGTGCAATCTCGGGAGAGCAGGTAGTTTGACCGGTCTTATGCAAAGCGCAATACCACCCCCAAAAACAGAAACTCAGACTGCTCAAAAAGCACGCGATCAAACACCCCGATTGCCCAGGCTACGGGTCTATCCATCAGGATGACTTGAAGCTTGGACGCCAACCCTATACACCGGGCTGCGATTTGCCTTGCAACCGGCGCCACTGGAGAATGCATAGTGTCTATGAATGAGCCGATCAGCGTTCAGGAAGCCCTCATCTACGTGATGGTCATCGTCTCGGCGTCTGACAACGAAATGACCGACAAGGAACTGGCCACAATTGGCGACGTGGTCAAGATGCTGCCCGTTTTCCAGGGCTACGACGGTGCGCGGATCATCCCAGCGGCGCAGCGCTGTGGCGACATTCTTCAGGAGGACAACGGCCTGCAGCTGGTGCTGGAACTCGTGGGCGACGTGCTGCCGCACAAGCTCTACGACACGGCCTATGCGCTGGCTGTCGAAGTTGCCGCCGCAGACCTGCACGTTGAGAAGGAAGAGCTGCGCATCCTTCAGCTGCTGCGCGACCGCTTCCGCCTCGACAAGCTGACTGTCGCCGCCATCGAGCGCGGCGCCATCGCCCGTCACCGGCCGGAATAAGGCGCCTCGGAGCCGTACGGGGCTCGGCACCCGGGCGTTTCCCGTCAAACGCCCCCTTTGATCAAGTTGCACTCTACCAACGCGCGCATTGAAGTTGCGCCGCGGGCCGATTTTCAATTATAAACTGTGATGCAGGTTATCTCGTGCATCCCATTGCTCCGGGTATGGGCTCATCCGACTGGGCGCATAAGGCAATTCGGTGCCGACATTCGGAGAGCGAAAACCGATGCAAGCTCGGCAAGGCAACCAAAAGCCCATGACGCTCGACAGGGCCGATCGCATTCACTATGCCGTAAACGGTTTTCTGGTCGCGTTCATGGCGGGAGCCGTCATCAAGTTTGCGAACGTCTACTATGAAATCGCGAGAGAATTCGGCGGTGGTTTCTACGTTTTGAACGTAGCGCTCGGACTGACCGCTTCGGTAATCCTACTTGGAATGCTGCTGTTTCTGTTCTTTACGCTCGTCACGTTTCCACGCCGAAACAGGAGCAGATGGATCGCCCTGTGATCCATTATGGGCATTGGAGCCGGGACCAGGGCAATGTCCATTTTGATAGGAACAGGTGTCCTTTAAGAGGGCGCGCGCTATTTGCTCCGAACCTCACCAATTTACACCGCAATCGCGGTGGATCGATCACCGGTTCACAGCTGTGTCCAGTTCGAAGCTCAGGATGCCGCGCGTGTTCAGTTCAAGCTGCGGACAGCGTCCGGCAGGTCGAGGGAAAAGGCCGGAATCGCCACATCGAACATCGTGCCATCCGGGCGTTCCATGGCATAGGAACCGGCCATGATGCCGGAATCCGTCGTCAGCGGGCAGTGCGAGGAATATTCAAAGGTTTCGCCAGGTTCGATCACCGGCTGCTCGCCGACAACGCCCTCGCCGCGCACCTCTTCCTGCCGGCCCCGGCCATCGGTAATCTGCCAGTGCCGCGTGATTAACTGCACGGGTTCGCTGCTGCCATTATGGATCTCCACCATATAGGCCCAAATGAACTCGCTTTCCTCCGGACGCGATTCATCATCCAGATAAAACGGTTCAACGGAGACTTCGATTCCGTCCGTTGTGGCGCTGTAACTGCCCGACACGATTGTTCCTTTTGGTTTCCGGCGGCGGCCCGTGCATTCAGGAGGGGCTTATAAGGCGAATGACACAAGCGTGAAAGAGACGAATACCAATTGTCGTTGATTTTGCTCCGGCGGATGGCCCATACCGGTGCACCAGATGCTTTTTTTGCGAATGGTCCGGAAAACGGCCCTGACCGATCAAGATCATTTCCATGCGATGTCCGGACGGATTTTGCATGGCCAACGCTGAAGAATTCGATAAACGCGACCACCTCATGCTTGATGCCCGTCTGCGCCCCCTCATCAATCCGTCCCTGAACAGAATGGGCCGTTTTCTCGCCGGCATGGGGATCCGAGCGAATACCGTCACGCTGACCGGGTTTGCGATCGGGATGGCGGCCGCGGTGGCGATCGCGTCGGGGGCAACACTTGCGGGCCTAGTCCTTATGGCGCTCAACCGCTTTGCCGACGGGCTGGACGGCGCTGTTGCACGCGCCACGCGGAAAACCGATCTTGGCGGCTATCTGGACATCACGCTGGACTTCTTCTTCTACGGCGCCATCCCCCTCGCCTTCGCGATTCTCGATCCGGCGAACAACGCCCTGCCCGCAACCGCGCTCCTTTGCAGCTTTTACGCCAACGGCTCGGCCTTTCTCGCTTTCGCCATCATGGCGGAACGGAAAAACCTCACCACATCGGCGCAAGGGTCCAAGTCGCTCTATTATCTCGGCGGCCTGGCCGAAGGCACCGAGACAATCACCATTTTTCTACTTATGGCCCTCGTACCCGCGGCGTTCCCCGTTCTGGCCTGGGGTTTTGCAGCGCTGTGCTTCCTGTCGGGAGGCGCCCGCGTGCTGATCGGAGTGAAGACGCTGAAATCGGAATAAACTGACGACAGAAGACCGGGTGTGTCGGACTGTTGACGATATCTGCATCACCGATGCGGAAACTTTGCTTCAGAACTGCTGGTGTTCTGACTGATACCGTTCGATCCAGGCCTGATTAACACCATCAGACAGTCTTGCCACCGGTTGTGCGATATTCGCAGCTCCTGCCCGGTCCAGCCCCAGCCGGTCAAATATACGAAACAGAACTGCCTGGCTATCGCTTGAGAGATCATCGTAGCTTATGCGAAGCGGATCGAGCTTCTGATGCGCAAACCAGGTTTCCCATTCTCCTTCGTAGCCAATCATTTGCGCGCGGGTTCGCCCGATTTGCTCAGCGTCATATTCCGGCTCTCTCGGAGTTGAAAGACGCTCCAGTTCGGTACCGTCCGGCGCCTTGTGCCAAAGTCCCGACTGGCTGGCCTTCACAAACGAAACGGCCTGGGCGAGCTTGTCGTGTCTCGTCAGGTGAATGAAAAGCGTGTTTCCAAACACTGCCTGAAACCTCGCCTTGTCATCCGGCAATTCGGGATAAAGACGTTTCAGCTGCGCGAAAAAGAACGCCGCGCTATGTCGCTGCAAGCGCAGGCCAAAGAGATCTGTTTCCGCTGTTCCCAGCTTTTGCGCGGTCAGCAGGGCTTCTTTTAAAGCCTCGGTTTCATTTGCGTAGTCTTCCTGCGCCAGATTGAGATCGTGCAGCCAGCTTTCAAGTGAGGGTTCGTGGAAATAGGACTCTGGATTTCCGGCCAGTCCAGTTGCCGCAAGCAGCTTGCACAACAGCGTGCTGCCGCTTCGCGGCGATGTGCAAATGACAAAGGACCGGAATATGAGGTTTGAGTTCGCGGCCATCGCTACCGTCCCTCATGCGATTGAAAAAACAGGACCAAGTGGATGACGTCCACCTCCGAGCCTCTTTGAATGGCACAGCTTCAACCCGGCCGCATTCGACAAATAGCCGGGCAACAGAAGATGTGCTTTCGGTGTCACCTCAAAACAACGCTTTGAATTTGCTTCGCACAAAGCAAAAGACCCGGCCACGGGACCGGGTCTTCTCAAGCCATTCGCGTGGCCTCAAACGGCGCTAAGCGCCTTTTCGACATCCTCAAGAAGATCCAGCGGATCTTCCAGGCCGACAGACAGCCGCAGAATGCCGTCGGAAATGCCGAGCTCCTCGCGGGCCTCTTCGCCGATAGACTGGTGTGTTGTCGTAGCCGGATGTGTGATCAGGCTCTTCGCGTCCCCCAGATTGTTGGAAATCCGAATGGTTTCCAGCGCGTTGGTGAAGCGGAACGCTGCTTCCTTGCCGCCTTCCACCTCGATTGCGAGCATGGTCGAGCCGGCGCGCATCTGGCGCTTGGCAACCTCCGCCTGCGGGTGATCGTCCCGGCCCGGATAAATCAGGCGCTTGATCTTGGACTGACCCGCGAGGAAGTCGGCGATCTTGCCGGCGCTTTCCGTCTGGCGGGCAACGCGCAGCGGCAGGGTTTCCAGGCCTTTCAACAGCACCCAGGCATTGAAGGGGCTCATGTGCGGGCCGGTGTGTTTGACGAAGGGCATGACCTCCTCCGAGATCCACTCTTCATCGGACAGCACAACGCCGCCGAGGCAGCGCCCCTGGCCGTCGATATGTTTTGTCGCCGAGTAGACCACCACATCGGCCCCCAACTGCAGCGGCGACTGGTACAAGGGCGTGGCAAAGACATTGTCGACGATGAGGCGCGCACCGATGGTTTTGGCCATCTCGGCGACCGCGGCGATATCGATGACTTCCAGCGTCGGATTGGTCGGGCTTTCCAGGAACATCGCCTTGGTGTTCGGCCGGACTGCGGCTTTCCACGCCTCAATGTCTGTGCCGTCCACCAGCGTGCTTTCCACACCAAAGCGCGGCAGCAGCGTTTCACAGATGTAGCGGCAGGAGCCGAACAGCGCTCTGGCGGCAATGATATGATCGCCCGCCTTGACTGACGCCATCAGCGCCAGATTGACAGCGGCCATGCCACTGGCGGTCCCCCTGGCGGCTTCCGCGCCCTCCAGAGCCTTGATGCGGTCCTCGAACATGGAGACGGTCGGATTAGCGTAGCGGGAATAGACATACCCCGGGTCCTCGCCGTTAAACCGGGCTTCGGCCGCTTCCGCATCGTTGTAGACGAAGCCCTGCGTGAGATAGATGGTTTCCGAGGTTTCACCAAAAGGCGACCGCGTGGTGCCTCCGTGAACCAGGGTGGTTGCCGGGCGCCAGTTCTTGTTACCGGTCTTGGTGCTCTCAGTCATGTTTCGTCCGCTCCAAACGCAAAAAACCCCAGCCTTAAGACCGGGGTTCGCACCTCCGGCCTTTTTAGCGACTTATTTAACGTGGCTGCAAGCCGGCCGGCCCAAATCACCACGGAATGGATGTCTCGTACGGGAAAACGGTCCGAAGGTCAATCACCCTTGACGAAATGACAGCCTGCGGCACAAACCCTGTTGGCGCGGGCGGCCCTATCCTTTATGGACGATAGACGGAAAAATTCAGGAAAACCTTATGAACGTCACAGCGGGTCAGGTCTTGAACGGTAGCGCAACTCTTTCGGCAAGCGGCATTCTGCCCGAGCGGATCATCCATGCGATGTTTGCGGCAGGCGAGATTTCGGCTGCTGCGCCGCCCGTCGCCGGCCAGGTACAGCCCGCCAGTCTCGATCTGCGTCTTGGGCAGGTCGCCTACCGGGTGCGCGCGAGCTTCCTGCCCGGCCCGCAAATCAGGGTGTCCAACCGGCTGGAACAGCTGAAACTGCACACGGTCGATCTGACGGAAGGCGCCGTTCTGGAAACGGGATGCGTCTATATCGTTCCCCTGCAGGAAAGCCTGGCTCTGGCGGAAGATATCTCCGCCACCGCAAACCCGAAAAGCTCCACAGGCCGTCTGGATGTCTTCACCCGCGTGATCACCGACAACGGTCTTGCATTCGACACCATCCCGGCCGGCTATAATGGTCCGCTCTACGCAGAGATTTCACCGCTCACCTTCCCGATCCTGGTGCGGTCCGGCTCCCGGCTCAGCCAGATCCGTTTCCGGCGCGGCCAGTCGCTGATCGCCGACGAAGTGCTGGAAGAGGTACACAGGACCCACACCCTGATGAGCGGCGGCAACGAGCGCATCGGTAACGGCGTACAGCTTTCCATCGACCTTGAAGGCAGCGGCCCGGAAAGCCTGATCGGCTACCGCGCCAAGCAGCATTCCGGCCTGATTGACATGGACGAGGTCGGCGCGCAGGATCCGCTCGACTTCTGGGAACCGATTTACCGCCGCCAGCGGGCCGAACTGATCCTCGATCCGGATGCCTTCTATATTCTGGTCAGCCAGGAAGCGGTTCATGTGCCGCCGGATTACGCCGCAGAGATGGTGCCGTTCGATCCGCTAGTCGGCGAATTCCGCGTCCATTATGCCGGTTTCTTCGACCCCGGGTTCGGCCATGTGGGTGCGGGCGGTGTCGGCTCACGCGCGGTGCTGGAAGTCCGCTCCCACGATGTGCCGTTTATCGTGGAACACGGCCAGACCATCGGCCGGCTGGTTTACGAACACATGGCCGAGCGCCCCGAGCGTCTTTATGGCGAGGGCATCGGCTCCAATTACCAGGGCCAGGCTTTGAAACTCTCCAAGCATTTCAAGGCGCCCGCCTGAACCGCCTATGGCCTTTAAGACGATCACACGCGAATTCGAGGGTTTTCTGGAAGACAGAAAATCCCGTTTCCTGGCGCATCTCGTGCCGGTTGAGCAATTCGACCGGCGCCTTGAAGAATTGCGCAAGGAACACAAGAAGGCCGCTCATATCGTCACCGCGCATCGCCGTCTGCTGGATGATGACCGGATCGAGGAAAGCGGCAAGGACGACGGCGAACCGGCAGGCACATCCGGAATGCCGACCCTGCGCGTTCTGCAAGGCGCCGAACTGATCAACTGCGCGGTGCTGATCGTGCGCTATTTCGGCGGCACCAAGCTCGGCGGCGGCGGCCTTGCCCGCGCTTATTCCGGCGCCACCCAGGATGCCATCAACAATGCCAAACTGGTGCGGTTCCAGAAGATCCTCTCGAAAAAGGTCAGCGCCGACTTTGCGGCCAGTTCAGAACTGGAGCGACAGGTTGAAGGGCTTGGACTCACGGTTGTCACCCGCGACTACACGGAAAACGGCGTTACGCTGACGGTCGAGGGACCGGAAGAGCAACTTTTGAAGTTGTAGGGAGTACGGCCGCCCTGCGAGACGCCGCAGCACAAGATCACAGGGCGGCTGAAAATCGCTAATTGAGGCTCATGTCCGCTTGACAGGATTTCCAACTCGGCGCAGAAAGCTTGCTGCCTCTGGCGGGTGTAGCTCAATGGTAGAGCAGAAGCTTCCCAAGCTTAAGACGGGGGTTCGATTCCCCTCACCCGCTCCAGCAGCTCACTCGCCGCAATGTCCGGCCCTTCTCAGAACACTCCTCCAGTGACGACAGAAACCTTTGATCGCAGGTCACCGGGCCGCGCAGATCAGCGGAAGCCAGGCCGACATCATCGAGCAGATGGTCCGGCCGCTCGGCCAGATGCGCCATCTCACGCTTATGACGCACATGCTTGAGAAGAATTTTGACATATCGGCTGAACGGAATTGAGGGGACTAACCGTCCATCTTCAACAGCAACATGATAATTGCTCATCTGACTTGCTCCTTTCTGCTTCCAATAGGGCAAGTCTAGGCGCCAGAGATGCATTTTATGCGTAATCTTCGCGCTTGAATGAGAACTTTTCGCAATAGCCCCCATTTTCTGATATTATCTCGCACGATTGCCTTTATCAGTTGTGAGCGCCTGAAAATGGATCTCGACGAGTTCGATCACCGCCTCCTGCATCTGCTCAGCCTAGACGCTCGCCAGACCGGCAAGCAGCTTTCAGAGAAGGTCGGCCTATCGCCAGCGGCCTGCCTTCGCCGGGTGCAGAGACTGAGGGATATCGGGGCCATCGAGAGAGAAGTGGCCATTCTCTCGCCGGAAGTTTCCGGCGCTTCGGTCACCCTGCTGGTGATGCTGACGCTTGTCCGGGGACGGCCTGAGCGAACCGCGCAGCTTCGCCGCAGCCTTTTGAAGCTGCCGCAGGTGAAGAAGATTTACCATGTGACCGGTGACGCCGATCTGGTCCTGACCATTCAATGCGCTTCGATGGAGGCTTTTGCGACCTTCACCGAAGCGCATTTTTATGTCGACGAAATCAAGGGGTTTGATACCACCGTCGTCCTCAGGTCCTATGACCCGGAACCGGAGACATAGGCCGTAGTGACAAATGCGATATTCGCGCGATATCCTGCGGCAAAGATTCCCGGGTTGGTGAGAACCTTGAACCGGAGCGTTTCACGAAGGCGGCGCGACAATTGGAATGACCTTTCCCCAACGATTTGAAACCTGTGCCAGGCGTGTGCCGACGGCGGTCCTGGCTGTTGTCGCCTTTATGCTGGCATCGGCGCTTCCGGTATTCGCCCAGGACCAGGAAGTCCAGGTGCCCAGTTTCTGGGACCCGAAAGCCGTGCATGACCGGCCGAGTGTCATTCCGGACAAGATCCAGTTTCTGGCAACCGACGGCTACCCGCCGTTTGTCTTCCGCGATCCGCAAGGACGGCTGACCGGGTTCAATGTCGATCTCGCGCGCGCCCTTTGCCAGGAACTCGGCAGTTCCTGCGCACTGCGCATCAAGGATTTCGACGTGCTGTTGCCCGCGCTCGATGAAGACGAAGGCGATGCGATCATTTCCGGGCTGTCGCGCAACCTGCCTGCAAACCGTCACCTCAATTTCACCGAGGACTATCTGAAGCTGCCTGCCCGGTTCATTGTCGATGCCGACCAGGTGGAAACCTTCGATGAGCAGGCTCTCGACGGCGTGAAAATCGCCGTTGAAACCGGTACGCGCTACGAATCTTTCGCGAAACGGTTCTGGCCGCAGGCGGACATCATTTCCGTGGAAACGGAAAAGGCAGCCCGCGAGGCGGTGAAAGCCGGCGAGGTGGACGCCCATTTCGGTGATGGTCTCAGCCTCTCCTTCTGGCTGCCCAGCGAGGCAGCCGCGGGATGCTGCGCCTTTGCAGGCGGTCCGTGGCTGGAGCCCGGCTATTTCGATGAGGGCCTGGCGATCGCGACGCGCGCGGACGATCCAGAGCGCGCCGAGGCACTTAGCTATGCCCTCCGGCAACTCCATCAGAAAGGCATTTTCCGGGAGCTTTATCTGCGCTACTTCCCGCTCAGCTTCTTTTAATCGTCCACCTGCTCTCCCCATCTGTCACCCCTCTTTGAGCCGCGTTCTCTGTTTTCCAGAAACGGGATAACGAGGCTGAAGGGCAGGGAATGAGACCGTGGCGTCAAGGCGGGGCCGAGACCGATCTCCATGGCTTCATGACCGTTTTCCGGATCTTCGACATATGTGCCGAACAGCCGGTCCCAGACGGAAAGGTAAAAGCCGTAGTTGGAATCGGTTTCCCTGCGCAGCACCGAATGATGGATCCTGTGCATGTCGGGCGTCACGATCACCAGGCGCAGCAGCCGGTCCAGCCTTTCGGGTATCCGAAAGTTGGCGTGGCTGAAGACAGCGGAGGCGTTGAGCACGATTTCGAATATCAACACCGCTTCAACCGGTCCGCCGAGTGCAATGATTATCAGGCCTTTCCAGAGAAAGGAGAGCAGGATCTCTATCGGGTGAAACCTTAGCGCGGTCGTGGCATCCACCTCGCTGTCGGCATGGTGCACCCGGTGGATGCGCCAGAAGAACGGCACCTTGTGAGACGCCACATGCTGCGCCCAAACGGCGAGATCAAGCACCAGGAAGGTGATCACTCCGGCGAACACGCCGGACCAGCCAAGCAGACCGAATGCTCCCCAGCCGCGTTCTTCAGCCAGCAGCGCAAGGCCGACGCCGCCGATCGGAAAGATCAGCCGGACCAGAGCCGAGTCCAGCAGGATGATCGCCCAGTTGGTCGGCCAGCGTTTCAGCCGGCCGTTTCGCAGCTGCCGCCTCGGTAATCCTGCTTCCAGAAGTGCCATCACCAGAAATATGCCGGCGAAGCAGGCCATGCGAAGCTGATTGATATCCAGCTGTTCAAACATTGCGCCTCACGAACGTTCCCAGGGGTATGCGGCTTGCAAAGGCCGGATCGGCTCTATAGGCCAACTACGACTTTCCTTTTACACCAATTGCCGCTGCCACGGATCACATCATCATGAGCACCTTTCTCTGGACCCGACCCGAAACCGATCCGAGTGCAACGCTGCTGCTGGCCCATGGGGCCGGCGCTCAGATGGATTCCGCGTTCATGGAAAAGCTCGCGGCGGCACTGGCTGTTGAAGGTATCGCAGTTGCACGGTTCGAGTTTGCCTATATGGCAGGAAGACGTACCGGCGGCTCGAAAAGGCCGCCGCCGCGCGCGGACAAATTGACCGGTGAATTTCAGACCGCGCTGCAGGCCCTGATGAGCGAGACCGAGGGTCCGCTTCTGGTCGGCGGCAAATCCATGGGCGGGCGCGTGGCGGCAATGCTCAGCGGCGGCGGATCCCTGCCCGGACGCGTCAAGGGCGTCTGCTGCTTCGGCTATCCGTTCCACCCGACAGGCAAGGCGGACGCCGCCTGGCGTCTGGCGCCGCTGGAAGAAGCCAATCGTCCCGTCCTGATCCTGCAGGGCGACCGGGACCCGTTCGGCTCGAAGGCCGAACTCGACACGATCAGCCTGCCAGCTCATGTTTCCCTGACCTACCTGGAAGACGGCAATCACGATTTCGGCCCGCGCGGCAAATCACCGGCAACGCTGGACGGCAACATTACCCTGGCGGCAAAGGCGGTTCGGGAGTTTGCCCAGCAGCTTTTGACTTAAAAGCTCCGGCCTCGCACGATCCGGCTCAATTCACTCGCCCGGCCCGTTGTCGAACTCGTAATCGGTGCTGCAGAATTCGCACGTGACAACGATCTTGCCGTCCACCGTCATCTGCTCGATCTCTTCCGCGCTGAAACCGGCAAGAACCTCTTCGATCTTTTCCCGCGAACAGCGGCACTTGTCGGCCAGGGGCTGCGGCTCGTACAGGCGCACGCCGCGCTCGTGGAAGAGCCGGAAGAGCAGCATTTCAACGCTCACTTCCGGATCGGTCAGTTCCACATCCTTGACCGTCTCCACCAGCAATTTGGCTTCAACCCACGCATCGTCCTCATCGATATCGTGCGGCTCCACACCTTCCGGTGCATCGCCCGGATCCATATCGGCCAGACGCATCCGCTCCGGGGACTCCGGCAAGAACTGAACCAGGATACCGCCCGCAGTCCAGCTTCGCACGGGCCCGTCCCCTTCCTGCCGGGTATAAAGCTCACCGACACCGAGCCGGACTTCCGTCGGGATCTGTTCGGAACGGTCGAAATAGCGGCGCGCGACTTCCTCCAGGGAGATGCCATCCAGCTCCACGAGCCCCTGATAGCGCTGCATGTGAGGTCCCTGGTCGATGGTCATTGCCAGGTGGCCGTTGCCCAGAAGCGCTTCCGGCGTGGCTTTCCCCGCTTCGATAAGGGCCTCGACGCGGTCCGCATCGAAGGTCGCACAGGCGCGGATGGCATCGGGCGATGCGAAATCGACCACCAGCATGGAGACCGGACCCTGGGTCTGGGTCTGCAGTGTGAAACGGCCATCGAACTTGAGCGACGTGCCAAGCAGGCTTGTCAGCACAATGGCCTCGGCCAGCAGGCGCGAGACCGGTTCCGGATAGTCATGCCGGCCCAGAATCGTTTCCAGAACGGGACCGAGCGCGACGGCACGGCCCCTCACATCCAAGGTTTCCACGGCAAAGGGCCGGACAGCGTCCAGCCCCGCAGGCGTAATGCCCAGTTCATCAAGATTTAATGCCACGTCGGAATTGCCTTAACTTGCGCCGAAGCACCAGGCCAGGATGCCCTTTTGGGCATGGAGCCGGTTTTCGGCTTCGTCAAACACCACTGAATTGGGACCGTCCATCACCTCCGAAGTGACTTCCTCACCCCGGTGGGCCGGCAGACAATGCATGAACAGCGCGTCCTGGTTCGCCTCAGCCATCAGCTTCTGGTTCACCTGATAGGCACCAAGCAGATTGTGTCGCGACTCCTCGTCGTCATCGCCCATGGACACCCAGCAGTCGGTGACGACGCAATCGGTCCCCTTGACTGCCTCATATGGGTCTGTGGTGACGACAATGGAACCACCCTTGGCACGGGCGGCGTCGATGAGGTCCTGCGGCGGGGGCAGCTCCCCAGGAGTGGCAATGCGCAGTTCGAAATCGAAGCGCGGAGCGGCATGGATCCAGGAGGCCAGCACATTGTTGCTGTCACCCGTCCAGGCAATGCTCTTGCCCTTGACCGAGCCGCGATGCTCCTCAAAGGTCATCAGATCGGCCATGATCTGGCAGGGATGCGAGACCTTGGTCAGACCGTTGATGACGGGAACCGTCGCATATTTCGCCAATTCCCCCAGTTCGTTGTGATCGAGAATGCGGATCATGATGGCATCGACGAAGCGTGACAGAACGCGCGCCGTGTCGGCAATGGTCTCGCCGCGTCCAAGCTGCATTTCCGCGCCGGTCAGCATCAGCGTCTCGCCGCCGAGTTCACGCATGCCCACGTCAAAGGAAATGCGCGTACGCGTAGACGGCTGCTCGAAGATCATGGCCAGAACCTTGCCCGCCAGCGGCCCCTCACCGCGCCGGACGCCGTTGCGCTTGGCCTTGATCTTTTTGCCGGTTTCAAGAATGGCGCGCAGTTCGTCGCCTTCGAATTGCGTCAGGTCCAGAAAATTCCGGTAGGTTCCGTTGGCGGTCATTCAGCCGCTCCTTCCACCAATTTGGCTTCAACTGCCTGCGCGGCCTGTTCAAGGCGCTCCACGGCAATTGCTATTTCGTCTTCGCTCATGGTCAGCGGCGGCATGATGCGCACCACATTGTCGCCGGCCGGCACGGCCAGCAATCCGGCTTCGCGGGCAGCGCCCACGTAGTCCGCTGCCGGCACCACGCATTTCAGCCCCAGCATCAGGCCGTTGCCGCGGACTTCTTCCAGAACCGTCGGATGGCTGTCCACGAGCCCGGCCAGCTTCTGCTTGAAGCTGATACCCTTCTTCCGGACGTCCGCCAGAAAGTCGTCGCCGAGCACCACATCCAGAACCGCATTGCCGACAGCCATCGCCAGCGGATTGCCGCCGAAGGTGGTGCCGTGCGTTCCCGGCGCCAGGGCTTCGGCACACTCTGCTGTTGCCAGGCAGGCTCCCATCGGAAATCCGCCTCCGATGCCCTTGGCAATCGCCATCAGATCCGGCTCAATGCCGGCCCACTGATGGGCAAAGAACTTGCCCGTCCGCCCGACACCTGTCTGGATTTCGTCAAAGATCAGCAGGATGCCGTTTTCGTCGCAGAGCTTGCGCACAGCGCGCAGGAACTCTGTCGGGATCTCCCTGATCCCGCCCTCGCCCTGGATCGGCTCAATCGCGATCGCCGCGGTCTGCGGGCCGATTGCAGCCTTGAGCGCGTCGAGATCATTCGCCGGCACCTGGTCGAAGCCCGGAGCCTTCGGGCCGAAACCTTCCAGATATTTCGCCTGGCCGCCGGCGGCGATGGTCGCAATCGTCCGGCCGTGAAAAGCACCTTCGAACGTCACGATGTGGAACCGCTCGGGCTGGCCGTTGTTGTAATGGTAGCGCCGCGCGCATTTGATGGCCGCTTCCATGGCTTCTGCGCCCGAATTCACGAACAATGCCTTGTCAGCAAAGGTCGCATCGCAGAGGCGTTGCGCCAGCCGCGCCCCTTCCGGGATCTGATGCAGGTTGGACGTGTGCCAGAGCTTGCCCGCCTGCTCCTGCAGCGCGGCAACCAGATGCGGATGGCTGTGTCCGAGGGAATTGACCGCAATGCCGGAACCGCAATCGAGGAATCGTCGGCCGTCCTTTGTGACCAGCCAGACACCTTCCCCGTGATCGAAAGCCAGGTTCGATCTTGCGTAATTTCCAAACAATGCCGTCTCGGACATAACCTCAGTTGTCTCCTTTGAATGCCCGTTCTGCCGCTGCGTTATTTCAAACGGCGGTACACGCAGAACTGTGCAATCGGGTCAAAATGCAACGTGCCGCCCCGATGAGGCGGCACGCAGCGGGTTTCTTATACACTGTGGGCCCCGAGGCCTGTCAATGGAAATGGCGTGTTTGCGCGCGCCGGAAGGATGTGAACCGGATTCCGCAAAAGTCTCAATGACCTCGCCATAATTGGGGAAAAGTCGCTTCATCCCCAACTGGTTTGGGGAGAGCGGTTGCCTCACAAATTAACGTTATTGTAACCTCTGAACTATCAAACACGAGATCTCGTGCGGCAAATCAAATTAAGGCACTAGATATGCCATGACTGGCATGCTTCAGGCATGCTTAACACGGGGTTAATGGCCGCGAAGCGGTCAAACAAAAAGGTGCGGCAATGAGTTGGACAAACGAACGAGTTGAGCTTCTCAAAAAGCTTTGGGGCGACGGCTTGAGCGCAAGTCAGATTGCAGGCGAACTGGGCGGCGTTACCCGCAACGCCGTGATCGGCAAGGTGCACCGTCTTGGCCTCTCGGGCCGCGCCAAGTCCTCTTCTTCCAGTGCCAAACCGCGCCGTGCGCGTACCGCAGCCTCCTCCGGAAGCGCGGCGCCGAAGAAACCGACGCCACAGCCGCAGACCCATGGGGCAACGGCACTGAAGGCCGACTTCGCTCCGGCACAGATTGTCGAAACCAGGCCGGCAGTCGAGCCGATCGCCGAACTGGTGCCGATTTCCGAGCGCGCCACTATCCTCACGCTGACCGAGCGCACCTGCAAATGGCCGATCGGCGATCCCGCAACGGATGACTTTTACTTCTGCGGCCGCCAGTCCGATGCCGGCGTTCCCTATTGCGCGCACCATTGCAAGGTCGCTTATCAGCCGGTTGCCGACCGGCGCCGCGACCGCAAGGTCATCGCCCGGGCATCGTAAGCCGGACGAAATATCTGTCCTCATTCAAAAGCCCGCCGGTTTGGCGGGCTTTTCGTTTGAAACACGGTAGATGTGCTCTCCGGCTGTCAGCCGATTGACGAGAACTGGTCATTGAAGGCGTAGCCGGCGCCGCGGACCGTGCGGATCGGGTCCTTGGCCTTGCCCTTGTTGAGCGCCTTGCGCAAGCGGCCGACGTGAACGTCCACGGTGCGCTCGTCCACATAGACGTCATGACCCCAGACACTATCAAGCAGCTGCTCGCGGGAGAACACGCGGCCTGGCGACATCATCAGAAATTCCAGCAACCGGAATTCCGTCGGCCCGAGGTGGACCTCCTTGGCATTGCGGCGGACACGGTGGGTTTCCCGGTCCAGTTCGATGTCGCCGGAGCGCAGCATGGTGGACACGGCTTCCGGATTTGCCCGGCGCAGGATGGCACGCACGCGTGCCATCAGCTCGGGAACCGAAAATGGTTTGACCACGTATTCGTCTGCGCCCGTCGACAAGCCGCGGATGCGCTCGGATTCTTCGCCGCGGGCCGTCAGCATGATGACCGGCAGTCGTTCAGTGTCTTCTCGCGCCCGCAGCCGGCGGCAAAGTTCAATGCCGGAAATGCCCGGCAGCATCCAGTCGAGAAGCAGAAGATCGGGCACGTTTTCCCGCAGGCGAATTTCAGCTTCGTCGCCACGGTCACACGTTTCGACCTCGTACCCTTCTGCTTCCAGATTGTATTTTAAAAGAAGGCTCAGCGGTTCTTCGTCTTCAACGATGAGCACCTTCGGCATACGTCTCGCTCCATTTCCGGCAAACCGGCGCCGTAGCGCGGGCTGGATCGTTTCTCGGAAAACATTCTTCGCGGTCAACCGATGCTGGTGGTTTCGTCCTGCTTGTCCCGGTCCTCCGGCAGACGCTCGCCGGTCACCATATAGTAGACGTTTTCCGCAATATTGGTCGCGTGATCGCCGATGCGCTCAATGTTCTTGGCGCAGAACAAGAGATGGACGCATTGGGTGATCACCCGCGGATCTTCCATCATGTAAGTCAGGAGTTCACGGAACAGCGAGGTGTAGATCGCATCGACTTCCGCGTCAGCTTCCTGCACGCGCTGAGCGGCTTCCGCGTCCTTGCGCGCATAGGCGTCCAGAACCAGCTTCAGCTGAGACAAGGCAAGCTCGGTCATGTGCTCCACACCGATCGCCAGCTTCTTGGGTTTCAGATCGCTGTCGATCGCGATCACGCGCTTGGCAACGTTCTTGGCAAGATCCCCGACCCGCTCCAGGTCGTTGGCAATGCGGGTCGCGGCGGTGATCTCGCGCAGGTCCTGGCCCATGGGCTGGCGGCGGGCAATTATCTCGATCAACTTGACCTCGACATCGTGATGCAGAGTGTCAAGACGTTCATCCTGGGCAATCGTGGTCCTTGCCAGTTCCAGATCCTGCGACACCAGCGCCGAGACCGCATCCGCGAAGGCTTTTTCCGCAAGACCGCCCATTTCGGCGACCTTTCCGGCCATCTCGGTGAGTTCCTCGTCGTAGGCCGAGACTATATGTTCAGACATCCTGTGTCCCTTTCCGTATTCCTGGAAGACGCGCTCAGCCGAAGCGGCCGGTGATGTAGTCCTGCGTACGCTTGTCTTTCGGATTGGTGAAGATGTCCTCGGTCAGACCTTCCTCAACCAGAATTCCGAGGTGGAAGAACGCGGTGCGCTG
>JBNLAU010000398.1:0-14714 GCA_050302295.1 Roseibium sp. | reverse complement strand
TCGCCGGCGCCGACGGCCAGGATGGTCGCGTGCGGCGGATTGACGACGGCCGAGAAGTTCTTCACACCCATCATGCCCATGTTGGACACGGCGGTGGTACCGCCCTGGTATTCCTCGGGCTTGAGTTTCCGCTCTTTCGCGCGCTTGCCGTAATCCTTCATTTCGTTTGAAATGACGGACAGTGGTTTTTCCTCCGCCCGGCGGATGATCGGAGTGATCAGGCCTCCCGGGATAGACACGGCAACACCGACATCCGCATGCTTGTGCATGACCATGTTGTCGTCGGTCCAGGAAACGTTCGCATCCGGAACGTCGCGCAGAGCCAGCGCCAGTGCCTTGATGGTCATGTCGTTGACCGACAGCTTGTAGGCCGGCTTGCCGTCCTTGTCGGTAGCCGCCGCACCGTTGAGCTGCGCCCGGAGTGCCAGCAAGGCATCGAGTTCCACATCCACGGAAACGTAGAAATGCGGGATGGTCTGCTTGGATTCGGTAAGACGCTTGGCAATGGTCTTGCGCATGCCGTCATGCGGAACGAGCTCGTAGCTGTCCTTATCGAACAACTTCAGAACCTGATCCGCTGATGGACCTGCTGCCGGGACGCTGGCAGCCGCTTTCGGAGCTTCTGCCGCAGCCGGAGCCGCCTTGCCCGTGCCCGCTTCAAGAGCGGCTTCGATGTCACGCTTGACGATCCGGCCGTGAGGTCCGGTGCCTGACAGTGCTTTCAGGTCCAGGCCGTTCAACTGCGCCAGGCGACGTGCGAGGGGCGAGGCAAACAGGCGGTTGCCGTCAGCAGTCTTCGGCGCAGGAACCGGTTCAGTGACCGCTTTCGCTCCGACTTCGATTGCCGACGTGCCTTCAGGCACAGCCGGGGCTTTGTCCGCTTCGCCAGCGGCCGGCGATGCACCACCGCCGGACGTGTCGATGGCCCCAGCGTCTTCGCCTTCTTCCAGTAGCACGGCGATCAGCTCATTGACCTTCACGCCCTGGGAGCCTTCCGGCACGACGATCTTGCCGACCGTGCCTTCGTCAACCGCTTCGACTTCCATCGTGGCTTTGTCGGTTTCAATCTCGGCGATCACATCGCCCGCGGAAACCGCATCGCCTTCCTTGACCAGCCACTTGGCCAGATTGCCCTCTTCCATGGTGGGGGAAAGGGCCGGCATGGTGATATTGATTGGCATGTCCGTCTCCCTCGCCTCAGGCTGTGTAGGTTACGGCTTTAACCGCATCGATGACTTCCGAAACGTTTGGCAGCGCCAGCTTTTCGAGATTTGCCGCATAGGGCATCGGAACATCCTTGCCGGTTACCCGGGTAATCGGCGCATCGAGATAATCGAAGGCCTTTTCCTGAACCTGATAGGCGATCTCGGAAGACACCGAACACATCGGAAACGCTTCTTCGACCGTCACAATGCGGCCGGTCTTACGCACCGAGGCCAAAATCGTTTCGATGTCCAGAGGACGGATCGTCCGAAGATTGATGACTTCGGCGGAGATGCCCATGTCGGCAAGCTCGTCAGCCGCCTTCAATGCGTAGGTCATGCCGATGCTCCACGAGACAATGGTGACATCCGTGCCGCCGCGCTCAACCTTCGCTTTGCCGATCGGCAGAACGAAATCATCCATATCCGGGATCTCGAACGACTGACCGTAGAGGATCTCGTTTTCCAGGAAAATGACCGGGTTCGGATCGCGGATCGCAGCTTTTAGAAGGCCTTTTGCGTCCGCGGCCGAGTATGGCTGGACAACCTTCAGGCCCGGCACATGAGCATACCAGGAAGCATAGTCCTGAGAGTGCTGGGCACCCACACGGGCAGCAGCGCCGTTCGGTCCGCGGAACACGATCGGCGCACCCATCTGGCCGCCGGACATGTAAAGAGTCTTGGCAGCTGAGTTGATGATGTGGTCGATGCCCTGCATGGCGAAGTTAAAGGTCATGAACTCGACGATCGGCTTGAGCCCAGCCATTGCCGCCCCAACACCAAGACCGGCAAAGCCATGCTCGGTAATCGGAGTATCGATGACGCGCTTCGCGCTGAACTCGTCCAGCAAACCCTGGGTGATCTTGTAGGCACCCTGGTATTCGGCAACCTCCTCACCCATGACGAAGACGTCCGCATCGCGGCGCATTTCTTCGGCCATGGCATCCCGGAGCGCTTCGCGAACCGTGGAGGGTTTCATTGCCGTTCCAGCCGGAATATCCGGATCGTCTGTCGGCTCGGCAGCAACAGGGGCAGCTGGGGCAGCCGGTGCGCTCGGCGCTTCGGCGGCAGCAGGGGGCGGCGCCGCGGCTGGCGTCGAGGCGGCATCAACCGCACTGGCATCCTCGCCTTCGGCGAGCAGGACCGCGATCTTTTCGTTGACCTTGACGTTGTCAGTGCCCTCGGCGACCAGGATCTTGCCAAGCGTCCCCTCGTCGACCGCTTCCACTTCCATGGTCGCCTTGTCGGTTTCGATTTCAGCGATCACATCGCCAGCGGTCACGGCGTCACCTTCGGCTTTCAGCCATTTGGCGAGCTTACCTTCTTCCATTGTCGGCGAAAGCGCCGGCATCAAAATGTCGATCGGCATGGATTCCCCCGGCGTTAAAGCAGAATATCTGTGTAGAGCTCAGACGCATCCGGTTCCGGATCAGTCTGTGCAAATTCGGCAGCTTCCGCGACCCGGGCCCGGACTTCCTTGTCTATGGCCTTCAGATCGTCTTCGCTCGCCCAGTTTTGTTCCAGCAGACGAGCCCGGACCTGCTCGATCGGATCGTGCTCGGTACGCATCTTCTGAACTTCGTCCTTGGAGCGGTATTTCGCCGGATCGGACATGGAGTGACCACGGTAGCGGTAGGTGATCATTTCAAGAATATAAGGCCCCTTGCCTTCGCGGCACCAGGCCAGAGCCTTTGCCGAAGCAGCCATCACGGCACGAACGTCCATGCCATCAACCTGCTCGCCCGGGATGCCGAAAGAGGCTCCACGCTGGGAAAGATCGGTGGTCGCGGACGCCCGGGCAACACTGGTGCCCATGCCGTATTTGTTGTTCTCGATCACATAGATGACCGGCAGCTTCCAGAGTTCGGCCATATTGAAGCTCTCATAGACCTGGCCCTGGTTGGAGGCACCGTCACCGAAGAACGCCATCGCAACGTTGCCGTTCTCCTTGTACTTGTTGGCAAAGCCCAGTCCCGTTCCCAGAGACACCTGCGCTCCCACGATGCCGTGACCGCCATAGAAGTGCTTTTCCTTGGAGAACATGTGCATGGAGCCGCCCTTGCCTTTCGACAGGCCGCCTCGGCGTCCGGTAAGCTCCGCCATCACCCCCTTCGGGTCGAGGTCCATTGCCAGCATATGGCCATGGTCACGGTAGCCGGTGATCATCTGATCGCCGTCCTTCTTTGCCATCTGCATACCGACAACGACAGCTTCCTGTCCGATATACAAATGGCAAAATCCACCGATGAAGCCCATGCCGTACAATTGCCCGGCTTTTTCTTCAAATCGGCGGATCAGAAGCATTTCGCGGTATGCGTGGAGCTCCTGGTCCTTGTCGAACTCTGCGATCGCAGGCTTCGCCTTCTTGGCGGAGCTGCGGGTCCGGCTGGTGCTCTTGGAGCTGGCGGAAGTGGTCTTTGATGCTGCGGCCATAACCCTCTTCTCGGCTTGACGTTTCCCCTAAGACAGGTAGCAGCAACTTATCCTGTTGCCGCTGTCAATCCAATCCGCGAATATTGCCGCAATAAATGGCCTTAACATGCTGCATCAACAAGCATATTTTTTATTTAACTGATATCTTGTTAAATGGAGAAAATGAACCGAATTTCAGTTCATGCTGTAGCGATGTCCGGGACGAAGCACGACAAGTTCATCCTCATTCACCAGATTAAGATTGAGACGGGCCCGTTCGTCAAGCATATCGGGATCCAGACTCTCAGGCCGAAGCAGACTGACACGGGCCACCAGCTCTTCCCGCTCTGCAGTCAACCGGGCCAACTCCGCCTCCAGTTCGGAAACCTGCCGCTCGATCATGGCACGACCGACCATACCAAGTTCTCCGCTCATGGCATGAAATCCGAAATAGCCAAGCGCTGCAATCGCTATTGCAGGCGTGATCAAACGGCGGAGAAATGACTGTTTTCGCTGACGGGTAGCTGCTCGGGGCACTCTTTGGACCTTAACGCTTCAACTCTGGCCTCTTTGTTTGAGTACTATGCGCCGTTAGGTTTAATAGAATCTTGAGACGCGCACTTAAACCCACGCAATTATCGCTCAACCCGGAGCCACGAACATGGATCGGTTTGCCAGTGAACGCGATGAGATGGTTCTCAGACAATTGCAGAACCGTGACATCCGGGACGAGAGGGTCCTCGCCGCGATGCGCAAAGTACCGCGCCACCTGTTCGTTCCTGCGGATCAACGTGCGAACGCCTATTGGGATGGCCCCCTGCCCATCGGCTTTGGCCAGACAATCTCCCAGCCCTATATCGTCGCGCTCATGGCGGAAGCAATGAAACTGACAGACAGCAGCAAGTGCCTGGATATCGGCACCGGATCGGGTTACGCCGCCGCCGTTCTCGCCGAATTGTCCGGCCAAGTGGTCAGTATCGAGCGAATTCCCGAACTTGCGGAGATCGCCAGGGGGAACCTGAACGACGCCGGATATCCGGATGTGGAGGTTCTGTGCACGGATGGCAGCCTCGGCTACGCGCAAGAGGCCCCTTACGACGCAATCGCAGTTGCCGCCGGTGCGCCCGCTGTGCCCGAAACGTTGAAACGGCAACTCAAGATCGGCGGGCGGCTTGTCATTCCGGTCGGCCGGTCCCACAGGTTTCAGGATCTCATCCGAATTCGCCGCACCGCCGAGGATGAATTCCAGACCGATAATTTAGGCGGCGTTGCTTTCGTCCCCTTGCTCGGAGCAGAAGCGTGGGAGAATGACCCCTTCACGGATCAATAGACACGCCCTTTAACGTCCCTCAGGCCGCGGCCAGCCTCGCCAGCTTCGTCAGGATCGTCGCCGCCCCCTTGAGCCGGGTTTCGGTGTTCTCCCAGTCGCGCGTCAGCACAACCTTCTGATCCGGACGGATCTTGGCGAGCACTCCCTGCTCGGCGATATAGGAAACGAGCCCCGCCGGATTGGCGAATTCGCTCTTGCGGAAACTCAGGACAATGCCTTTCGGACCGGCATCCACTTTCTCCACATTCGCCTTGCGGCACAGGCCCTTGATGTAAACGATCTTGAGCAGGTGCTGGACTTCGTCCGGCAGCGGCCCGAAGCGGTCGATCAGCTCCGCGCCGAAAGCATCGATTTCCTCAGCTTCCGTCACATCGCCAAGCCGCTTGTAAAGCTGCAGGCGAAGCTGCAGATCGGCAACATAATCTTCCGGAATCAGAACCGGAGTGCCGATATTGATTTGCGGCGACCATTGTTCATCGCCGAATTCCGCGCCGCCGTCCTTCAACTGCGCCACCGCCTCTTCCAGCATCTGCTGATAGAGCTCGAAGCCAACCTCCTTGATGTGGCCGGACTGTTCCTCGCCAAGCAGGTTCCCGGCCCCGCGAATGTCGAGATCGTGGCTGGCCAGCTGGAAACCAGCACCAAGCGTTTCCAGAGACTGCAACACCTTCAACCGCCGCTCCGCAGTCGGTGTCAGAGTTTTGTTCGCAGAAACGGTGAAGAGCGCATAGGCCCGGGTCTTCGAACGACCGACCCGGCCGCGCAGCTGGTAGAGCTGGGACAGGCCGAACATGTCCGCCCGGTGCACGATCAGCGTGTTGGCCGTCGGAATGTCGAGCCCCGACTCAACGATCGTCGTCGACAGCAGCACGTTGTACTTACCCTCGTAGAATGCGTTCATGACGTCTTCCAGTTCGCCCGGAGGCATCTGACCATGGGCGACGGCAACCCTCAGCTCCGGCACCTGGCTTTCCAGAAACTCTTTCCGTTCGGCGAGATCGGAGAGGCGCGGGCAGACATAAAAACTTTGCCCGCCGCGATAATGTTCCCGAAGCAGCGCTTCGCGGACGACCAGGGGGTCAAAAGGCGACACGAACGTGCGCACAGCCAGCCGGTCCACCGGCGGCGTGGCGATGAGGGAAAGCTCTCTGACGCCTGTCAGGGCCAGTTGGAGCGTCCGCGGGATAGGCGTTGCCGACAATGTCAGAACGTGCACATCCGATTTCATCTCCTTCAGCCGCTCCTTGTGCTTGACGCCGAAGTGCTGTTCCTCGTCGATGATCAAAAGACCCAGGTCGCGGAACTGCACTGATTTGCCGAGAAGCGCATGGGTGCCAACAACAATATCAACCGACCCGTCGGCAATGCCCTTCTTGGTCTGTGTCAGCTGGCGAGCAGGCACGAGGCGCGATGCGTGCGCCACATTGATAGGCAGCCCGTGGAAACGGTCGGTAAAAGTCTTGTAATGCTGGCGTGCCAGGAGCGTGGTTGGAACGACCACGGCAACCTGCCGGCCGGACATGGCGGCAATGAAGGCTGCCCGCAGCGCCACTTCCGTCTTGCCGAAGCCGACATCGCCGCAAACCAGCCGATCCATCGGCCGTCCGGATGAAAGATCCTCAAAGACCGAATCGATTGCGTTAAGCTGGTCGTCGGTCTCCTCATAGGGAAACCGCGTTGCAAATTCGTCATAAACCCCATCCGGAGTGTCGACGACCGGAGCTGTCTTCAGCGCCCGTGCGGCGGCTGTCTTGATCAGGCCGTCGGCAATCTCCAGAATTCGCTTCTTGAGCTTTGCCTTCCTGGCCTGCCAGGCGCCTCCGCCGAGCTTGTCCAGCTGCGCTTCCTGATCTTCAGAGCCGTAGCGGGACAGGAGTTCAATATTTTCCACCGGCAGGTAGAGCTTGTCGCCTCCTGCATATTGCAGCTCCAGGCAATCGTGAGGAGCCCCGACCGCTTGAATGGTTTTCAGCCCGACAAAGCGGCCTATGCCATGTTCGACATGAACCACCAGATCGCCTTCCGCGAGCCCTGTCGCTTCGGTGATGATGTTGGCGCCCTTCGCCTTGCGGCGCGACTTACGCACCAGGCGGTCGCCGAGGATGTCCTGCTCGCCGATAAAGGCAATGTCCTGGAGTTCAAACCCGTGCTCAATGCCCAAAACACATAGCGCCGAGGTTTTAATCGGAAGATCCTTGGCCTTCCAGAAACTATCAACATCCTGGAGAGACCCGAGGCCATGATCAGACAGGATCTGTCCCAGCCGGTCCCGGGACCCGTCCGACCAGCATGCGATCACTGTGTGTTTGCCGTTTTTCTGCAGATCTCGGACATGGGTCGTCAGCGCATCGAAAATGTTGATGTCGCCCGCGGCCCGCTCTGCCGCAAAGCTGCGCCCCTGGCGACCTCCCAGTTCAATCACCTTCTTGCCGCTGCCAGGCGGCGGCGTGAACGGATCGAGAGCCGCACTTGCCCGGTCCGCAATGGCGGCGGTCCACTCGCTTTCAGTGAAATAGAGCCTGTCCGGCTCAATCGGCATATAAGGAACCGTGCCCGCCCCGGCGCCCATTTCGCGCGCTTCCTGCCGGGCCTTGTAATGTTCGTTAATCTGCTCGACACGTTCGCGCATCGCATCCGCGACGTTGGAATCAAGTACGACAGGCGAGTCGCCGATGTAATCGAACAGCGTCTCAAGACGCTCATGAAAAAGCGGCAACCAGTGCTCCATGCCGGCGTAGCGGCGGCCGTCGCTGATCGACTGGTAGAGCACGTCCTCCCGGCTGGCGGCGCCGAAACCGGCAAGATACGACCTGCGAAAGCGTGAAATGGCTTCTTCCGACAGCACCACCTCACTCATCGGCACAAGGTCGAGCCTCTTGAGCTGCTTTGAAGTCCGCTGCGTTTCAGCATCGAAGGAACGGATCGATTCCAGCGTGTCGCCGAAGAAATCCAGACGCATCGGCTCTTCGGACCCCGGTGCGAACAGATCCACGATGCCGCCCCTCACGGCGTATTCTCCGGTTTCGCGCACGGTCGGCGTCCGAGAAAAACCGTTCATTTCCAGCCAGTTGGAAATGGCTGTCATATCCACCTGGTTGCCGGGGGCCATGGAGAACGTCTGCTCGGCCATGAACGAACGCTCGGGCATCCTCTGCAAGGCGGCGTTCAGCGTCGTAAGCAGGATTGTCTTTTTGCCACTGACCGGTCCACGGGCCAGTTGTCCAAGCGCCAACAGGCGGCGCGCGCTTATGGACGAGTTCGGTGAAACCCGGTCATACGGCAGACAATCCCAGGCGGGCAGTTGAAGAATTTCCGCGGACGGATCGAAAAATGCCAGCGCTTCGTTGACCATGGCCATACGCGTTGCATCCCGCGCAACGAAGACAAGCGCGAGCCCGTCTGCATCGCTTTCAGCCAAAAGGCGCGCAAGCGCATGGCTTTCGGCGCCGTCAGGGACACCGGCCAGGGTGACGTTGGCACGGTCTTTCAGAAGGCTGTCAAACACAGCTGAGGTCCTTAAATGTTCTTATCTGACGAAACCGGCAGGCCCGGAGGCTTCATGATAGGCAATGATCCTGCGGTAAAGCGGCCCGTCCCATTCCGCAGGCAGCGGCACTCTGCCGGTCATCCAAGCATAAAGATCCTGGTCCTGCGCCGTCAGAAGATGCTCCAGCTCCTGAAGCTCCGCCTCGTCCAGATTATCGATTTCCGCGTTGGCGAAGCCGCCCAGTAGCAGATCCATTTCCTTCATGCCACGGTGCCCGCATCGGAACATGATCTTTTTCCGCCGGGGATCCCGGCCGTCATCATTGTTATCGTTGTGCGCGCCGGTGGTATCTGACATTTGGGACCTGCTTGAAGCCGAGAATTGGTGGCGGATATATAGCGTCAAGCAGCCTGCTTGTCAGCGCCTCGTTCACAGAATGTTCTATTTGTTGCGCACCCGTCCGTCTTCGTGGCAGAACAGTCCCCCTGCTTGCAGCAATGTCCGCCGACACTTCAGAGGTTTCCCAACCGAAAATGCGCCCTCCGGTCCTCGATCCCCTGTTTGCCCCGGTGTCTACCCTTCCCGGCATTGGACCGAAGATCGCAAAGCTGGTCTCCGGCCTGGTCGGCAGTCAACCCGACCGCGACGCAACCGTTGCCGATCTCCTGTTTCATATCCCTCACAGCCTGATCGACCGGCGGCATAAACCAGGTATCGCCTACTCGGAAAACGGCGACATTGTCACGCTGGATGTCACCATTGGCCGCCACATGCCACCACCGCGCCATTCCAAAGCTCCGTATCGCATCAGCGCCTTCGACGATACAGGTCAGATAACCTTCGTCTTTTTTCACCCGCGTCATGACTGGCTTGAGAAAACCTTCCCGGAAGGACAACGGCGTATCGTCTCCGGCAAGGTTGAATGGTTTCACGACAGGCCGCAGATGGTACATCCGGACTATTCGCTCGCTCCGGAAGAAGCCGCCCAGATGCCGACGATAGAGCCCGTTTATCCGCTGACAGCCGGCCTGGCGGCAAAGACCCTGCAAAAGGCGATTAAAGCTGCATTGGAGAAGTTGCCTCGATTGCCGGAATGGCAGAACGAGCCCTATCTTCAACAGACTGGATGGCCGGATTATTCCGAAGCTCTCAGGACACTTCATGCACCGAAGGAACAGCAGGACCTGGAGCCGCAGTCTCCTTACATGCAGCGTCTCGCCTATGACGAACTGCTGGCCAGCCAGCTGGCTCTTGCCTTGGTCCGCAAATACATGCGCACCCTTGGCGGCGTGGCGCGAACACCTGATGGCAGCCTCCAACGGGCAGTCATCAGTGCCCTGCCCTTTCAACTGACCGACAGCCAATCCAAAGCCATCTCGGAGATCAACGACGATCTCGCCAAACCCGTCCGCATGCTGCGCCTGCTCCAGGGGGATGTCGGCGCGGGCAAAACCGTTGTGGCACTCGCCGCACTCGCCCAGGTCATTCAAACCGGTGCCCAGGGCGCCATGATGGCGCCAACCGAGATTCTTGCGCGCCAGCATTTTGCATCCATGTCACCGCTCTGCGACGAAGCCGGCATCCGCATAGCGCTCATGACCGGCAAGGACGGCCAGAAGGAACGGCGCCTCCGACAGGAGCAGCTTGATCGCGGTGAGATCGATCTGGTTGTCGGCACACACGCCCTTTTTCAGGGCAACGTCACCTTCAAGGATCTCGGTATGGTGGTGGTCGACGAACAGCACCGCTTCGGGGTCCACCAGCGTCTCGCACTTTCCGCCAAGGGACAGGGTGTGGACGTCCTGGTCATGACGGCCACGCCGATACCGCGCACTTTGGTGCTGACCTGCTTCGGCGATATGGATGTCTCCCGCCTGACCGGCAAACCGGCTGGCCGTAAACCCGTCAAAACCGTGTCCGTTTCGCTCGACCGTCTGGACGAAATTATCGGCAGGGTTGGCGCAGCGATTGCCGACGGCCAAAAAGTCTACTGGGTGTGTCCGCTCGTCGAAGAGTCTGAAAAGATCGACCTTGCCGCCGTGGAGGACAGGCACAGGGTCCTGGAACACGCACTTGGCCAGCGGATCTCGCTAGTCCACGGCCGCCTGAGCGCGGAAGAAAAAGATGCGGCAATGGCAGAGTTCAAATCCGGAACCACGCGAGTTCTGGTGGCGACAACGGTTATTGAAGTAGGCGTCGACGTGCCCGATGCAACGATCATCGTGATCGAACACGCAGAACGCTTCGGCCTCGCACAGCTGCATCAGCTCAGGGGTCGTGTCGGCCGGGGCGACAAGCCATCTTCCTGCGTTCTGCTTTACAAGGGGCCTCTCGGTGAGACAGCAGGCGCGCGCCTCAACATTATGCGCGAGACGAACGACGGCTTCCTGATTGCCGAAGAAGATCTCAAACTGCGTGGGGGCGGCGAGATACTCGGCACGAGACAATCCGGAACACCCGGTTTTCGAATTGCCCGTGCGGACGAACATGCCGACCTTATGGAAGTGGCCAGGGACGACGCCAGGCTGATCCTGGAGACCGACCCCGAGCTTGAATCCGCGCGAGGTCAAGCCTTGCGCTGCCTGCTCTACCTGTTTGGCCGGGACACCGCCATCAGGCTGCTCCGGGCCGGCTGATCAGGCGTCTTCGCGCGTCCGGATCTTTTCCAGTTGATCCGGATCGGCAATCGCATCTTCCAGGATATCCGGGTAATCCGGACTGACGAGACCCGCTGAAATCACCAGCTTGGCCGCGTCTTCCACGCTCATGGTCAGCTCAACGATATCTTCCTTCGGAACAAACAGCAGAAATCCGGAAGTCGGGTTGGGAGTCGTCGGCAGAAAGACGGCCATGGTATCCGCTTTATCCTCCAGCAGTCTGGCCACTTCCCCCTTGGTGTCGGTCGAAATGAAGACTATCGCCCAAAGGCCCCTGCGCGGATATTCGATCAGCGCCGCCTTGGTGAAGCTCTTGCCACGCTCATCAAGTATTGTCTCAAAAATCTGTTTTAAGCCACTGTAAACATTACGAACAAGCGGCATTCGACCGACAATACCTTCTCCAACTGAGATCAAGCTTCTGCCCAGGAAGTTGGCCGCCAGAAAGCCGACGATTGTCAGCACGAAAATCGCGACGATGAGCCCGAAACCAGGAACCGGGAACGGCAGATAGGTGTCGGGATTGTAGACCCTTGGCACAAATGGCTTCACCCAACCGTCCACCCACTTGATGAAGGTCCAGGTCAGCCAAAGCGTGATACCGATGGGTCCGGCGATCACCAGACCTGTGAGGAAGTAGTTGCGCAGACGTGTCGCCGCGCCCGGCCGGTGGCCTATCTTGTGCGGCTCATCTGTTTTATGTTTATGCCTGCTCATGGGGGAAACCCGATCAAAGTCCTTTTTTGTGCTCGTCTTTCGGCCCGACCACACCTAGATAAGTACCACTATCGCAGTGCGGTATCCTTCGCCTGAATTATTTTTCAGCGATATACCCCAAATATGCCGATTTCGGAGGCAATGTGCGGCGAACCACGTTCAAACTTTTGGGAACCGTATGTGTCGGCCTTGGAATCGTCGGCGCCTTTCTGCCCCTCTTGCCAAGTACCATCTTTTTCATCCTCGCCGCAGCCTGTTTTACACGCTCGTCTCCAGCCTTGGAGGCCCGGATCCTCAGCCATCCCGTTATCGGGCCTTCCGTCATAGCATGGCGGGAACATGGGGCGATCGGCAGAAAGTCCAAAACAGTGGCAGTCGCCGGCATGGCCTTCGGTTACGGAGTTTTCATTTACACCGCGTCCCCCGCAGCGTGGCTGGCAATCCTCGTCGGACTGACCATAGCGGGCTGTGCTGCCTATGTTTTAAGCCGTCCGTCCGGACCAAAGAACGGCCAGCTCGAAGAATGTTCCAACCAGCCCGAAACCTGATCTGCCAATCAGATATCCGGAATGATCCGCTTTCCTAGCGAGATTGCCTCTTCTTCCGAAAAGCCGAGCTTCTCGTAAAAGCGCATCACCGCCTCGTTTCCCCGGCGAACAAACAGGTTGATCTTGGGGCAGCCCAGTTCAAGCAAAAACGCCTCACAATGATCCATCAGCAATTTGCCCAATCCTGCGGACTGGTGGCCGGGGTCGATGCTGAGATAGTAGATCGAGCCGCGGTGGCCATCGTAACTAACCATGACTGAGCCAACAATTTCGTCCTGGCTTTGTCCCAGCAAAACGAAAAATGCACCATTCCTGTCGGTCAGCTTGCGATCGATATCCTTGTCTGGATCGTTCCAGGGCCGTATCAACTCGCATTTTTGCCAAAGAGAAATCACTGCGCTCCGGTGCTGTTCCTCGAACCGGACGATACGGTAAGCGTTCTTCGTCATTGGTTATTCAACCGTCACAGATTTGGCGAGGTTCCGCGGCTGATCCACATCCGTCCCCATGAATACCGCCGTGTGATAGGCAATCATTTGGACAGGTAGAGCGTAAATGATCGGTGCCACAATATCGGACATGTCCGGCAGGATGACCGTGTTTTCGGCCACGTTTCCACATTCTGCCGCACCGCGTTCATCCGTGATGAGCACGATCCGGCCGCCTCTTGCCGCCACTTCCTGCATATTGGAAACGGTTTTCTCATAGATCGCGTCATAGGGCGCAATCACGAAAACAGGCATGTTTTCATCGATCAGCGCGATGGGACCGTGTTTCAATTCACCGGCCGCATACCCTTCGGCATGAATGTAGGAGAGCTCCTTGAGCTTCAGTGCCCCTTCCAGCGCAAGAGGGAAACTCGTCGCACGGCCCAGGTAAAGCGCGTTGTTTGCCTTTGAAAGCGGCTGGGAGAGCTTTTCGATCTCCCGTTCGGCGGCAAGTGCCTTGAGCGCGAGGCTCGGCGCCTCGGTCAGTTCCGCCACCAGCTCCTTTTCGCGCTCGGCCGACAGGACACCGCGCTCACGGCCCGCCTGCAGGGCCAATGCGGCGAGCACTGCCAACTGACAGGTGAAGGCCTTGGTGGATGCAACGCCTATCTCGGGACCCGCGATGGTCTGGAAGACCACATCCGATTCACGCGCGATGGTACTTTCGGGCACGTTCACGATCGCACCGATCGCCGCGCCGTGAGCTTTGCAGTAGCGCAGGGAAGCAAGAGTATCCGCGGTCTCCCCCGACTGGGAAATGAAGAGAGCCGTATCATTGCCGCCGACCGGCGCTTCCCGGTACCGGAACTCGCTGGCAATATCGATTTCCACCGGCAGACGGGCGTATTTCTCAAACCAGTATTTGGAGACAAGCCCCGCCAGATAGGCTGTTCCGCAGGCGGTGATGATCAGTCGGGACAAATCCTTGAAATTGAGCCTGTCCGCCCCTTCAACACTGGCCGCGCCGGTGGAATAGTCGAAGTAGCGTGACAAGGTGTGACCCAGCACTTCAGGTTGTTCGTGAATTTCTTTCGCCATGAAGTGCTTGTAATTGCCCTTGTCCATCAGGCTGGCGGTGACGGACGATTTGGCCTCTGGCCGGTCAACGGGCTGGTTGTCCCGATCAAAAATCTGAACGCCGGACCGGTTGACGATGGCCCAGTCACCTTCCTCAAGATAGGTGATCCGGTCGGTAAAAGGCGAGAGCGCAATGGCATCGGACCCAAGGAACATTTCACCGTCACCGTGCCCGATAGCGAGCGGAGAGCCCTTGCGCGCACCGATCAGCAGATCGTCCTCACCTGCGAACAGCAATGCCAGGGCAAAAGCGCCTTTCAGGCGCGGCAGGACATCGGCAACCGCATCTTTGGGCGACAGCCCCTTGGCAAGCGCAAGATTGACCAGATGCGCGACGACTTCCGTGTCGGTCTCGGTGTCAAGGACGGCGCCTGCTGCAACGATCTCGTCGCGCAGATCGAGATAGTTTTCGATGATGCCGTTGTGCACAACGGCCACGGCTCCTGCCTGATGCGGATGGGCGTTGGATACGGTCGGCGCGCCGTGTGTTGCCCACCTGGTGTGGCCAATCCCGGCGGTTCCTCCAAGTGGGGTGTTTTCCAGGGCGGCTTCCAGATTGCGAAGCTTTCCCTGCGCCCGGCGGCGCACGATCACGCCGTCCACGAGTGTGGCGACGCCGGCGGAATCGTAGCCCCGGTATTCCAGCCGTTTCAGCGCCTCGACAAGGATCGGCGCGACCTCATGGCTGCCAAGCACCCCAACAATACCGCACATTACTGCGCCTCTTTCTGGCGTTTCGCCGTAATCTGTTTCAGCTTTTCTAACAATTTTGTCGCCAAGCCGGGTTTTGTTTCCT
>JBNLAU010000397.1:0-5997 GCA_050302295.1 Roseibium sp. | reverse complement strand
ACGCGAAGATCGTAATAGATGGTCTCCGCAAGGGGATCATGGATCATCAGCCGGCAGGCAAATCCGCTCTGACGGCGGTTTTCGATTGTGCCCGCCTCGATCAATATGTCGTAGCTGGTTCCCGGAACGGCATCGTCACACAGGCGAAGTTCGCGGTGGTTGCCATCCGCCCCTTGCGCGATCCGGCCGTCGATGCGCACGAGGCATTGCGGATCGGATCGCCCCATGATGTTGCCGAATTGCGCTTCGATATGAAGGAAGACGGATTTGCCAGCCGCAGCAGACGGGATCTTGGCAGTTCCGCCAAACCAGAAATAGCCGTTTGGCTCGCCCCAAAGCAGATCGGGCCCGGCCGCGATCCAGTCCTCTCGGCAGGAATCCGGAATCCCGGCGCGGTCTTCCGGCAGGGCCCTGCAGAATTTCAACGGAACCGGCGTATCCAGCGGCGCGAAGATCCGCTGCTGCAGTTGTCCCAGCAAATGGTCGAATTTTTCCAGACGCCGCTCAGTCATGAATGATCTCAGACGCTCGATTGAGCGGGCTTCCCAGAATGTGACTGTTCATGAATATTTTTTCGCCGAATTTCGATTTTCGGCAACAGTATCGCTTTTTTATCGCGATCTAAAGACATGCTCTATTTGAAAATTTTTTCACGACGCCCATAGGTGAGCTGAATGTTCATGGCAGAGCCTGCACGCTTTCGCGTTCCACGATACGGCATCCGAGTTCAAGCCGGTGCGCCACGCGCTCGCTGTCATGGGCAAGAATCCGCTGTTCCAGAAGATTGAGCGCCGCCGGTCCCATTTGCTCAAGCGGCACCTTGATGGTCGTCAGCGGCGGGTTGACCAATTCCCCCAGGGCGACACCGTCAAATCCCATGACCGACACATCTGCGGGAACCTTGTATCCCCGGGCCGACAAGGCGCGCATGGCGCCGAAAGCCAGATTGTCGGAGGCGCAGAACAGTGCCGTAATGCCGTCGAGGCCTCCGTGGTCTTCAAGCCAGCGCCGGATTGCCTCTTCGCCGAAGGCAGGTTCATATCCGGTGACTCGGATGATGGGCGCGTTTTCCGGAGACAGGCCCGCTGCATGAAAGGCGTCCAGGAACCCGTCCTGCCGCCGGCGGATTGTTGTCCGGCCCGGCCAGGTTACGTGGAGGATCTTGCGGTGGCCCTGTGAGATCAGCCAGCCCGTGGCCAGCTGCGCCGCGAAGCGGTTGCCGGGTGTCACGCTGTCGATCTGCATTTCCTGGTCTTCGCCGTTGATGAGGACGGCGGAAATGCCCGAGCTGCGGATGCCGTTCAGGAATTCACGGCGGTCATCATTGATGACAATAATGCCGTCGGCCTTGGCTGCTTCCGCTGCCTCAATCACTTTTGACGCGCTCAGGTTCCCGGCTTCCGAATAAGGAACAAGCCGGACACCCCGGCGTTCGCAGTCCCGGGTCAGTGCGTTGAGGATCGTCCAGGAGAACAGGTTGGTCTCGTTTTCCGGCAGGGCGTCGTCACTGACGGCCAGGAGAACGGTGCCGAAAGCCGAGATCGTCGCTTTGGCCTTGCGTTCGGCCAGATAGCCAAGCTCCTTGGCTGCCGTCAGCACACGGTCGCGGACCTCCGCGGAAATCGAGGCCGTGCCATTGAGAACGTGGGATACAGTGGAGTTGGCGACTTCCGCCCTACGCGCCACGTCCTTGATGCCGACCTTGCGATTTCCCGACATAGCTTTGTTCCCTCTGTCTGTGTCCAGGATTTGCCCGCGCCACAAGGATATTGAGAATACGCAGGCCTATGTACGGGTCAATGAAAATTATTTCAAAATTATTTTCGATCTTGTGCAATGCCCACAAGTCGCATGTGTCGCTCAAAATCTCGCTTTGCGCGAGTCTGATCTGTTGCGGTTGATGTCTAAAACAACATGCATACTAAATTTTTTGCATTGTCTGGCGCCGGTTATGACCAGGTGCCGGTCTGCCCCTCAGCCACCACCGTCACCTGATCGTTCCAGCCTTCGGGGAGTGTTGCCGGGCGGCGAATGTCGACCGCATCGAGGCAAAGGCCTTCGACATTGAGCGCGTAGAGCCCCGGCATGCCGCCAGGGTAGGGGACAAGTCCGATGACGGCGCCGTTTTCGTCCTTGACCCAGGCGTTGGCGCGGCCCGCGGCCTCTTCCGATGGTGCCAGCTCGAAGCGCGTAGGGCGGAGGTCATAGGCAAGAGCGCCATAGTCGCCCTGCTCCTGGCGCAGTCCGATCCGCCGGAGCCAGACATTGCGGATGCCCGAGGCGCTGTCGGCAATCAGATTGATGGTGCCTTCCATGCGGCCTGATATGTCTTCGAAAATCAGGTTCTGCACACTGCCCGCCGGCTGGCTGGAGCGCCGGTCGATGGAATTGACAGTGATGGCTTCGCCGGAACCCCAAAATCCGTCCGGCGTTTGCTCGCAATCAAGAGTGATCCTCTGGAAAACGACATTGGAGATGCGGCCGCCGTCGCGAGAGAAAATGCCCAGTGCACGGTTCGAACCGGTAACTTCGCAGTCGGAAAACGCAATGTTTTCAAAGTCTCCGTAGCTTTCCGTGCCGATCTTCAATGCACAGCTGCGGCTTTGCAGGCGGCAATGGGACACATGAATGTTGCGGCAGGCGCCTGCCGCTTTGCCATCAGGGCCGGCACTTGTCTTCAGAACGATGCCGTCATCGGCGGTGGCGATGTCGCAGCCGCTGATCTGCACTTGCTCACATGCGTCGACCACAATGCCGTCGGTGTTCGGCATGGCGCGGTCATTGTCGACCCTCAGTCCATGCACTTGCACATTCCGGCAGCAAATCAGATGGACGGTCCACATGGGCGAGCGGCGGATCGTCAGGTCTTCCAGGACGATGTTCCGGCAATCCTGAAGAACAAGAACGCGCGGACGCCGGGCCGCGGGAATATGCGTTCCCATGTCCTCGAGCCAGCCGGTGATATAATCGGCGCCAGGCGCCTCGATCATTCCCTTTCCGGACAGGCGAATGTTGGTTTCGCCCCGCGCGAGAAGCGCGACGCGGTCGGAGTCTTCAGCGATGACGTCGCTCAGGTTGCCCTTGTAGGCATCGTAGGCCGTGGTCAGTTTCAGCACCGCGTCATCTGAGAAATGCAGATGCAGCCCCGACTTCAGCCGGAGTGCGCCGCAGTGATGGATGCTTTGCCGAGAACGAGGGTTTGGCCGGTGTGCGCGGCTTCGTCGATCGCCGCCTGGAGTTCCGCCGTGCACTCGCTCTGCCGGCTGGAAAATGTCATTTTGCCTTCGCTCATCGCCGTTCTCCCGTACAGCCGGTCAGTTGCCGCCGCTATAGGACAGATTTCTTCGCATTGACAGAACGAATGCCGCCGTCGCAATTTCGGGTTTAACGGACCTTCGGGCCCAAGTGTTAACAGACGCCGGATGAATGAATAATCCGGCTTTATTCCCCTGACCGGCCAGACTGGCTGAAGTTGTCCCGAGGCATAAGCCGTCGTCGGGACGCTCCATCATGATGAGGTGATTTCTATGTCGACCAATTTCGAATCTCTGAGCAGTCGGCTGAAGCGTCCGGATCTGCTCTGCACACAGGCCTTTGTGGGGGGCGAATGGGTTGGCAGCACGGCAGCCGGAAATGAATTCGAAGTCACCAACCCGGCAACCGGAGATGTGATTGCGGTTCTGCCTGATCTCGGCGTGGATGAAACCCGGGCCGCCATTGATGTGGCGTATGATGCGCAAAAGGACTGGGCAGCGAAGACCGGCAAGGAACGCGCGGGCGTGTTGCGCAAGTGGTTCGACCTGATGCTGGAGAACGCGGACGACCTTGGGGCGATCCTGACCGCCGAGATGGGCAAGCCGCTCGCCGAAGCCAAGGGTGAAATCCTTTATGGAGCGGGTTTTATCGAATGGTTCGCCGAAGAGGCCAAGCGGGTTTACGGCGATGTCATTCCGGGCCATCAGGTGGACAAGCGGATCGTAGTGCTGAAGCAGCCCATCGGCGTTGTCGCCTCCATTACGCCCTGGAATTTCCCTAACGCGATGATCGCCCGCAAGGTCGGCCCGGCGCTCGCGGTCGGCTGTGCATTCGTATCCAAACCGGCAGCGGAAACGCCCTTGTCCGCGCTCGCCATGGCGAAGCTTGCCGACGAAGCGGGGCTGCCGAAGGGGCTTTTCTCCGTGATCACGTCCAGTAACTCGGCGGCAATCGGCCAGGAGTTCTGCTCCAACGACAAGATCCGGAAGATCACCTTCACCGGCTCGACCCAGGTCGGGCGCATATTGCTGCGCCAGGCTTCGGAGAAGGTGCTCAAGGCGTCCATGGAACTTGGCGGCAACGCGCCGTTTATCGTCTTCGATGATGCGGACCTCGACGCGGCGGTGGAAGGCGCAATGATTTCCAAGTACCGCAACAACGGCCAGACCTGCGTCTGCGCCAACCGGATTTACGTTCAGGACGGCGTTTATGACGAATTTGCCCGCAAGCTCGCGGAAGCCGTGAAGAAGATGAAGGTGGGCGATGGTTTCGAGGAGGGTGTCGTTGCCGGGCCGCTGATCAGCGAGAAGGCCCTGGACAAGGTCGAGGAGCATGTCGCCGACGCCCTGTCGAAAGGCGCCCGGCTCGTCACGGGCGGAGCACGGCATGAAAAGGGCGGCACTTTCTACCAGCCGACGGTTCTGACCGGCGTCACCCGGAATATGATGGTCGCAACGGAGGAAACTTTCGGCCCCGTTGCGCCGCTCTTCAGGTTTGAAACCGTCGAGGACGTCATCGCGCAGGCGAATGACACTATCTTCGGTCTCGCCTCCTACTTCTACGCCAACGACCTTACCCGGGTCTGGCGCGTTGCCGAGGCTCTGGAATACGGGATGGTGGGTATCAATACCGGCTTGATCTCCACCGAAGTCGCGCCTTTCGGCGGCGTCAAGCAATCCGGGCTGGGCCGCGAAGGCTCCAAATACGGGTGCGATGATTTCACCGAGCTGAAATACCTTTGTTTCGGCGGCATATAGCGGCTTTCAAGGAGCCGTTTTTAAGGCGCATGCTGCATGTCTTGTCTCACCCTGAGGATGACTTCAGGGTGAGACCATAGGCCTCTGGCGGTCAGTCTGAGAAGTGATCAGAAGGATCTTCCCGCCGCTTCCCGTAACGCGTTGCCGTGTTCAGGCCAACATCCGTATTCCGGATGGGGTTATGCCCTGCCGGAAACGTGTTGAACGAATGGCGCGACAGGACCCGCCGGATTCCGGCGAGCTTTAAATTAAGAAAGCCGTGCGCGCAGAAAAGTGCGCGCCTCCTCAAGCGACGCCATTCCCTCCTCCAGAAACGGCGCGATCGCCCGGTGGGTGCGTCTCGGCCGTCACCTAGTGACAGCCTGACCGGCTGTCGGTCCCCTCCACAAGGCGCTTGCCGTGACCCGGCAGAAGCGCCTTATCACGAATTTCGGTGACAACTTGTGCGCGGGAAGTGATCGCCCTTGCCGTAACTTCATTTACTACCTTTGATTGTATTGCGTTGTGAAGAAAAATGGGGCAGCTGCGCTTTGCGGTCGGCAAAAGGCGTATTTGCCGCCATCTCCGTCGTATTACTTAGTCAAAATGTCGCAATCTGACAGTTCGAGGCCATGCAGCGTTCGTAACCTTTAATTAAGGAGGGGGCTTTTTATCGCGAAAATTGTGCTTTGAGGTTCGTCAGCAAGCTGTTTGCGGGCTGGGTCGACAGGGTCAAATCGATGTCGTAGGCTTCGGATCGCACTGGATTGGGGGCGCATTAGCCGCCAAAACTATTCTGCTGGTTGCAGGATGAACAGATGCATTCCACGTCACTCCGGATAGCGTCCGCCGCGATTTCTTGCGGTCAAGCCGGGTGAAATTGTCGGGTGCGGTTGATCGGGCCGCATCAACACGGGGAGTAGAATATGTACAAGAAATTAATGGTGCCGGTGGATCTCGCGCATGTGGACAAGTTGTCTCTTGCGCTCGGAACTGCTGCGGATCT
>JBNLAU010000396.1:0-9391 GCA_050302295.1 Roseibium sp. | reverse complement strand
GCGGATCTCTCCTTCACCATGAGCTACGATCTTCTGCCGGACTTCGAGATCATGGATTTCTCCAAGATCTCCATTGAGCGCCCGGTCGTCGACGTTGCCGATGAGGAAGTCGACACCCAGATCGCCGAAATTGCCAAGAACAACGTTCCGTTCGAGGAAAAGAAGGGCAAGGCAAAGGAAGGCGACCGCGTGACCATGTCCTATCTGGGCAAGATCGACGGTGAGCCGTTTGAAGGCGGTGCCGACGAGAACGGCATGCTGGTACTCGGCTCCGGCCAGTTCATCCCGGGCTTCGAAGAGCAGCTTGTCGGTGTCAAGGCCGACGATGAGAAGGTCGTTGAAGTGACCTTCCCGGAAGACTATCCGGCTGCGCATCTGGCCGGCAAGGCCGCGACTTTCGACGTCGTGGTCAAGGAAGTCGCCGCACCGGGCGAAGCCAAGATCGACGACGAGTTCGCGAAGGGCCTCGGCCTTGAGTCTCTCGACAAGCTGAAGGAAATCGTCCGCGGCCAGATCGAAGGCCAGTTCGGTCAGATGACCCGCCAGCGCGTCAAGCGTCAGCTGCTTGACAAGCTGGATGAGCACTACACTTTCGAACTGCCGGAAAAACTGCTTGAGTCCGAGTTCGATATCGTCTGGCGCCAGGTCGAAGAAGACATGAAGCGCAACGAGAAGACGTTCGAGGACGAAGACACCACGGAAGAAGAGGCGAAGGCGGAATACCGCAAGATCGCCGAGCGCCGTGTCCGTCTCGGCCTGGTTCTGTCCGAAATCGGTGAAAAGAACAACATTCAGGTCACCGATGAAGAACTGCAGCGCGCACTCTATGACCGGGTCCGTCAGTTCCCGGGCCAGGAACAGCAGGTCTTCGAGTTCTACAAGAACAACCAGCAGGCACTCGCTTCCCTGCGGGCACCGATCTACGAAGAAAAAGTCGTGGACTTCATGCTGGAGCTCGCCAAGGTGACCGACAAGACGGTGACCAAGGAAGAGCTTGAGAAGCTGGTTTCGGAAGATGAGGAAGAAGCTTAAGCTTTTTCACGATAATCCCCAGGTGCGGCGCAGGTCTTAACTTTGCTTTCACGCCGCATCTGTCATGACTTTGCGTTGAGGGCGACATCCCATATATACGGGGTGTCGCTTTTTTCGAGTCAGGATCTGAATCGATGCGCTTCAGATCCTGTTTTCAGTCCGGGACACTCCCGGGCACCATCTCAAGCATATGGATGAGGTATGAAGGATCCTGTCGATATCTACATGAACACTCTCGTGCCAATGGTTGTCGAGCAGACAAACCGGGGCGAGCGGGCCTTCGATATCTACTCGCGCCTGCTGAAGGAGCGCATCATCTTCCTGACCGGCCCGGTCGAGGACCACGTGGCAACCCTTTTGTGCGCGCAGCTTCTTTATCTGGAAGCGGAAAACCCCTCCAAGGAGATCGCGATCTACATTAACTCTCCGGGCGGTCTGGTGACCTCCGGTCTTGCGATCTATGATACGATGCAGTTCATCCGCCCGGCGGTTTCGACCCTTTGCATCGGTCAGGCTGCATCCATGGGCTCGCTGCTGCTGGCAGCCGGCGAGAAGGGGATGCGCTACAGTCTGCCGAATGCGCGCGTCATGGTGCACCAGCCGTCAGGCGGTTTCCGCGGCCAGGCGGCGGATATCATGCTTCATGCACAGGAAATCCTGGCCATGAAGCGGCGGTTGAATGACATCTACGTGAAACACACGGGTCAGAGCCTGGATCAGGTTGAAGAAGCGCTTGAGCGCGACAACTTTATGACAGCTGAAAAGGCCAAGGAGTTCGGCATCATAGACAATGTCCTTGTTGATCGTACGACGCTCGGCGGCGAGGACACGAAATAACGGGACTTACCCGGCCTTAAGGAAGGATTGAAATTCCTTAACTGAAGCCGGGAAATCCCTATTTGATGCCGGGTTTTCATCTTCACCTTAAACCTATATTGATTTTTAATGGTGAAGCATGATGACATCGGAATTAAAGAAGTAGCGCCTAGGCGTCTCTTCAAAACCGGTTCGGCCTGAATGGGCCAAACCGGACGGATTAGGGGGAAACGCCCCAAAAACGCGAGGTTGACTACATGACCAAGGCCAGCGGCAGCGATTCCAAGAATACGCTCTACTGCTCCTTCTGCGGCAAGAGCCAGCACGAGGTTCGCAAGCTGATCGCCGGCCCGACTGTTTTCATTTGCGATGAATGTGTCGAGCTGTGCATGGATATCATCCGCGAGGAAAACAAGTCCTCGCTGGTGAAGTCTCGGGACGGAATCCCGACTCCTCAGGAAATTCGCGACGTTCTGGACGATTATGTCATCGGTCAGGGAAGCGCCAAGAAAGTTCTGTCGGTCGCCGTCCACAACCACTACAAGCGCCTCAATCACGCATCGAAAAACAACGATGTGGAGCTGGCGAAGTCGAATATCCTGCTGGTCGGTCCGACCGGTTGCGGCAAGACTCTGCTGGCGCAGACCCTTGCCCGCATCCTGGATGTGCCATTCACCATGGCCGACGCAACCACATTGACCGAAGCCGGTTATGTGGGTGAGGACGTCGAAAACATCATCCTGAAACTGCTGCAGTCCGCCGACTACAACGTTGAGCGTGCGCAGCGCGGCATCGTCTACATCGATGAGGTCGACAAGATCAGCCGCAAGGCCGACAACCCGTCGATCACGCGCGATGTATCCGGTGAAGGCGTGCAGCAGGCGCTTTTGAAGATCATGGAAGGGACGGTGGCTTCCGTTCCGCCTCAGGGCGGGCGCAAGCATCCGCAGCAGGAATTCCTGCAGGTGGACACCACCAATATCCTGTTCATCTGCGGCGGCGCGTTTGCGGGTCTCGACAAGATCATCTCCGACCGCGGCACCCAGACCTCAATAGGGTTCCAGGCCAAGGTCGCGGCTCCGGAAGATCGCCGGGTTGGTGAACTGTTTGCGGAGCTGGAGCCGGAAGATCTGCTGAAATTCGGCCTCATTCCGGAATTCGTCGGACGTCTGCCGGTGATCGCAACTCTGGAAGATCTGGACGAAGACGCTCTGGTGACCATCCTCACCGAGCCGAAAAACGCCCTGGTCAAACAGTATCAGCGACTGTTCGAGATGGAGCAGGTGGAACTGTCCTTCCACGAGGAAGCGCTCAAGGCGATTGCCCGCAGGGCGATCGAGCGCAAGACCGGCGCCCGTGGCCTGCGGTCCATTCTGGAGGCCATCCTGCTCGATACGATGTACGAGCTGCCGGGCCTCAAGGGGGTGAAGGAAGTGGTGATCTCGCCGGAAGTCGTGAAAGGAGAGGCGCGGCCTCTCTACATTTACGAGGACCGGGAAGAGAGTTCTGCGACAAGCGCCTGAGACCTTAAAAGTCCGGCTGCAGATTAAAGTGAAAAATGCCGCTCAAACGTGAGCGGCATTTTGCTTTTTCGACAGATTGTGCCTGGCGGGGCGCTCTTTTCCACCGGTGCGATGAGTCGTCAACAGACAAGGTTTCTGCCGAGCACCTGAGTGCCTTGACACCGGCTGCTCCGGTGTCCACCTAATAGGGCTAAAGGACGGCTTGTGCGGATCGTCGGTGCGCCCAGTTCGGGGCACGGCGATCAGGCCACTCGGACCTGTCAGGGACCGAAAGCCGTTTTCCAGTGGTCTGGCTGCCTTTTACCGAGTGGGGCCAGGGCACGTTGAGAAAGGAAAAAAAATGAGCGACGCAGAAATCAGCGCCAAAGATCCGGACAGCACGGCTGTCTATCCAGTCTTGCCCCTGCGCGACATTGTTGTCTTTCCGCACATGATCGTTCCGCTTTTTGTAGGCCGGGAAAAGTCGATCAAGGCGCTGGAAGAGGTGATGACCACCGACAAGCACATTCTTCTGGCAACCCAGGTGAATGCGGCAGACGACGATCCGAATCCGGATCAGATCTACAATGTGGGCACGCTTGCGACCGTTCTGCAGCTCCTGAAACTGCCGGACAACACGGTCAAAGTGCTTGTGGAAGGTGGCGCGCGCGCGCAAATCGGCGACTATTCCGACCGCACCGACTATTTTGAAGCAACGGCCACGGTTCTGCCGGAGCGCGACGGCGAAAACATCGAAGTTGAAGCCCTGGCACGCTCGGTGGTTTCCGAGTTCGAGAACTATGTGAAACTGAACAAGAAAGTTTCTCCGGAAGTTCTCGGCGCGGTCAACCAGATCGACGACTATTCCAAGCTGGCCGATACGATCGCCTCGCACCTGGCAATCAAGATCCCGGAAAAACAGGAAATTCTTGGCGTTGTTTCCGTCGCTGAGCGGCTGGAGCGTGTTCTCGGCATGATGGAGAGCGAGATTTCCGTCCTGCAGGTGGAAAAGCGTATCCGCTCCCGCGTCAAGCGGCAGATGGAGAAGACGCAGCGCGAGTACTATCTGAATGAGCAGATGAAGGCCATTCAGAAGGAACTTGGCGACAGCGAGGACGGCCGCGATGAAATCGCGGAGCTCGAGGAAAAGATCAAGAAGACCAAGCTGACCAAGGAAGCGCGCGAGCGGGCGGGAGCCGAAATCAAAAAGCTCAAGCAGATGAGCCCGATGTCCGCGGAAGCGACCGTCGTGCGCAATTATCTGGACTGGCTGATCGGCATTCCCTGGAACAAGAAATCCAAGGTCAAGCATGATCTGGCACTTGCCGAAAAGGTGCTCGACACCGATCACTACGGCCTCGAGAAGGTCAAGGAGCGGATTGTCGAATATCTGGCGGTTCAGAGCCGGGCGAACAAGCTGCGCGGCCCGATCCTCTGCCTGGTCGGGCCTCCGGGCGTCGGCAAGACCTCGCTCGGCAAGTCGATTGCCAGGGCAACGGGCCGCGAATTTGTCCGTATGTCACTTGGCGGCGTGCGCGACGAAGCGGAAATCCGCGGGCACCGCCGGACCTATATCGGCTCGATGCCCGGCAAGGTCATTCAGTCGATGAAAAAGGCGAAGAAGTCGAACCCGCTGTTCCTGCTCGACGAGATCGACAAGATGGGCATGGATTTCCGCGGGGATCCGTCTTCGGCATTGCTGGAAGTGCTCGATCCGGAACAGAACTCGACGTTCATGGACCACTATCTGGAAGTCGAATACGACCTGTCCGACGTCATGTTCGTGACCACCGCGAATACGCTGAATATCCCGGGCCCACTGATGGACCGTATGGAGATCATTCGCATCGCCGGCTACACGGAAGAGGAAAAGGTGGAAATCTGCCGCCGTCACCTCATTCCGAAAGCTGAAAAGGATCACGGTCTGCGCGAAGACGAGTTCGCGATCGACGATGATGCTCTGCAATTCGTTGTCCGCCGTTACACCCGCGAAGCCGGTGTGCGTAACCTTGAACGTGAAATGGCGACCCTGGCCCGTAAGGCGGTCAAGGAAATCCTGATGAGCGACAAGGAAAGCATCACGGTTACGCCGGAAGTGGTCGAGGAGTATCTCGGCGTACCGCGGTATCGCTACGGTGAAGCTGAGCTGGAAGACCAGGTTGGTGTGGTCACCGGTCTTGCCTGGACCGAAGTCGGGGGTGAATTGCTCACCATCGAAGGCGTCATGATGCCGGGCAAGGGCAAAATGACCGTGACCGGCAACCTGAAGGAGGTGATGAAGGAATCGATTTCAGCGGCGGCATCCTATGTCCGCTCGCGCGCGATCGACTTCGGCATCGAACCGCCGACCTTCGAAAAGAAGGACATCCACGTCCACGTGCCGGAGGGCGCAACGCCGAAGGACGGTCCGTCCGCCGGTATCGCCATGGCAACGGCCGTGATCTCGACCATGACCGGAATTCCGGTGCGCAGGGATGTCGCCATGACCGGCGAAATCACCCTGCGCGGACGGATCCTGCCGATCGGCGGTCTGAAGGAAAAACTGCTGGCCGCGCTGCGTGGTGGCATCAAGCTGGTGATGATCCCGGAAGACAATGCCAAGGACCTGGCGGACATTCCTGACTCGGTCAAGAACTCGCTTGAGATCATCCCGGTTTCCGGCATGGAAGAGGTGCTGAAAAATGCTCTCGACCGACTTCCGGAGCCAATCGAGTGGGATGAATCAGCTCACGAGGCCGCAACCAAGGCGGGCGAAAAAGATGACGACACCTCAGGTGTTTTAGCGCACTAACTCCCTTGCTGCACCGCACAAATGGTCAAGCCCCGGCAAATCCGGGGCTTTTCTTTTGAATAATCGGTCAAAATGGCTGTTTTCCGCGAAAAAAACCCTTGCGTTTCATGTCATTTCGCCCGAATTTCCGGCAACGGCGCTGACAGGAATCGTCGGCAATCTGCCGTTTCTTAGAAAGGTATCTGCTATGAATAAGAACGATCTGATCGCAGCTGTTGCAGAAAAGACCGGCCTCACCAAAGCGCAGGCAGGCGAAGCAGTGGACGCAACATTTGATGCTGTCACCGAAACGCTGAAGGGCGGCGATGAAGTCCGCATCATCGGTTTTGGCAACTTCACGGTCTCTGCACGTGCAGCCACCGAAGGCCGGAACCCGCGGACTGGTGAAACGATCCAGATCCCGGCTTCTAAGACGCCGAAGTTCAAGGCCGGTAAGGGTCTGAAGGACGCTGTGAACGCTTAATCGTTCAAAGTCTGTTTTTCAAAAGAGCCCCGGACCTGCGTTGGCAGGTGCGGGGTTTTTTATATCCGCTCCGTCAACGTATGGTAGCATTGTGCGCTTGCTACCTTACGCTCTGGCGCGGTTTTGGTTTAAACTTTTCTGAGTTGTTCAGGGCCGAAGTTGAACGGGAGGCGGGAATGTCATTGCATGACCTGGTTCGGCGGCGACAGCGTGCATTGTTCGATGCCTGGGTGCGCAATCCGTTGGTGCAGGTACAAGTCGAGCACCCTGAACGGCTTGGTCGCCTGGTCTTTCTGGACGATTTCGATGAGACCATCGAAACGGAACGCGCGGGCCGGCGCAGTCTGAAAAACGTAGCCATTGTGCGCAAGCCCGGCAATCCGGATGAAAACGCCAGCGTCTGGGTGAGGGCAGGGTACTCGTCCTATCAGAAGGCCTGGCTTGGTTTCATTGATCAGGTTTACGGCCTCAAGGCTGAAGCCAAGGATCTTGCCGGCTACAACATCGACCATCTCCTCAACAAGGCACGCAGTCCGGGCAAGGCCGGGTTTATTCGCATTGAGGCAATTAATGATTCGGTCAATCAGGCTTGGGGCGCCTTGTTCGAGCGCGCGGCGAGCAATCCGGAATTCAGCGCCAACCAAAAGCGATTCAGGCGGACTATGTCCTGGATCATTGCCGCCAAACTGATGGATCAGCCGCCTCCGAGAGGACCGAGTGACAGTCAGGGCGTTGCGCGACTGGTCCAGTTCTTCAATCAAAATGGTCTTGCGGAGGACAATCCTCAGCAAGGGCTCGCCGACATGCTGCAGTTTGCATACCGATTTCAGGAGCGCGCTGTCAGATGACCCTGAACACAGGGAAGGGAAGGCGTGATGCACGCGTCATCCACAGGTGCCTTGGTGGAGCGGACTTTCTTTAATTTTGCTCTTGCCAAGCGCAAGGCGACAACCTAAAAGGCGTCTCACCTCGTTGAGGGCGATTAGCTCAGTTGGTAGAGCGCTTCGTTTACACCGAAGATGTCGGGAGTTCGAGTCTCTCATCGCCCACCATTCTCCCTGAAAATTTTCCCAGAATTCAACGCATTGCGTCGCGATTTGCGGGCTGTTTGGTGCTGATCAAGTCTCGTAATTGCTCTTCAGGTACCGATTCACAGAATTGTGCTTTCAGTTGCCGGTCTTGCATTGAGCGGCAAGGGGACGCCTGGGGAGCCATGCACGGGTATGGCGCATGGCTTTGACGCAGCTTTGTAAAGCCGGTTTGACGTCGCTTTGATCGACCGGACAAGGGCTACTTCCCGCGTTGCAAAAGTTTGAAAACCCTGCAGCTTTCATACACTTTCTTGCCTTGAATCCGGCCCATGTCCACTCGTCCTGAATGCCCAATTTAATATGGGGCGTGCGCTGGGGCTTTGCTCAGCCTTGTCATTCATCCAGGAAATCCCATCGGAACTGGTGTGGATGTGCGCCCTTATACGTCTGAAGTTGCGGGGCTGGTTTCATTTCAGTTTCAAATAGTGAGTTTTCTTTCGCGCATAGCTCCAGTAAACTTATGCGGCTAACTAAAAATAACCAGCAAACGCAAGAATTTAAAGCTATGACACTTCTCATTTTGGTCAAGATGTTCGGGGCCGTCATGCTGCTCCTTTATGCGGTCCGTATGGTTCGGACGGGCTTCGAGCGCGCGTCGGGCCCATCCTTGAGGCGCGCGATCGGCAGGGCATCTTCCGGTCCTGTTGCCGGCGCGATTTCTGGAACGGCCGTGGCTGTGTTGCTGCAGAGCGCGACAGCGGTTGCGGTTTTGGCGGCCGGATTTGCGTCTTCCGGCTTCATAAGCATTTCGTCCGGTCTGGCGGTGTTGCTCGGTGCGGACCTTGGCTCTTCCCTGGTCGTTCAGTTTCTGGTGTTCGATCTGAGCTGGCTTGTGCCGCTGCTGCTTGCCGTCGGGGCGTGGCTTTTTCTGAAAATTGATTCCCGAACCGCCAAACAGGCGGGCCGGATCATGATCGGAATCGCGCTGATACTGATTGCGCTGCAGATGATTGGCGAGGCGACGATTCCCCTTAAGGAATCGCGCTTCATGCCGCAGATAGGAGGCTATCTCGCAGAAGATGCGCCAACTGCTCTGGCCGTTGGTGCGCTATTGGCGTTCCTGGTCCATTCGAGCGTTGCTGCGGTTTTGATGGTTGCGGCCTTTGTGCAAAAGACTGGACTATCCATGGATGCGGCGATTCCGCTTGTCTTAGGCGCCAATATAGGAGCGGGGCTGGTTGCGATATGGCTGACCCGGGATATGACCCGGAAGGCCAAGCTGTTGCCGCTCGGCAATTTTGTTTTTCGGTTTGCCGGCGCGGTTCTCGCGCTTTTGCTGGCACAGTCAGTGGGCTTTCCACTGGAGCGGATCAGCTCCGATCCCGGACAACAGATCGTCGCCGTTCATGTACTCTTCAATCTGATGCTGGTGCTGATGTGCCTGCCTTTGACCAGAGCGGTTGCCTGGTGTGTCGACAAAGCGGTTCCGGACGTGCCTAGCAATAAGGGTACGGACCAGTTCATGCCGCAAAGCGCTCTTGATCCGCGGGTGATTTCCAGCCCGCGCCTCGCCCTTGCAAGCGCGACGCGAGAGCTGCTTCGGATGGGTGAACTGGTTGAAGTTATGGCGCGGCCGGTGATCATGTTGTTTGAGGGAGGGAGCCCGCAGGAAATCAAGCGTGTTCAGCAGTTGGACCAGCACGTCAACGAGATCCATTCCGCGATTAAGCTTTACATTGCTGAAGTCAATCGGGGC
>JBNLAU010000395.1:0-15520 GCA_050302295.1 Roseibium sp. | reverse complement strand
CTGTCGACGCTGGTTCAGATGGTGAGCGCGGGCATGGGGGTTACGCTGATCCCTGAAATGGCGGTTCCGGTCGAGACCCGCTCCGCACCGGTGTCCATTTCCCGTTTCGAGCCACCGGAGCCGACCCGCACCATCGGCATGGTGTGGCGCAAGACCAGCCCTCTTTCGGATCAGTTGACCGAGATCGCGGAAATTGTCCGCCGTTCAGCGGAAGCATCGCCCGCCCGGCCCTCATGAAACGACCGGCGCTTGCCTCCGGAACGTCAACACGCCGAGAACGGCCATGACCGCCGTCAGCGCGAGCAGCACGGCCCTGGCATCGTCGCCGGCAGCAAAGAGTGCCACGATCAGTCCGGCGAGCGGCTGGGAGAGATTGCTGAGGCAGATGACGACACCGGTGGTTTTGCCGAACTCCGCCGCCGGAATGATCTCCTTGCGCAAGGTGCGCACGTAGATGTTGAACATCTTGTCGAAGCCGGCGACCAGCAGAAAGCCCGCCGCGTAAACGAGCGGATGTGCGCCAAGCCCCGTCAGCGCAGCGCCGAAACAGATCAGACCGTAGGCGGTCCGGCCAAGCGTGTTCAGACCGAAATGCACATGTGCGGTTAGCGTCAGAACGGCAAGGGTCGCCAGCGCGCCTCCCACCTGCAGCCAGGCATAGATCTGTTCGCTTTGGGAAAAATAGCCCGTCATCATGGCCGCCGCGGTCGCAAGCGTTGCGCCGATAATCAGGTTGACGCCGGCAGCCTGCAGGATCGCCCGCATCAGCCCGGGCAGTTGCCAGACCAGAAGAAACGCGTGTTTCAGATCGGCCACCGGGTGGCGAACGTCCCGGATTTCCGGTGCAGCAGCCATACGAGACTGCCCCGGCCAGAGACGGAAGGCGATATCGGACAGAACGAACAGAACGCTGGCCAGCACCACCACCGCTTCCCAGGGCCAGAGCACCATAAGATAGGCGGCCAGCAACGGTCCGAGCACCACTCCCATCTGGGACGCCAGCTGGCCGTAGCTTGCCACCTTCTCAAAGCGCTGATCGGAAAAGGCCCGAACCAGCACCATTTCCAGCGCGAGCATGCCCTGGGTGGTCAGGACTCCCGCGACCGCCGACAGCCCGATCAGCCACCAGACGCCGCCAAAAAGGATCTGGCCGGTGATGCCGGCAAGACAGGCCAGCGCCCGAAGAATGCGGCTGACGCGCAAAAGCAGAATGGGTGAATTCCGGTCGCACAGAATGCCTGCAACTGGGAAAGTCAGATAGCGCGGCAGGGTTTCAAAGAAAAAGGCCAGCCCCGACCAGGCCACGTTTCCGGTTATCTGAAAGATCACCAGGGGCACCAGAAACAGCAGCATCTGATCGGCCAGAACCGTCAGAAACATGGACGCGAAAAAGGCACGGTCGCGTAGGAGCATCAGCGGCTTTCAGGGAAACGGGAGCGGAAGGTGGTCAAGACCTAGAGCCTTTTCAATCGATTAAACTGCGACCAACCCCGCGCCGGGACGCGCGTCAGAGTTTCCGGGCGACCACGAAACGGCTGTAGGGCTCGGGATAGGTTCCGGTCTCGATGATTTCAAACCCGGCGCCGGTAATCTTCCGCTCAAGATCCTCGAAGGAGTACATGCGCACGTATGGCGCCTTGCCGATCAACTGCATCACCTTGATCAGCGGCGCGAACAGCCATGCTCTCTTGCGAAGACAGACGGTCTTGGAGATGAAGAGGCCGCCAGGTTTCAGGAGCTCGCGTACGCGGACCAGTAGATCCTCCGAGTTCTCCACCAGATGCAGGAAATTGTAGGCGAGCACGGCGTCGTAATGTTCATCACCTGGAAGCTCGACCTTTTCGCTGAAGCCATCGGCGACGGCGAACCGCAATCCTTCCGGCGCGGTCCCGTCCGCCCGCCCGGCGGCAAGCTTCTCCTCGGCAATGTCGATCATGCCTTTGGCGAAGTCCGTCGCCAGATAGGATTTGACTTTGCCGGCCAGAAGGAACGCCGTCGACCCGGTGCCGCAGCCGAGTTCAAGCACGTTGTCTTGCGGTCCGAGATGTTCCGCCGTGCGGGCAAGCGTCTTTTCATAGGCTTCCTGGTTTCTGACCGGGGAAGCGGCGTATTTGCGCGCGGCCTTGCTCCAGAAACCTGAGGAACGTCTCGTTTCGTCTGTCCATGTGGCCGTCATGGCGGATCTTTCGGTATGTTAAAAATGCTTGCGGGAGGGGCTGCCGGATGCACGGCTAACGTCCATAGATAGGAATACACCCGTCAGAAGCGAATGGAAATTGCTGAAATTCGGTGAGTTGCATATGGCCGGCGAGGATCAGGATCAGACTTCCCTACTATTCGTCCGGCAGGCTGTTCCAAACGGAATAAAGCGTCGAATGCAGAAGCGAATGCCGTTCGCCGAACCGCACTACGACGAGATCCTTGTCCGGCATCATGTAAACAATCTGCCCGCCCTGCCCCAGCATGTAGGTAAATGGCCCCTGCAAGGCCTCTCCCTCCCTGTCGAGGATGTTGTGGCGGACATGAAGCCCGTAAGTGCCTTTTACGAGAGCCTGGCGCGCAAGGCCGTCTCCAAAGAACTTATGCCATAGGTCCTGCCGGAGAAACGGTTTTTGCGGGCTGCCGTTTTCCATCAGAAACCGGCCAGCCTTGATCCAGTCGCGCGGCGTTGCATAAAGACAGCAATAAGCCGTCACAGCGTCCGCATTGCTGTGGCGCAGCCAATTGGCTTCTGCCGCGCCCGCCGGAAGCCATATCCGTTCGGCCAGCAGCCTGTTGAGCGGCTGTCCATAGAGCTTCTCCAGCAAATGCCCCAGAATGGCGGTGTTCACATTCTGGTAGACGAATTTCTCTTCTTCTTCGGGAAGAACATCCAAACTGTCACCCACTGCCGGCAGGCCGCCCGCATGCAAGCGAGCGAGGTTGCCAAACGGATTATAGGTGGCAAACCGGTCCTGTTTCTCCGCCCCGTCCCGTTCAAAATCGAGACCGCTGCGCATTTCCAGAAAGCTCAAGACCGGTCTGTTACGGAAGGCGTCCGACTCTAAATCCTGCAGGTACTTGCCAATGGGATCGTCCAGGCTGTCGATCCGCCCCTCCGAAACCGCCTTCAGGACCAGGGCGCCCACAAGACTTTTGACGAGCGAATAGGAATTGAGTTTCGAGTAAGGCCCAAAGCCATCCGCATAGTGTTCCAGCACCAGCCGCCCGTCACGCCACACCAGAAGTGCGCGGCTTTCGGAAGTTTCAAACAGCTCCAGACCGCGCTGATTGAGACTGGCCGGCGAGAGAGCCTGCTGCAAAGGCCGGCTCTGGCCGGGAACGGTTTCATAAGACCCGAGTGCCGGCCAGACCGCGCGCGGATACCCCGTCGGAACATTGTCGAACAAACCGCTGCCGTAAGCTGCGGCAAGACAGACACCGACAGCTCCAAACACCAGAGCGAAGACTTTCAAAAAACGCATGTCACAAATCGGGCTGCATGAGAAATGCCACCGGGAAGGCAGGAGACAATCATTGCCGCTGTGCCAATCAGAAGATCACCCCAGCATCCAGTTCAAGACCAGCCGCCAGTCGGTCATGCGGATCGGCGTGCCGTGGGTGCCCGTATCGAAGAGTGTGAACTTGATCGGATAATTCGGCGCCTTGCTCTTGATCGTTTTGAAGAAGTTCGCCTGGACTTCCCAATTGTAGACCTGATCCAGCGTGCCCTGCCCGATAAAGATCGGCACCCGGCGTGAAAGCCCGCCGGAGGAGAGAAATCCGGGGTCCTTCGGCGAACCGAGCAGGACGACACCGCTCAAGAGGCTTGAGTAACCGGCGTTTTTCAGAAGGTTCCAGCAGATGATACCACCCATGGAACCGCAGGCGACCACGACCTTGGCGTGGGGAGACAGCTGTTTCTGATACTGGATCAAAGCCGCAACGTCCGCAGTGCCGCGCCCGTCGAAGTGATCGACGTCGACGGTCAGATAGGCGCCGCCGTTTCTGACCATCAGGTTCTGTATCCGGTTGAAATTACCGCCGAAGGAGACATCGTTCATCCCCTGAAACCGGTTGCCGCCCTGGCCGTGCACGTAGAGGACGATGGCCTTTGCCCCGCCCTTCCACTTGCCGGTACCCATATACTCGACGACACGGCCATTGGCTTTGAGTTCTGCACCGCCGCGCCCCCTTTTGGGCTTGTAGGAAACGTAGTTGCCGTAGACGCGCCGCTCGTCGATCTCGTCCCGGTCGCGCAGATCCCGCTGTTTGGAATATTCCACAACGAGGAAGTCGCCGTCGTAGAGGGTTTCGTGGATCTTCTTGTAGCGGAACAGCCGGTCCTTATAGGGCTTGAGGGCTTCTGCCTCGGCAGCTCCGAGCGTTCCGGCCAACACCACCGCGGCTCCAAGTAGAATGTTAAGCGTCAGGCGCATCAGGTGTGTCGGCAGCAACCGGTGCAGCATGGAGCATCCTTTTATCTGGCAAATCACTGGCTCAAATTTGGCCCCACCCTACGCCCGGGCAAATGCGCATGCAATCGGCGCTCCCGTCAAAATCCTCAAGTGATCCCGATCGGATCAGGCGCAATCGGGCTCTACGCGCGACGCGCGAGGTCCGAAGAAATTCGCGCCACAAAACCTGACCATACGTAAGTAACGCGAGCCATTTAGCACTCCCCCTTGCAAATTGTGTCAGTACTTTTTCTGCAGATTTTCCGAAAATCCTAATACTTTCTGAATATCCGCGTTCCATTTTGCGAATTTAAGGAATTGGTAACCATAAAACCCGAAGACTGCCAGATAGATAGGTTCCTTACGGCGCCCATCGCCAAGACAAAGCCGGGCAAGTTCAGGAGAACCCAAATGCCAGTCATTTCCTTCGCAAACGCAAAGGGCGGCGCCGGAAAAACCACAGCCGCTCTACTGCTGGCGACTGAAGTCGCGGCCAGAGGAAAACGCGTCACCATATTCGATGCCGATCCGCAAAAGTGGATCTCGAAGTGGCATGACTTGCCGAGAAAATGTCCGGGCATCTCCGTAGTCAACGAGATTTCCCCCGCTTCGATCACCGAGCAGATTACCTATGCGGCAGAACATTCCGACTATGTGATCGTCGATCTGGAAGGCACGGAAAACCTGGTTGTCGCCAATGCGCTGTCCGTGTCCGATCTGGTGGTCGTGCCTATTCAGGGGTCGTCGATGGATGCCCGGGGCGGTGCCAAAATCCTCACCCTGATCCAGAAACTTGAAAAAATCGTCCGCCACGACATTGAGCATTGCGTGGTCCTGACCCGCACCAACGCGGCCGTGACCACGCGTGCGATGAAAGCGGTGCAGGATTTCCTGTCCGCCCAGGACATCGATGTGCTGATGACCCCGATCGTTGAACGGGCGGCCTTCCGCGACCTCTTCGAATTCGGCGGCGGCCTTTCCGGCCTCGACCCTGCCAGGATCTCCGGTGTCGCCAAGGCCCGGGAAAACGCCTCTCTCTATGCGGCCGAAATCCTGGAACGGGCGATCACGGTCCCGAAAAAACGCTGGTACAACGTTTTCAAACGGGCCAGCTAAAAGCGCTTTCGATGGCGGCTTCGGCGGCACTATTGAAGTCGCTACCGGGGCCGTTCCAGTGTCACATTCAAGCAACAACACGGGCATCTCGTCCCGCAGCCGCTGCCTCCAAATCTCCACGGCAATAGCGCTCCCCTGAAAGACTCGCTAAGCTCTCGGTAACGCCAGGGTGCGAACCCGGCATATCTTTGATCTCTTGGGAGGAATTCATGCCGGCACCACTGTTCCGTTCCGTTTTTGCGGGCACGGTCTGCCTGTTGCTTTCCGCCTGTTACGAGGAAGACAGCAATATCGCCCTCGGCACGCTGGAGCGGGATCGCGTCGCGCTGACCGCGACAGCCAATGAAGTGCTGATCTCCCTGCCGGTGGCACAAGGAACCTTCGTAAAAAAAGGCACGGTTCTGGCGCAGCTCGATCCGGCAGAGCAGCAGGCAATCGTCAACCAGGCACGGGCCGAAGTACAAAAAGCCAAGGCCAATCTGGTGAAGCTGGAAAACGGCGCCCGGGAAGAGGAAATCGCCAAGGCAAGGGCCATGGTCGCCGGCGCCAAGGCGGGGCTGGTGGACGCGGAGGCTTCCTTCAACCGTTACAAGGACCTGACCAAGCGCGGCACCACGAGCCAGGCGGTATTCGACAGCGCCAGGGCCGCCAGGGATGCGGCAAGCGCAAGCCTGCAGAACGCCGAGCAGCAGCTCAAGGAACTGGTGACAGGGACCAGGCCAGAAGACCTCGACATTGCCAGAGCCGAGCTTGCAGCAGCAAAGGCAAGCCTCGCGACCCAGGAAAAGATCCTGTCGGACCTCACCATTACGGCCTCTCGGGACGGTGTTCTCGACAATCTGCCCTGGAACCTTGGAGAACGGGTGACCGCCGGAAGTCCTGTGGTGGTGATGCTTGCGGGAGACGCCCCCTATGCCCGGGTCTATGTACCCGAACCCTACCGGGTGAAAATCGACCAGGGTGACAAGCTCCAGGTCAGGGTCGACGGCATGGACGAGCCGATTGAAGGTTCGGTCCGCTGGATCAGCTCGGAAGCTTCTTTCACCCCCTATTATGCTCTCAACCAGTCGGAACGGGCGCGACTTATGTATGTTGCCGAAGTTCAGCTGCCGGACAGCGCCAAGGACCTGCCGAACGGTGTTCCTGCCCAGGTGCTGCTGCCGTGAGCGAGCACAGCGCGGACATCGTCGTAAGTGCCGAAGGCCTGGTGAAGACATTCAAGGATTTACGGGCGGTCGACGGGCTGGACCTCACCATCGAGCGCGGCATGATCTACGGCTTTCTAGGGCCGAACGGCAGCGGCAAGACAACGGCGATGCGCATGTTGACCGGTCTGCTGACGCCAACGGAGGGGACTGCCGAAGTGCTTGGGCTTGCCATGCCGAAAAACGCGGAAGCCCTGAAATACAAGATCGGCTACATGACCCAGACATTCTCGCTTTATGGCGACCTGACGGTTCTGGAAAACCTCAATTTCATGGCGACGATCTATGGCCTGGCGGGCAAGAAGCGCAAACAGCGCATCGGCGAGGTCCTGGAACGCTACGAGCTGAGCGACCTCAAGCACCGCTTTGCAGGCAAGATGAGTGGCGGTCAGCGGCAGAGACTGGCGCTAGCCACCGCGGTGCTGCACGAGCCGCAGCTCTTGTTTCTCGACGAACCGACTTCCGCCGTCGACCCGGAATCCCGACGCCATTTCTGGGAACAGCTGTTCGACCTCATCGAAGGCGGCACGTCGATCATCGTCACCACTCATTTCATGGATGAGGCCGAGCGCTGCCACAAGATTGCGATCATGGAGGCGGGTCAAAAACGTGCTGACGGTTCTCCCGAAGAACTGATGGCGGCCATGGGCGCCAATGTGGTCGAGATTGAGGGGCCGAACCTGCGCGACATCCGCCGGCACATCCTGGACACAAAAGGCATCATGGCGGCCGCCCAGTTGGGGGCGCGGCTGCGCGTGCTGGTCGATGATGACATTGCCGATCCGGTGAGTTTTCTGAAAGCCAGACCTGAGACCCAAAGCGCCACGCTGTTTGAAAAGGTCAGACCCAATCTGGAGGATGTCTTCGTCACCTCAACGGGAGAAGGCCGCCAATGAGACCCCTCACCCGCATTGCCGCGATCTTTTTCAAGGAAATCGCCCAGTTGCGCCGCGACCGGATGACTTTCGGCATGGTGGTCATGATCCCGCTGATCCAGCTGATCCTGTTCGGCTATGCCATCAACACCAACATCCGTGACATTCCCGTTGCGGTGGTCGATCACAGTCAGACGGGCCTCAGCCGGATCCTGATCCAGATGGTGGAAGCAACGCGGGTGGTCGAGGTTACCGAGCGGCTGGCAAGTGTTGAGGAGGCCGAGGCTGCGATCAAGTCGGCCCGGGTGCGGGCAGCTTTCATTCTGCCGAACGATCTCTCCCAGCGTGTCGCCCGCTCACCCGCGGCGGGAGCGGGCACGCCGCCTTCGACGGACGAGGAAATCAGCCGCCCGGTGGCGCAATGGATCGTCGACGGGTCTGACACGATGATTGCCGGGGCCATCAAGAGCCTGCGAAACATGCCGCTCTCCGAACTCAACCGACAGCCGCCGAACCGATCCACTCCCACCTTCGAAGTCGCGCTGTTCTTCAATCCGGAACAGCGTACGGCCATCAACATCGTGCCGGGCCTCGTCGGCATCATTCTGACCATGACCATGATCATGTTTACGTCCGCGGCGATTGTGCGCGAGCGGGAACGCGGCAATATGGAGATGCTGATCAACACGCCTGTCAGGCCGATAGAGCTGATGACCGGCAAGATCATCCCCTATATCTTCATCGGCCTCCTGCAGATGACGATCATCCTCGGGCTGGGCCATCTTCTGTTCAACGTGCCCTTCGGCGACAAGATCGTGGACCTGTTCGTCGGCACGCTGCTGTTCATCGGCGCCAGCCTGTCCCTTGGGCTGGTCCTGTCAACCATCGCCCAGAGCCAGTTGCAGGCGATGCAGATGACCGTATTCGTGCTGATGCCGTCGATCCTTCTCTCAGGCTTCATGTTCCCCTACGAAGGCATGCCCATTATTGCGCAATATATCGCCGAGGCCCTTCCTGCGACCCATTTCATGCGCATGATCCGCGGGTTCGTGCTACGCGATGCAAGTCTCCTTGACCTGCACCGGGATGCGATCTGGATGGTCAGCTTTTTCGTCTTGGGCATGGTCGTCGCCGCTTTCCGCTTCAAGAAGCGGCTGGACTGACCCATCCCGTCACTTGGGCTGCGGGCCAGTATCGAAGCGCGGGTTGGAAGTCTTGAGGACCGGTGTTTGCATGGAAACGTTCTCGCGGCTTTCGCGCCAGACCACGAAGATGCCGGACAGGATGATGATGGAAGAGCCGAGACCGACATAAAGGTCCGGCCGCTCTGCGAAGAAGAGCACGCCGAAGAAGGTCGCCCACAGGATCTGGCTGTATTGCAGCGGCGCAACGACTGCCGCAGGAGCCGCCTTGCAGGCGGATATCATGAAAAACTGAGCGGCCACGGACAGAAAGCCGACGGCCGCCATCATGCCGAGATGCGGCAACTCCACCGGCACATAGACCGCCGGCAGCGTCATGGACATCACCGTCATGGACAGGATCATCGGATAAAGGATCAGCACCGCCGGGCGTTCCTTGGCTCCGAGCTTGCGCACCAGAATGGTCGAGAGCGCACTGGCAAAGGCAGCTGTCAGCGCGGCGGCATGGCCAAGCGTAAGCTCCGTCACTCCGGGACGCAGAACAACCAGAACGCCAATCAGGCCGACGACGACAGCGGCCCAGCGCTGCCTCCTCACCGTTTCGCCGAGCAGCGGCACCGACAAGGCGGTGACCAGCAGTGGCATGGCGAAAAGCAGTGCATAAACCTCGGCTAGCGGCAGCGTGGTAAAGGCGTAAAAGCCGCAGGACATGGCGACAATGGCAAGGCCGGCCCTGCACAATACGAGCCAGGGATGCCTCGGCCGGAAATTGCCGACCGCCTTGTCGGCAAGCATCATCATCGACATCGGCACGAAGGCAAAGAGCATCGAGAAAAAGATGATCTGGAAGACCGGATAATGACCGCCAAGCGCCTTGATGAGGGAATCGTGGGAAGAAAACAGGCCAAATGCGAGCAGAGCGGAAAGGAGCCCCTTGAGCGTTGCTGACATGACAAGGCCTTTTCGGTTCAGGATGGACCCGCGTTTCCGGAGTTCATCAGGCGAAGCGGAATTGAGTGCGACGATGATTTTTGTGGTTGGCCGCTCGACCGCGGCTAATCAATGGGCCGGGACCATCGATTGGCCGGATCAAACGCCGATATGCGGAAAAGTGCAAGAATGAGCGCCCATATTCATGCATATTCGACACTTCTGCGGTCCGTATCCACAATGCATTTTCCCGGCGGGGATGCGATGAGTATCAGACGAAGACCCGTGCGAGCGTCGCGACAGCCAGGGCCGTTGCAGCCCGTTTCGGCCCGGCGAATTCCGAAGCTCCATCGCCCGGCACACTCAAATCGATCCGGTTGAGGTCTGAGGCGTCGAGATGATCCAGGTCGGCGGCTTTTGCCGCTTCCTCAGCGGAAATACGGATCTCGTCCAGCATCCTCACAAGATGGTGCCAGACATGGATGGGCGGAGCCTCGCTCGTGCTGCACCAGCGAACAATTTCATCTTCAGATACATTCAAAGCCGCTGCAGCCTCGGTCGGACTGAGGCCAATATAGCTCATCATGTCACTGAAATTACTCATTTGTTTCCCTGAGATGCTTTTGCATACCTAACATTCGACGGCTTATATTGCATTGCAATATGGCGAAATTCCACCTTTTTACGAGAAATAAGTCAACTCCTGCCCTAGCGATGGAGTTTCGTGCTGTATTCGGCCGCGATTCTCAGCGGCGATCTTCGTATTTCTGGCAGGTTTGGCGGGCGCATTTCGGGAAAGGGACTCCGCGGAACAGTCAATTATCTGAAATGTCGAAAGAAAATCGATATCGGTGGAAAACGCCCGGCTGCCCGATTGTGCAGCACGGTTAATGATAGGTTTCCTCAAGCAAATCAATCTGACACAGAGGGCTGAGTTCGCCTCGCCCCAATTAGCTGCCGCCGGACCTCTGAATGAAGTTCAAGGGAAAATCCTTCATTGCGATCGTTCTGTCACCGGAACCGCCGTTTGACGCGTGGTTCCAGGAGATCGACCGTATCATCTCCCGCTCGCCGGGCTTTTTCATAGACAGGCCCATTATTCTGGACGTGCGCGGCAGCAACATACCGATTGACGATCTGGAAGACCTGCTCAACGGGCTTACGGAGCGCTCTGTCCGGGTGATGGGGATCGACGGTGTCTCCGGCACCCGTTTGAAGCCCGGCATGCCGCCAAGCTTTTCCGGCGGCCGGCTGGCGTCGGACGTAGAGGTTCCGGAGCCTCAGGGTAATGGGACCCAGGCTGCAGGCGCCGAAAAGACCGCGCCGGGAAGCAAGACCTCATCGCGTGCCGAAGCGGCGCCCTCGCCCCCGTCCGCATCTGCGGACAAGCCTGGAAGCTCAAAGAAAGCGGATGACAAGGGCAGCAATAGTTCTGCTCCTGACAGCCCGGCGGAAATCCGTTCGGGACCTGCCAGCGTGACAAACGGCGCGTCGATTGTCGTCACCGAACCTGTCCGGTCCGGTCAAAGCATCCTGCATCCGGAGGGGGATGTAACGGTGATCGGCTCTGTCAGCTCCGGGGCCGAAATCATCGCCGGCGGCTCCATCCACGTTTATGGCGCCCTGCGCGGCCGGGCTCTGGCCGGCGTCGCAGGCAAAGACTGCGCGCGCATCTTCTGTTCCAGGCTGGATGCGGAACTGGTCTCCATCAACGGACTTTACAAGGTCGCGGAAGATTTCGATGCAGCCTTTCGCAACGCTCCGGCACAGATCCGGTTTGAGAATGAAACCCTGATCTTTGAAGAACTGAACTAATGGTACAGGGCACCTTCCGATGCCTAATGCCGGCAACAGAAACAGGACGAACACCATGAGCAACGCCACTGTCGTCGTGGTCACGTCGGGAAAGGGCGGAGTGGGTAAAACCACCACAACAGCCGCCATTGCCTCGGCGCTCGCCAAAGAAGGCTATCAGGTCTGCGCCATCGATTTCGACGTCGGACTGCGCAACCTCGACCTGATCATGGGCGCGGAACGCCGTGTCGTATTCGATCTGGTCAACGTGGTGCGCGGCGAAGCCTCGATCAAACAGGCGCTCGTGCGTGACAAGAAGCTGAACAACCTTTTTCTGCTGCCCGCCTCCCAGACCCGGGACAAGGACGCATTGACCGAAGAAGGTGTTGCCAGCGTCATCGAAGAACTGCGCATGTATTTCGACTATGTGATCTGCGACAGCCCGGCCGGGATCGAGCGGGGCGCAACGCTGGCCATGCGCCACGCGGACGAGGCCATCATCGTCTCCAACCCGGAAGTCTCTTCCGTGCGCGACTGCGACCGGATCATCGGTCTGCTGGATGCCAAGACCAAGATCGCCGAAGATGGCGGGCGCATGCCCAAACACCTGATGATCACCCGCTACGACACCAGCCGGGCAAAATCCGGCGACATGCTGGAAACGGATGATGTGGTCGACATTCTCTCCGTTCCGCTGATCGGCGTCGTGCCGGAAAGCAGGGATGTGCTCAGAGCATCCAACGTCGGCCTGCCGGTCACTTTGTCCGACGAAAATTCTCCGGCGGCAAAAGCCTATATGGAGGCAACGCGCCGCCTGCTTGGGGAAGACATTCCAGTGACCATTCCCGAAGAGAAAAAGGGCCTGTTCGGCAAGTTCTTCAAAGGGAGGGCCGCATGAACCTTCTGAGCCTCTTCGGCAAACGAGGCGAGAGCGCCTCGGTTGCCAAGAACCGGCTGCAAATTCTCCTTGCGCATGAACGGGCGGATGACGGCTCGGACGCCGTACTGATCTCCAGCCTGCGGGAAGACATTCTGGCGGTGGTTGCCAAGCGGGTCGATATCGACCCGGATTCCGTCCGGCTCGAAATGGACCGGTCCGGCGACGTGACCACGCTCGGCATCGACATCGAGTTGCCGTCCGCGAACGCTTCCTGATCCTCACCAGGCAAGCCGGCCAAATCGGCCGGTTTTGCCGCCAGGGACGGATGACCTATCGCTGCGGCCCGAGCAGGGCGATATCGCGTTCCGCCAGGAACAGATTGGAATAGAGGTTGGCAATCCATTGCCGCCCGGCAGCGGTGATCTTCAAATACTGGATGGCGTTTTGAATGTAGGGCGCGACGCTGTTCCAATAGAACTGCGGATACTTCAGAACCAGATCGGCCGGCGTGTCGTAGCCGAGCTGCTTGTTGAGCCCGGCTTCCTCGAATTCGTAATAGAGCGCATTGGCCTTGCGGATATAGTGCGGGTCGCCCAACTGGCCGATTAAATCCGCAGCCCGCACCAGATTTGCATCTTCGCCAAGCGTTTCCTTGTCGTCCGGGAATTTGCTCGGAAAGCGGGATCCTTCGACCGCGTCGGCAATCCTTTGCGGATCGAGCAGATCCGTGCCGCTAATGCGCTCGAATATATAGATTTTCGATCGGTCCACATGATAGGGCGTCAGTGAAGCATCGGAGGATCCTCGCGGTAGCTGCACCTTTTCGCCCGTCTTGTTGATGACAAATCCATCCGCGTCGTCGTCCGGCAGAATTCCGCGCACATAGCCAATATCGTGCGTCAGGCAGGCGACAATCACATGGGCATAATCCGTGGGCGCCATGTGAGTATGCAAGGCCCGCCCGCGCAGGATGTCGTGCCCGGCGAGCGTAACCAGCATCGTGTGCTCGATGTTGTGATAAAGGGCATCGCTGTTGCCGATGCATTCCATTGCAATGCGGGCAATCGAGGGCACCAGTTCGGCCAGCTCCTGCTCAGACTTGCCAAAGCGGCGCTGAACATAGGACGTCAGAAAATCGCCGAGCGCATCGGCCGCAAGTTCCGGCACTGTGATCATGGCAAGGCCCATCCCGGACTGATTAGTCAAAAGGCAAAAACACCTTTGATTTGGCCCCCTTGCCGAAGCCTATGTCAAGCTCGCGCCCCCTTAAAAGGCTTTCCCTGGTTTCGGAGGGAAGCGAGCCGCTTGCCCTTCAGCGAAGTCTGCGTCCAACCGTCTTTGTCGTTAGGCAGCCATCCCTGATGGCGTGGGCGGGTTGGAACAATGGCATCCACGGCGCTTGAACTTAGTATCGGCGACGACAGAAATAAGGATGCATTCGAATATTTCATCAACTTAAAATAGAAAAACATTGCCCAACGCATGCATTGCTGGTACTCGTAAAAAGTGTATCGGCGCCCGTTGCACCAAACAGCAACCCCTTTTCCGGGAGGATCTCATGGCAGATCAGATTGTAGATGTCGGCGAAGTTTCCATAGCGACCGTAAATACGTCAGGCAACTGGAGCTGGTCGCTCAGCCTGTCCAACCTGCGCGGCGATTGCGTGATCAGCTGGACGTCGAACGCGCCGTTCCGCGCCCAGCAATCGCAGGTCCAACTTATTGAAATGCCAAGCGGAAAAGTCGTTGCCACGACTTGGGCGACCGATCAGTCCGGCTCCTGGGACACGGGCAAGAACTACGGACCCGGCTGGGCCGCGCGCTATATCGCGCAGATCGGCGCCCTTGACGCCAATCCTTACCGGACCGTCCTCGAAACGCCGGTTACGGAATAAGGCAGGCGTGCACCGCGCAGGCTCCCACCGCCTGCGCGGTACATTTTCAGTTGCAGGTGAACGCCGTCAGGCCTCGTACACGATCTCACGCGTTTCGCGGAAGGTCACGTCCGGAAACTTCTCGGTGACGTGGCCGATTTCCCAGGCATTCTTGAACAGGAACACCGGCTTGTCGTCGCGGTCGTTGGCGACCGACATGCGGTGGCCCTCGATGATCTTCTGCAGGGTTTGCGGATCGGTCTCGATCCAGCGGGCGGTGTTGTAGGGGACCGCTTCGAAACCGATCTCGGTGCCGTACTCGGCCTTGAGCCGGTCGACCACCACGTCGAGCTGCAGCGCGCCGACAACACCGACGATCCAGTTGGAACCAAGATCCGGCTTGAAGATCTGCACCAGGCCTTCTTCCGCCAGATCCAGAAGACCCTGCCGCATCTGTTTGACGCGCATGGTGTCGGACAGGCGCACGCGGCGCAGGATTTCCGGGGCAAAGGCCGGCAGGCCGGTCACGTGGATGTTTTCGCCTTCGGTCAAGGTGTCACCGACACGAAGCTGACCGTGGTTGGGCACGCCGATGACGTCGCCCGGATAGGCGAGATCGGCAATTTCACGTTCCTCGGCAAAGAAGAAGATCGGCGCGGAGACGGCGATCTGCTTGCCGGCGCGCACGTGTTTCAGTTTCATGCCGCGCTTGAACGTGCCCGAACACAACCGCACGAAGGCGATGCGGTCGCGGTGCTTGGGGTCCATGTTCGCCTGCACCTTGAACACGAAGCCAGTGACCTTGTCCTCACCCGGCATGATGGTGCGCCCACCGGTCGCCGGCTGTGAATGGGGCGCCGGTGCAAAGGCCGCGATGAAGTCGAGAAGTTCCTCGATACCATAGTCGCGCAGTGCCGAGCCGAAAAAGACCGGGGTCAGATGACCTTCCAGGAAGCTTTCCTGGTCGAATTCGGCGTAGCCCTCCGAGCCGAGTTCCACGTTTTCGGTAAGCTCTTCCATGATCCGGTCGAAGACCGTGCCGGTCAGAATCTCATCCTCAAGGCCGGAAACGACTTTGGTCTGCGCATAAGGCCCGCCGCGCTCGCCTCCTGACGTGTGGAACTGTTTGTTGCGCCAGTCATAGACACCGAAGAAATCGGACCCCATGCCGACAGGCCAGGTCTGCGGGCTCACATCCAGAGCCAGCGCTTCTTGAACCTCATCCAGGATTTCGAGGGCATGACGGCCCTCGCGGTCGATCTTGTTGAC
>JBNLAU010000394.1:0-4767 GCA_050302295.1 Roseibium sp. | reverse complement strand
GGATCGGCGTTGTCGCTGAACAGGGCGTCCACCTTTTCGACGTCGATGATCGAGACGGTCGGTGACAGCTTGCCGTTGATGACAATGTGCTTCTTGTCCGGAGCCGCGTTGACGCCATGCGGGCTGTTCGGGATCGGAATGTAGCGGGTGTACTTCTTGTTTTTCTCCTTCCGGCCGTCGATCACCTTGACGCCGTTAAGCTCCTGATAGTCGCCCTCGGCAATGCCCTTCTCGATCTCTTTGATGTTGAAGATCACGACGTGGTCCAGCTCGCTCTCGGTCATTTCGGCAAGGTTCATGCCCATTTCCGAGTTGTAGCTGGTGGAGAAGGCATAATTGCCCTCATAGTCGCAGTCGACGTTGTCCAGGTTGCCCGAGACCAGCACCTGCCAGGCGACTTCCATCGTATCACCATCGATCGCCGTGAAGATGTTCACGTATTGCGAAGGATCGTCGAGGATCTTGCCGTCGTTGATCAGCGGAGCCTCGTGCTCGCTGTTGGCGAAGATGTAGCCGGTACGCGGATATTTCTGCGGCCTCATGCCGTGGATGTCGTGTGCGTTCGGGATCTCAATGATCTTGTCGCATTTCATCACGTCACAGCGCACCCGCGCCACGCGGGTATTGGCCTTGTCGTTCATGAACAGGTAGCGGCCGTCATAGGTGCCTTCAGTGAAGGACATATGCGGATGGTGCAGGTCACCATTGTCATAGGTGACCTTGCCCTGCGCGGCGAGCACCGCCTTGGTTTCAGGCGACAGACCTTCGGTCAGGATTTTCAGGGATTCGTTGGTCTGCCCCCAACCGGTGGCGGAGCAGCGATTGAAGACCGGCACGCGCATCAGTTCGCGCATGGACGGAACGCCGAGAATGCGCAACTCCCCGGATTGGCCCGAGGACCAGAAGCCGTAGTACTCGTCCAGTTCACCCGGTGCGAGTTCGAATTTCTGGCCGCCCTCCTGGGCAAAGGCCGGACTGGCGCCGGCAACGGCGACTGCGCCCATGCCCGCGACGACCGCGGTCTTGGCGGTCCCGCCTAAAAGATCCCGGCGGGATACGCTCCAATGGGTTTCCTTCTCCTTCATGGCTGCTCTCCTTGTTTGCCTGGTGAAGGTTATTCGGCCGGAACCGATTTTGCCGGTGTGGCATCCGGTTCCGGTTTGCGGAGCCCGGTCTGCACTTCGAAACGCTTTCTCTTGGCGAGCTTCTTGATGCAGACGGGACATTTCTGGTCGTGCTGATAGAGAACCTGGCAATGCAGGCAGTTCAGACACTCGTTGGGATTGATGTTGCCTTCCGGATGGATGGCCTGGACCATGCATTCCTTTGCGCAGCGGTGGCACGGGTTGCCGCATTCGCGGTAACGCTTCAGCCAGTCGAACATCCTGAGGCGTGCCGGGATCGAAAGCGCGGCGCCCAGCGGGCACAGGTAGCGGCAGTAGAACCGTTCAACGAACAGCCCGGCTGCCAGAACCGCGAGCGCAAACAGGACGAACGGCCAGGCCCGCTGGAATTTCAAGATGATGGCTGTCTTGAACGGCTCCACCTCCGCATAGTGCTCGGCGACGTCCAGCGAATAGAGCGACAAACCAAACAAGCCGAGGAATATGACGTATTTGAGCGGCCACAGGCGCTCGTGCAGCCCCCAGGGCACCTCGAATTGCGGGACACGGAAGACTTTCGCGACGCGGTTGGTAAGTTCCTGAAGGGCGCCAAATGGGCAGAGCCAGCCGCAATAGGCTCCCCTTCCCCAGAACAGCAGCGCAGCCGCCACGGAGAACCACAGCAGGAACACCAGCGGATCCATGAGGAAGGCATCCCAGCTGAAGTCGTTCGTCAGCGCCGAGAAGAAGGCGAGCACATTGACGACCGAGAGCTGCGCGTTTTGCATCCAGCCGAGCCAGACAAGGGTGAAGATCAGGAAACCGATGCGGAACCAGAAGGTGAAACGCTCGTTCCGTGTCACCTGCATCTGGAAGAAGAACACCAGCGTCAGCACGCCGATTGCGCCGGCGAGCACCACTATGTCGAACTGGCGGTCCCGCCAGATCCGCATCCACAAGTCCCGCGTGCCCGTGTCGTCGGCTGCAGCCGCGCCGGCCTGTGCAGCGTTTCCCGCTTCCGCTGAAGGAGCTTCGGTTTTCAGATAGGCGTCGGGCAACCGGAAGCCGAGATCGGCGGTCAGAAAGACCTTGTCTATCGGGCCGACCGGCCGCTGGACCAGCAATTGCAGGCGGAACTCCTTGGCCGGATCGAAGCCGGCATCGGCCGGGATGGTGAAAATGTCCATTTCAGTGAAGGCCGGAGCGCCTTCTGCCGTGATCTCACCGATCCTGTGATGCTGACGGTCGTGAAAGCGAACGGAGACGTCGTCCTGGATCAGCTGGATCCGGTCGAAGATGCCTCCACGGACATACCCCGAGCCCTTGAAGGAATACCGGCCCCGCGCCATCACAAGGAGGACATGCTCGCCCTCCTGCAGCCGACTCTCGAGATTTGCGTATGCGGCCTCGCCAAGCAGCGACAGGCCGACGGAGGGCACATCCGCCAGCGTCAGGTAAAGATCGATGAAGGCGTCGGTGTCCGGGCCGTCTTCGGGACGGGCGATGGCGCGGGGATCGCCCTGACGGACAAATGCTTCGTTGATCTGGGCAACGTCAAATGACATGCGGCGGACGGACCCGTCGCCTGTCAAAGTCATCCAATCGCTGACCTTCCGCAGATCGCCGTTGATCGTCTTGCGGGGACCGCTATCGGCAATGTCCGGAGCAAGCCCGCCGAGGCCAAGAGCCCTGGCCACCTTCAGCCCCGAACGGACGATGGAATCATCGATCACCATGATCGTCACGGTGGCGCCGGAAATGATGTCGAGATCGTGCGCCGACCCGCCGCTTTCGGCTTCAACCTTCAGATCGAGCCCGGCATAGCCTTCTGTCACGCCGCGGATCTTGGCGTCCGGAATACCGATTAGAACGATCGGTTCGGAGTGTTTGACCAACCGTACGCCGGTAATCACCGCGTCATCATCGACACCGACCAGCGTGTGGATCGGCTTGCCGGAATAGCCGGTGGTAGAGACAAAATCCGACGTCAGGAAAACCCAACCGACCGGCTGGCCATTCTTGAGAGCGGGCACGACCGGGACGTCTTCGCGCATGGAGCCGAAGGCATCCGCGCCCGGCACCAATTCGCCGGCCTGAACCTTGTCGAGAAAGCGCGTGATTTCTGCATCAGCCGCCTGGACTGCACAAGTCTGCGCAATCGACCACAGCAGAACCGCGCAGAAAAGCATGATGCGATGAATGTGAAAAAATGAACGCACGTGAGGCGCTCCTGCACTTGTCGTTTTAACCGTTGAACCAATTCTCAGCTCTGGGGCGCGTGATTGTCTTGACGATCGTCAAGTGCCGGGAAATATGTTTTCGGCCAATGAGACGGGAGCTTTGACAGCCCTCCCGCTAGCGGCTTGGAACCGCGCTATCGCGCCGGTCGCGGCGTGGTCAGGATCGGGAAGAAGACCCAGGTGAAGAGGGAAAAAGCCGCCAGCCAAAGAGCCCCTGAGATGAGCACGACCGGAAAATAGTCCAGGACCAGCGTTCCGAAAGTCCGGGTGAGCGCTGCCGCGATAACCAGCAGATAGGCGAGCACGATCGGGCTGGAAGCCTGCAAAGGCCGCCCACTGTGACCGAGCGAGGCCCGTGTCATCATTGCTAGGGTCATGCTGCCGATCGCACCGGCGGCCACGAGATGCAAGGAGGCGGTTTCACCGAGCGTGCCGAACAGCAGGCTGCTGCCGTACACCAGATACCCGGCTGCCAGCAGCAAGAAGGCCGCGTGCAGTATCCAGAGGATCGGATTTTTCCGGGCTGCCCAGCCCTTCCAGCCGGATAGACGCAGGAGGTTCGCAGTCCCCGCCGCAATGCTAAGGATGCCTAAGGCTGCCTCAGGCACGATCGGAAGGCTTGCCAGCGCCGTCAGGAGTGCCAGCAGAATACCGGCCCTGTCCAGCCAGGCCCGGGACTGGGGCAAAGTTCCGGTGTAGCCTTCCCTGTTCAAGGCATTGCGGGTGAACGCCGGAACGACCCGGCCTCCAACGATCGCGATCATTGCAGCGCTGGCGAATATGCCAAGCCGGACACCGGCCTCCGCATTGCCGTCCGTCCAGCCGATCCAGTCGAGATGCATCATAAGATTGCCGGTAAAGAGTGCCGTCAGAAGGGCGAGAAAGACCGCATTTCTGAGCTGCGATTTCTTCGCCAGTCTGCCCAGAATGGCGGAGGAAAGAACGGGGATGAAGGCAAGGTCCAGGACCGCGACAAGCACAGGATCGAGCACGGCGGAAAACCAGACCGCCAAACGGCCCAACAGCCAGACAGCTCCGCTGACCGCGACAAATTCCGCACCGGCTTCTTTCGTGCCTGTCCAGTTTGGCACCGCGGTGACAAAGAAACCCGCTATGACGGCCACCGTGTAGCCGAAGAGCATTTCATGGGCATGCCAAAGATGTGGCGCCATGCTCATGGGAAGCGACGCCACCGTGCCGCCCGCTGCATGGATGCCCAGCCAGAGCGTCCAGGCCAGCATGGCAAAGAGGGAGAAAATGCCGGCCGACAAAAAGAAAAACCGGAATCCAGCCGTAAATACTGTCGGAAAACGGTTTGGTGTTTCGGAGTCCTGCGAACGGAGGGTTGCGGCCATGAGTGTGTCACTTAAAAAGATTGCCTGCAATTTGGGATATCTGGCCCGATGCGCGGCACGCCCGGACAG